>JBGAOI010000219.1:0-10209 GCA_044221885.1 Polyangium sp. (in: bacteria)
ACGCTCGGCTCTACATGCAAGACATTCCAGCGCGCCATTTTGCCATTGGTCCACATCTTGATTCCATGGCCGATTTGGATGCTGGCGCATTCGATCGTTTGCTCACGGATCGGGTCCTTCGTGATTGGGACAAACTCGAAGAGCCCTTTTTTGCGGTCGTTCATTATTAGAAAGTACACATTACTTATGTGTACGAAGCCGAGCATTCGCCCAATCAGCCGGCAAAGTTCAGCACGAGCCCCAACGACAATACGCAGTTTTTCAATTACTACAAAAACGTCGTGTATCTTTCGGACATGGCGGTTGGTCGATTGCTGACGCATGTGCGGGCCCAAGAAAAAGGCAATCGCACGGTGGTCGTATACACGTCCGATCATGGCGAAGGTTTTCGCGATCATTGGCAAATTGGGCACACGAGCTCCCTTTATGAAGAAGAAATTCGCGTCCCGACCTGGATCGATGCACCACCGAATACATTGAGTCCCGAAGAAGAAGCCAGTATTCGCAGTGCAGAAAACGAATACGTTTATCACTTGGATCTCGGGCCTACGTTGCTCGATTTAATGGGGCTTTGGGATGAACCATCGATGGCGCCATTTCGACGACGTATGCCGGGACATCCGCTCACGCGTCCCGAGCGCACATTGCAAGCCATGCCCTTGTCGAATTGCACGGGCGTGTGGGGATGCGAATTTCGCAATTGGGGTATGATGCAAGGGCCGCTCAAAGTGCAGGCGCGCGAATGGGATGGCGAATTTCATTGCTTCGATTTGCGAGCTGACCCAGAAGAAACCAACAATCTCGGCGAACAAGCTTGCGGCGCATTGCCCCAACTTGCTCGAGCAACCTTTCACGTCATGCCCAATGCAAAACCTCCTGAGCGACCCCGGCTCAATTGGGGATTTTGACAACCTGATCCTTTGATTCACTGCCGAGAATATTCATGACGGACAAACTCCACCTTCCGGCCCTCGCCACTGCTCACTCCCATGCATTTCAACGCGCCATGCGAGGTGACGCGCAACGCGCTTCCGGAGCAACGACGGACGACTTCTGGTCGTGGCGAACGGCCATGTATTCACTCGCCGATTCGCTCACGCCGGAAACCATTTACGAGATTTCGCGCATTGCTTACCGCGAATTGTATCTCGCAGGCGTGCGCACCGTCGGCGAGTTTCATTATGTGCATCACCAAGCCGGAGGTACGCCTTATGACGACCGAACCGTAATGGCGGATCAGGTCATCCGGGCTGCACGAGCCGAAAATCTGCGCATTGGATTGTTTCGCGTCGTGTACGCACGAGCAGGTGCAGGCCGCGAGCCCGAAACTGCCCAACGCAGGTTTTGCGATCCAAACCTCGAGATATCGCTGGCGGACGTCGAAAAACTCGAACGAAACTGGGCGTCTGACGATGGCGTGCGTATTGGCATTGCCGCCCATAGCGTCCGGGCTGTGCCGCCCTCGTATTGGAAACCCATTGCCGCATTCGCCCAGTCGAAGGCGATGGTTTTTCACGCCCATGTTGCTGAACAACCGGCCGAGATTGCGGCGTGCTTGGCCGAGACCAAACGCCGTCCGGTCGAACTTTTGGCGGACGAAGGAGCGTTGGGGCCCAAGTTTGTCGCGGTACACGCCACACACCTCGAATTGCATGAAGCCTCGCTCTTGGGGCAAGCCCGAGCGATCGCTTGTATTTGCGGCACGACGGAACGCGACTTGGGCGATGGTTTGCCCAACGTGAACGCATTACGTGCCGCAAACGTACGTCTGTGTCCCGGTGTCGACAGCCACGTGATGACGGATCCGCTCGAAGATTTGCGTTGTATCGAGTTAGGTGAACGTCTTCGAACAGGTCGTCGCTTGGCAGTTCGATCCGACGAACGTACCCCCGCTGAAGAACTACTGCACATGGGTACGGTAGTTGCGGCAGAAGCGTGTGGTTTTTCCGATTCTGGTGGGTTTGTCGAGGTGGATCTTTCAGCACCGGAGCTTCAACTCGTGCGCAAGGACAATTTGCTCGACGCAATCATTTACAGCGGAAGCACCAGAATATTCCGTCAGGGCTAATCTGAGGCGGTGCATCATTGCAAGATGAGCCTGATCCGCGGAACCTTTTCATGATTCCGCTTGATGCTACGAACGCGTAAAGAATACTCTTCGCTCGTTACTTGATTTGCAACGTAGGAGGAGAGCCGCATGCGCAAGCTTCAGCATTGGGTTGTACTTGGTGGTTTGTTCACGGCAGCGACGGCATTGGGCGTCGGCTGTAGCGTCGATTCGGCGGAAGTTGATGATGGCGTGGATGTCGGGAGTGAAACGGCATCTGCGGCCCCGGTCGTACGTACGTGCGGCACGCGCGAATTTACCGAGGCGGAAGTCCAGGCGCTCGAAGCCGAATTTGCGGCCCTCGCTCCTTGGAAAGACAATTTCAATGCTGGGACGGACATTACGATCAATGTGTATTGGCACGTGATCAACAAGGGTACCGGCATCGCGAACGGCGACATTTCGACGCAAATGATCAACGATCAGATTGCTGTCCTCAATGCGGCTTATGCCGGCAAAGGCTTCCAGTTCAATCTCGTGTCGACAGACCGTACGACGAATTCAACGTGGTACAACGGCTGTTATGGTACCAGCGAATCGGCGATGAAAGCAGGGACGCGCAAAGGCACCGCCGACGACCTCAACATTTGGTCCTGCAATCCGAGCAATGGCATTCTCGGTTATGCCACGTTCCCATCGAGCTACGCCTCCGCCGCCTCGAAGGACGGCGTCGTTCTCTTGTATTCGTCGCTTCCCGGCGGCTCGGCAGCTCCTTACAACGAGGGTGACACGGGGACGCACGAAATTGGTCACTGGCTGGGCTTGTACCACACGTTCCAAGGTGGCTGCAGCAAGACGGGCGATAGCGTGAGCGACACGCCTGCTGAAAAATCGGCCGCGTATGGCTGTCCCACGGGTCGTAATTCGTGTACGCAATCGACGTACCCCGGCAATGATCCGATTACGAACTTCATGGATTATACCGACGACTACTGCATGTTCGAGTTCTCGGCCGGTCAAGCAAGCCGCATGGCGGCGCAATGGAAGACCTACCGACAAGGCAAGTGACGTTTGCCGAGGGGACCGGCGTCAAACCGGTCTCTTCGCCTCGCCCATTCGCTTCGCAGTCGCCCATCCCTCGGCAATCGAACGAACCAGCGTCAAGGCCCCGACGCAAACGGCAGTGCTTGCTCTTTTGCGATGCACGCGGCATCTTGACGTCACGCGTATAGGCCGCCCCGAACTTCACTTGAATCGATTCGGAGACCGCCCGCTTCATTGCCGACCGCAACTCTTTCCCTGCATGCCTGGAGCCATCAATGAACATTTGTTTGACACGTACGACCTTGGCCCTTTGCGGAATGACGTTTCTCGTGGGAGCGACAGCGTGCGGTCAATTGCTCGACCTGGATGCGTATACCAAGACAAACTCGAATCAGGGTGGCGCGGCGGGAATGGGTACCGGCGGAGACGCGGGACAAGGTGGACAAGGCGGGTCCAGCAATGAATGCATGCCGAATGAAACGGCATCTTGTTACGATGGTCCCCCAGGAACCGACGGCAAAGGCGTCTGCAAAGCTGGCAAGAAAACATGCGGCACTGACGGGAAATATGGCGCGTGTATGGGCCAAATCGTCCCCACGCTCGAAAATTGCGCAAGTTTCGAGGACGATGATTGCAATGGGACCGCTGCAAGCTGCACGGGACTTCCCGCCTGGAGCAAAGCGTTCGGTACGACCGCCAATGATCAATTTGGTAACGCCATTCGGGCCATGAGCGATGGCTCCGTCGTCCTTGCTGGTTCCTTATCCGACAGTATCAATTTCGGATGTAAAACACTCGATTCTGAATTGGGAATTCCGGATATTTTTCTCCTCAAGCTCGACGCCCTGGGCAATTGCGTCTTTGCCTCTAAATTCGGCACCAATGGTGCGTACGACTATGCCTACGATATTGCCATCGATGCCAACGACGACATTCTCATGACGGGCGGATTCGCCGGAATGGGCATCGATTTTGGCGGGGGTTCTTTGGGTGGTAAAGGGCCGAATGATATTTATCTCGTTCGCTTCAACAAAGACGGAATGCACGTCTGGAGCAAGCAATACGGGGACAACAAAGATCAATTGGCCAATTCGCTAGCTCTCGACGGCCAAGGCAACATCGTCATGGCCGGGGATTTTGGTGGAGTCATTGATTTTGGTGGAGGCGTTGGGGTCACTGAAAATTCGACTTCGCAATTGGCTGGTTTCGTCGCCAAACTCGACCCGCAAGGGAAACACCTCTTCAGCGACGCATTTCGTGTACCGAACATAGCCGGCAATTTTCTCCGTGAAACGCGGGCTGCCGTCGACAAAGAAGGCAACGTCACCGTCGTTGGCCGATTTAATGGCATGATGACGGTTGGAAACGAAGCTCCCATGTCTTCTTCGGGCATCGGCGCGGATCTCTTCGTCATTCGTTACGATTCGACTGGCAACTTGGTTTTTGCCAAAAAGTTTGGCTCAACAAACGACGATTGGGCGCCGTATGTCGCAACGGCTCCAGATGGCAGCGCTTACATTGCAGGAAAAATGCTCAGCACGCCGCTAGATCTCACGGCCTTGGGCGGGTCGTCGGTTGCTGGAATGGGTGGCGGAGACGCGTACATCGTGAAACTGAACCCCGATGGTACATTCGCCCAAGCTCGGATTTTTGGAGATGCATCAGATCAATCGGTAACGAGCGTGATGGTGGATCCTCTAGGACACGTGTTGCTTGGTGGTTATTACAAAGGCTCCATCGATTTTGGCAAAGGGCCTTTGGGTATGGCGATGAACAACACGCTTTACCTGGCCAAACTCGATGCCGACCTCAAGCAACTTTGGGCCCGGGCATTTTTCAGCAATCAAGCTCAAAGCAATATACGTTTGGGTACGGACGCCGCGGCCAATATTCTGTTGACCGGTGGGTTTTACGGCAGCTTGCAAATCGAAATGGGGGCATCTTTGGCCAGCCAGGGCAATGTTGACATTTTCGTGGGCAAGTTAGCCCCGTGATTCGTCATTCGGTGGTTTCTTTCGGCCCCTCATTGTAGGAACGAGGCCGATACTTGGGATCCACGCCACCATGTTTTTCGCCGTTATCAAGGATATCCACGCCAAGATACGCGATCCAGGATCCCGGATGCTCGGCCGCAATGGCCCGAATGTCGTCTGCGTGGTCGGCCAACTTCTTTTCGTCCCACAAGCATTGCAGCGCCAAGGCAATCAATCCGGGCTCGTTGGGACCCAAGTCGAAACCTTTGGCATAAAGCGGCCAAGCTTCTTCCGCACGGTGCATACGGCAAAGTGTATCACCCGTGTAGATATGGGCCATCGGCCATTCTGGAGCCAGTTGCAGCGCAATGCGACTTTCATGCAAACGCGTCTCCATGTCCGATCGGGCGCCCTTCATGACTGAATAATTCAAGTGCGCTTTCGCGGAATTGGGCACGGCGTCTTTCGTCGCTTCCCAGAACGTCAAGTCCGACCGGTAATCACGAGCATGCAAATACGCTTTCGTGCATTGAAATGCGAAAAAGGCGCCAAACACGACGGGGACATAGGATTGGATCTTGGGCCGCTTTTCCAAAGCTTCATACACGGCGACAAAAAGCAACGCCAGAACCATCGACGTGCCAATGACCGGGAAATACCAAAATCGTTCGGCTCGGACGGTCGGCAAGACGACGGGAATATTCGAATGCGGAAAGTAACTGATGACGAGCCAGATGAGGCCCAGACAAACAAGAGGCAATCCAGCACGTCCAAGTGGACGCGGACCAAGGTATCCCATGTCGGGTTCGATGACGCCACGCCCTGCCTCAGCAAAAAGACCAAACGACAAGGCCCATACGGGGACCGCCACAATGGCCCAGGAAAAACCACGGATCGTCCACTGAATTCCCCGCGGTCGCAACACGAAGATTTCAATCGCCACCATCGCCGGAGCCAGCGCAAAAAGAATCGAGGCTGCGATAGCCATACGGCGTTTGCTCGGCGGTCGAACAGCTTGAGCCCCCGCTGCAAGCACCATTTGCGCGCGTTCTTCGGATTCGCGCATCAAGGACGAAATCCACGACCAAACGCCCGCAACAATGGGCCCGACCATGAACAACGCCCCAAGGACACTTTCAAAGAAAATGGGATGCTCGGGCGCTGGTTCTTGAGGAAACGAATAATCACCGCTCAGGGTTTTGGGAAAAACGACTTGCCCGAGCCCACGTACATACACGCGCAATGCACCGGCAATTCGCAACGGAGGCGTCGCTTCGGCCAACGGATTGTTGAGCGGATCTCGAGGTAATGGGGCCTGGTGAAACCATAACAAGAATGCTCGAGCCGCACGCGTGAGCGCGGAAGCGCCCTCGGGCAAAGGCTCCAGCAATTCATCCGCAGTTGGCGACAAAAACCATCGGCGGCGCAATTCTACGTACAAGACAAACGCCGCCAACGAAGCGACGGTCGCCGCCAACGTACGAAGGACACGTTGGGGACGAGATGGGTGCAAAAGCGGCGCCGTCACGAGCGCAGCCAAGGGCACGAGCGGCACGCAAACAATGGCGCTTTCTTTGCTGAAGAGGCCAAACAAAAGCGCGCCAAAGACACCAAATGGCATCGCCCAGCCGCGCCATGTCAATGCACATAACGCGAGCAGCGCGCCCATGCCCCCAAACACATCTGCAATCCCGACAATTCCGCTCACAGCTTCCGTGAGCACTGCGCTGCAAACAAAAATCGTTCCCGCCAGGTAACTCGTGCCACGTCGACGCGTGACGTAAAACGTGAACATCGACAACAACGCGCCATTGATGGCGTGAAACACGACGTTGTAAAAATGGTGGAAAAACGGCTGTTTCGATATCGCCCACAAAGCCCGCCACAGGAAATTCGGCAGTGGTCGATACGAACCTACGCTTCGATCCGCGGGCAAACCCCAAAAATCGCGATGAATCGCGTCGATGAATTTGAGTCCGCCCGTCGCATTGACATACGGATTCGCGAGCAACGCTTCTTGCTCGTCGAAAATGTAGTTTGTCGTGGGATAACGCGTGTACAAAATCATGCTGAGCACGATGAACGGCGCGAGGACCCAGAAAAACCCTGGATCGTACCCCATGACATAATCGCGACACCAATCGCCAATCGCTTGCAAACGTCCCTTGACCGCCGACCAAAATGGCTTTCGCACCGGTGGTGCTGGCGCCGGTGGAGGCATAGCGACGGAAGGTTCGTCGACGGGCGGAGGCTGAGGCGATTGTTGCTCGGTCACGCTAGGATTCGGAAATGGGCCAGATGTCACCCCAAAGCGACCCGGCTCCATCAATGGGAACGATTGCACCGGTAATGAAATCGTTCACGTCGCTGGCCAAAAATACCACCAATCGAGCCACTTCCTCAACGGTCCCCCAACGCTTGAGCGGAATGGCTTTTCGAGCGGTTTCGAGAAGCGCATCACCGTATTGGTCCGTACCGGACGAACGGATCGTCCCCGGAGCGACCGCATTGACGCGAATTCCGTGCGTGGCCCATTCGACTGCCAACGTACGCGTGAGGTTTTCGACGCCTGCTCGTGCCGCCCCCGTATGAGCCATCCCCGGAAACCCTCGAAACACTTGCGCCGTGATGTTCACGATGCGCCCACGTTTTTGCGGAATCATCGCAGCTGACGCGACTTCGCGGGTCATGAAAAACGTGCCATTCAGGTTGTTACGAATGACCGCTTCGAACCCTTTCGGCGAAATGTGCTCCGCCGGGCTCGGGAATTGACCACCAGCGTTGTTGATCAAGATGTCGATCCGCCCGAATCGTTCGCGTGTTGACCGGACAAACGTTTCGATTTGTTGTGCATCGCGAATGTCACACGTGGCACCGAGAAGGCGTTCATCGGCTAGGCCCGCCTCGCGTAGCGCAACGAGCCCGGCCTCGATCTTGTCCGGCTTGCGCCCACAAATCGCCACACTTGCCCCAAGTTTGCCGAGTTCTCGGGCAACTTCGAGACCAATGCCGCTGCCACCACCAGTCACGATGGCGACCTGACCTTGAAACAAGTCGGGAGCGAAGAACGAGCGAGGGTTCACGCTCGGCGTTTACAACGAAGGCGCGGCCGTGTCACGCCCGAGATGCGCGCCTCGAACAGCCGAGCATTGATGCGACATCCGACGCTGTCGCACGAACGGGGATGGAATCTCCGAGTGTTCATGGCAAGGTGCGCCCGTGCCCTGGGTCCGAGCATTATTACGAGGTCAAAAGGTTTTTGCACGTGCCGACGCGTCCGGACGGCTCGTCGCCGACAGCGGACGTGTAGAAGTCCGTTACAAACCAAACGACGGGCGCAAATACGCCGCTCGAGAAGACAACTTGACGGTACCGCCCGGCGAGGTTTTGCCTGACGAAACCTGCGGACCGGCCGAGGTTGTCGACAAGAAAGAAGCGGCAGGAAAAACCGCTGACGCGAGCGCATCGAAGTCCACGTCGAAGTCCGCGTCAAAGTCCACTTCGGAAGAACGCAAGGCCGCCGCGAAAGTCGCGCACGAACAAGCGCCACCACCTCCGGCTGGTCAAGTGATCGCGTACGCCGACGGTGCGTGCACGGGAAACCCGGGCCCCGCAGGCCTCGGCGTGATGATCATCGACGGCGCACGACGCATCGAACGGAGTGAATACCTCGGCCAAGGTACGAACAACATCGCGGAACTGACGGCCATCTTGCGCGCGGTCGAGGCCATCTCTTCAGATGTCCCGATGACCGTGTTCACCGACAGTCAATACGCGATCGGCGTGCTCCAAAAAGGCTGGAAAGCAAAGGCCAATCAGGAACTCGTCGCCGACGTGAAGCGGGCTCTCGCCGCACGCAAAAAAACGAAGCTCGTGTACGTTCCTGGGCATTCGGGCGTGTCCGGAAATGAGCGTGCCGACGAGCTAGCGCGCGAAGCTGTACGGTCACGACGAACGACAGAAAAACGCTCGGGCGAAGAAGCGAACGCGTAAAGAGAAGAACGAGACATGGAAGCAGCACGAAAAACAGGACCGGTGGTGTTGTGTCTGCTTGATGGAGTGGGCGAAGGCGAAACGTCACCTGGCAACGCGGTTCGTCTTGCTCGAACACCTCACCTCGATGCGCTTTCCCAAAAGTTTGCCCGTACGAACCTCGTCGCGAGCGGCGAAGCCGTGGGCCTTGCGCCGGACAAACCTGGCTCGGGAGCGCTGGGAAGTGAAGCGATCGGCACGGGGCGTGTGCCACAGCCGTTTGTCACGGAGATCGACCGCGTCATCACGAACAAGAAGTTTGCGGCCAACAAAATCATCGAACGCACGATGTGGATCGCCAACGATCGCAAGTGCCGTTTGCATCTGTTCATGCCGATCTCCGACGGCAGCGCGCACGCATCGATGAATCAGTTCCACATGCTCCTACGCGTGTGCGAAGCCAACGACGTACAAGTCTGCGTGCATGCGTTCCTGGAAGAACGCCCCAGTGCCCCCAAAAGCGCCGCTCGCATCCTGGATACGTTGCTCTTCACGCTGGAAGGGCGAGGCACACTGGGCACGATCTCCGGTGCATCCTGGGCGATGGATCGCAGAGGCAATTGGGAGGCCACGAAGCAGACATACACGGCGATCGTTCGCGGCGCTGTCGAGCCGAAAGAAACGGTCCACGACGCACTTCGCGCCGCGTACGACAAGAAGCGCACCGACGGCACGATCGAACCCGTGCGCATCGGCGAATATGAAGGCATTCGCGGCGACTACATGGCGGACTTCGCCTCGGACAAACTCGAGTGGCAGTGGATCGGAGAAGAGGTTGGGCTCTTCATGTTTCACCGCCCGGACCGAGCACGGCAATTGGCGGCGATGTTTGCCCGGCAAAACATCCCGGAAGACGTCGTGGAATTCTTGACGGAACGCGGCAAAGCGGTGCGAGCGTTCGATGAGTTCGGTCTCCTTGCGCTGAGCGAAATCGACAGTCGCTTCGAGAACGTCCTATCGGCATTTCCTCGCCAAACGATCGAAGGAACGCTGAGTGCAACCCTTGCTCGTCATGGTTTGTCGGGGGTCCGCATCGCCACACCTGATCGGGCCATGCACGTTGGGTACTACTTCGATGGAGGTCGTTCTTCAGGCGACGTGTCGAGGTTGGTG
>JBGAOI010000021.1:0-30097 GCA_044221885.1 Polyangium sp. (in: bacteria)
TGATAACGAAATGCCCGCTCTTCGTCCATCGAAGGACGAGGTTCGGCGGAAAGAACCGTATCGAGCTCCTTCGCGGCTTCGACATAAGCTTCGCGTAATGCCGCTGCCTTCACCGCCGACAAACGCGGATGATCGAGCACCGGGACGAGATGTCCCGGATCGAATTCGACCTGATCACCCGTGATGACAATGGGCGCTGATGCGGCAGCACTTGCGGAAACATCCGGCGCGGCAGTCGTCGCAACGGTGGTCGACGGCGTTGGTTGCGCTGGAGGATTTCCTCCTCCGCCCATCGATGGCCCCGTGACGGCAGCGCATCCCAGAGCGACGAGAAGGACCCCGGGAAGAGCCCAAACAAGAACGCGACGATGTTGCGAGAAATGAAGCAGACGACGAGGCACGAGTCCGAGCTTAGCGCGAAAGATCCGACATGCCCAAAAGAACGATCAATCTGCAATCTTGACTGGTTTTTTTGCGTCTTCTTCGATCGGAAGTCCGAGCGCCTTCGAGATGATCTCCCGCGACCGCGCCCCAAGAACCACCGGGTCGTCGCCAAACGTTTCCGGCATGATCGGGTCCAAAATCTCGAACTTTATGTTCGCCCGAAATGACAAGACCGGACTGTCCTCGAACACCAAATCCGACGTGCCCGAGATGGCAATGGGCACGATGGGCACATTTTCTTCCATGGCCAAGACAAACGCACCACGTCGAAACGGCAAAAGCCGATCGCCTTTGTTGAACGTACCTTCCGGATAAATGTACACGGGAATTCCGCGACGAATCCAGTAGCGACACTGATCCATCATCACCCGTGCCGATGAGGAATCGCCACGAACGAGCGGAATGTAGCCGCACAATTTCATCGACCAACCAACGAGCGGCGTTTTGAACAGAATGGCTTTGGAAACGAAACGATATTGCGTGCCTAAACCGAACGAAACCAAAATATCCGCCAAAGATTGATGATTCGCGACAAAGACCGCGCCACCTTTGGGAAGGCGTTCTTTTCCGACAAACTTGATCTTCCACAGCGGATTCATACGTAAATAGTTGAACATCCAACTATTGATGTACCAATGCATGAACCGACGTTCACGATCGATGCCCGTCAGGTCGAGCAAAAGGTGAATCGACGCGCCTACGACAAACCCGCACATCGCGGAAACGACGAAAAAAATCCAAAAAAAGGTAGAAAAAAGGATTTGGGCGATGCGCATTCGATGCCGTCAGAAAACAGGTACCCCATCGCGACATTCGCGTCAAGGAACGACCTCGAAGCAAACTCGCACGTGGATGTCCCCGATCGCCGCGGAACATGATATGTCCCGACGAGCATGAAGAGCGACGAGCAGGCCGACGAAACGACCGAGACAGAGCAAGAACCGAAGGAATCTACCGTGGATTCCGAAGAAAACAGCGCACCTGACGAGCACGCGGACGAGTCATCGGCGAAGGACTCTGTCGACGAAAAGAAGCCGACATCCGCCGTAGCAACCGCAAAAAAGCTCGACTGGAACCCTCGTCCACTCGTCACGCCGCGTGTGGGCTACGCGTTGAGTGTCCTCACGGGTTTGCTGTATTTCCTGGCATTTCCAGCAACTGCGCCAAAGCCGTTTGCGTTTGTCGCCCTCATCGCTTTCGTGCCTTGGCTCTATGCGATCCGCGGACAAACCGCTCGTGTGGCCATGAAAATGAGCTGGCTCATGGGGTTTGTCGGAGTCTCGCTCGGCTTCTACTGGCTCGTGACGATGCTCCAAGTCTTCAGCGGATTTCCGCTGCCAGCGTGCATCTTTTTTGCAGCAGTTCTCAACGTCTACCAGTCGGGACGCGTCGCGCTCACGGGATGGCTCTATGGCCGCGCAACAGAACGCGGATGGCCCCATGCTCCCGTTCTCGTGGCCGCGTTTGTCGCCGGAGAACTCGCGTATCCCTTGCTTTTTCCGTGGTACGCGGGAGTCACCATGCACGAGTGGCCCCTCATGATGCAGTTCGCGGACCTTGGGGGACCGATTGCGGTAAGCGTTATGCTTCTGGGGTCGAATCTTGCCATTGCCGAAATCGTCGAAATGGTTCGTCGCATGCCCGCGAGTCGCGTTACGATTGGCGTTGGGTTTGCAGTACCGGTGCTCGCTGCGATTTACGGCGCTGTTCGCATGGGTTCGATCGATGCGAAAGCCGCGACAGCCGAACGCGTTCGGGTAGGCATGGTGCAACCCTACAATGATTTGTTCAATCGGCGCGATGCATTACGCACGCACCTCGAAATGACCAAAGAACTCCGAGACAAAGAGAAAATCGATTTGGTCGTTTGGAGCGAAGCACCATTGGGTCGGGCTTTTTCGGAAGAACGATACCAGCAAATGGTCAAATACGACGTCACGGGCAAACTCGGCGTGCCGGCGATCATTGGCGCGTTGCTCGTGCGCGTACCCGATCGTAAAAAGGATCCCACGGCACAACGCGATTTCTTCAACGTTGCGCTCATGGCCGACGAACAGGGCAACATCACGGGTCGTTACGACAAACAATATTTGCTCATGTTCGGCGAATACTTGCCCTTCGGTGACGTTTTTCCCGTCATGTACAAATGGTCGCCCAATTCGAGCCGTTTTACACCCGGAACCTCCTTCAAACCGCTCGAATGGAAGGGGCACCGCATTTCGAGCATGATTTGTTACGAAGATATTCTGCCAAGCTTCGTCAACAAATTGGTCGCCGCCGGAGACCCGGACCTTTTCGTCAATCTCACGAACGACACTTGGTTTGGCAACTCCACCGAACCGTGGATCCATTTGGCATTGGCCAAGTTCCGGTCGATCGAACATCGCTTGTATTTGGTTCGCGTAACGAATAGCGGCGTTTCGGCGATTATCGATCCGGTTGGACGAACCATCGTGCATGGCGGCGTATACACGAAGGAAAACCTTGTTGGCGAAGCACGATTCCTGAAAGAACGCACGGTCTATTCGGCCATTGGCGATAGCGTTTGGTGGTTGCTCACCGCGCTCGCCGCTTTTGCCTCGTTCCGTAGTCGGAAATGAATGTTCATGGCGTCCGACCGCGACGACGAGAATCCGGGTCCTTCCAAGACGAAACTTGCGTGGTTTCGCCAAGAATCCTTCGGCGCTTGGGTGCGTCTCGACGATCGGACGCTCGTCGCTGTTGATCACGCATTGGCCGAACGTTTGGGCATTTCATTCGACGAAAAGAATGGTTTGTCGCAAGGCCCGCTGGAAGCTCACATCTCGCTGACGTCGCGTTGTTTCGCTCCGTGCACCGATTGTTATCTCGATGCAAAACCGGATGGCATCATGCCGTCTTTTGATGAATTGCAATCGAGAATCCTAGAGTGGCAGAAGCTAGGTGCGTCGACTGTCGCGTTTGGCGGGGGTGAACCATTGCTGCGCGATGATTTGGGCCAGCTCGCCAAGTTTGCTCGAAGCGTGGGCCTTGTTCCGGTCATGACGACCAGCGGTCTTGGATTGACCGAGGAGCAGGCGGACGAGCTGCGACCGTTTGCGCAAATCAACGTCAGTCACGATGGCGTGAATGGCGGGTACGGATCGGTGCGCGGCTTCGATGGAGCGCGCGCGGCGGAGCGCGCCATCGAAATGTTGGTGCACCAAGGAATTCCCGTGGGAGCCAACGTTGTCGTCACGCGCGATTCCTTTGCTCATTTGCTGGAAACAGCGGACCATTTGGCGGATCTTGGCGTCGGCGAACTCCAGCTTCTGCGGTTCAAACCTCGAGGGCGCGCTGTGCGCGCTGCGTACCGAGACAAACGTTTGACCTCAAAACAAGTGCAAGCGTTGTGGACGGTCATCAAAAGCATCGTGGACCGACGGCGCCTTTCGGTTCGCATCGATTGTGCCTTGGTCCCGCTCTTGTCCGAAGCGCTCGTGTGTCTTGATGAACCTGCGCAAATTTTGGCGTCTTTGGGCGTTTTTGGTTGCGAGGCGGGGCGGCATCTTGGCGCGGTCGATGCGCACGGACGTACGATGGCGTGTAGCTTTTCGGAGGGCTCACCTCACGACGGTGGGGACCTTGCGCAGGCGTGGTCGAGCGATCACGAGCTGGAGCAGTTTCGGCGTTACCACGCGAACCCGGACGAACCTTGTCGGAGCTGCGTGTTGCGAAGTGTTTGTCGTGGAGGTTGTCAGATCGTGTCACGCCACGCGTTTGGGGCGTTTGGTCCGGATCCTGAATGCCCACAAGTCATGCGTCGCCGGCGGCATCTCGAGGTTCTCGCATGATGGAGGTGTGCGTTCCCGACGAACCTGTTTTTCTCTACGGCGCAAGGCGTTTGCTTCTCGTGTTGCATGCAGCGGGGAGCGTTGTGCTCCTGGGGGCGTCGACGCATCATGCTTTGCACATGCGCCACTACTGGCGGGAGAAGTTTGTCGGAGTGAACAACGAGAAACGATGGGCGAAGGTCGTGTCTGTCGCCTACGTCTTCACGTTTGTGCTCGGTGCGCTGCTGTATCCGACATATCGGTACCATGTCCGTGGCTTGTATCTCGATCGGTTTGCCCCGACGTACGCAGGACTGTTTGACGTCAAAGAAGTGTATGCGTCGCTTACTTTGGTTGTGGCGCTGGGGCTTGGCGCGCTCGCGTTTGTGCTTCGTCCGGCGGAGGAGCGTTGGCTCGTGCGCGTGTATGCGATCATGAGCGTGCTCGTGTGTGGTGTCGTGTGGTTGAACGTGGTGCTCGGGTTGCTCGTGACGTCCGTGCGGGGGATCGGATGACGCCCGATAGAACGTTGGAGCAGCAACCATCTCTTGCGGTGCGTTTATTTGTTGCATTTCTCGTGGCGCGACTTGCGTATGGTTTGGCGTTCTTGATCAGCGTGTTGCGTAAGACGCCGGTCGTTTGGTACATGCCGCTCGAGCACCGGTTTGTCTGGGCGTCAAAACTCGAGGGCTTGGGGATGGATTGGTATGGACGAACGGCTTTGGCGTTTGTCGTGGCTTTGGTGCTGGGCGGATTGGCGTATGTAATGTCCAAAAAAATGAGTTGGCTTACCAAACCGTCCGCGGTTTTGTCGGTGGCTCGATTCGGGGGCCTCGTTTTGTTATTGGATTTTGTTTATTTTGGCTGGGCATTGATGAATCAGACCCCGAACCCATGGCCGATACCGGCGTGGTATTGTCCACGTTGAGGCGGGGGACGTGTATTTTTCGGTAAAGGTTGCTTGTGTCGTGTGGATTGGTGCGGCTATCGTGACCGCAGGTTTTCGCGGCGTGCAAGGTGCAAAGCAGGGGCGTTTACCCTTGGCGATGCTCCGATTGAAGAGCCCGACGATTTATCTTTTTGCAGCCTATGTATTCGTTGCGGCAATGGTGACGCCGCAATCAGCGGGGGAAACGACGTCGCCGCTTGTGTGGTTATCGTTTTGTATTCCGCTCGCGAATGCATTGGCGGTGTTTTCGGCGGCGGGCAAGTCGAAACCGTCACGTGGGGAAGCGTTTGTCCTGGCATTGCTTCATGGCGGAGCGCTCGTTGCCGCGGCGGTGCTTATTTTGGCCCTTGCTTCGCCGCGTTTCGTGCCGGTTTGGCTGGGTGGATCGGGCTTACCTGGTGTGCTCGAGTAGCCCTTTGAGCGACCGCAATGGGTATTGTGCAGATGCCGTGGGAATGAATGCAGCTTCGCGCGCACGTTGCGTTGCGCAAGAATGACGCAATCGAAATCATCGGATTGTATGGACGACGGGCGTGAGACTCGTTTACGGTGGACAAATCACCTGTCACGCGCCGAGGACCCCATGATCCATGCCGTTACCGTGTCCAGTTTTCACGAGGACTCCCGCCGCGCGGGCCGAGAAGTCGCTGATGAGCTACTCGATCAGCTCGGTGCATCTCCAGATGTCGTGCTGCTGTTTGTTGCGGCACATCATGCGTATGACCAGGTTTTGGCGGGCGTGTACCAGAGACTTTCCGCACGCGTTGCGCTCATCGGTGCATCGACGGCAGGCGAAATCAACAGTGAAGAGGCTGCTAGTGGGACCGTGACGGCCATGGGGTTGCGCCTCGATGGGTTTGGCTTCGAGACATTCCGGTTAGATCCGCCAGAAGGATCGTGAAATGGGCGCGCGCATGATGAAATCGGCAGCGCCCAATTTGGTTCTCGTGATTCCGGACGGCAGGAGCGCCGCGCGGCCAGACGAAATCGTTGGTGGCTTGCACGACGTGCTTGGTGATGTTCCCATGATTGGTGGCGGCGCGGCGGACGAAGGCACGTTCGATCGCGTTGCGACATTTCACGGACGGGACGTCATTCGCGGCGGCACCGTAGCGCTTGCGCTTCAAGGTGATGTACGTATTGCGTCGGCAGCACGGACCGGTTGGAGCACCATGGGCGCTCCCCATGTATGCAATCGCGTTGAACAGGGCGTGCTCGTTCGCGAGATCGACAATCGCCCTGCGCTTGATGTGTATATGGAATCCCTTGGCGTAACGACGTGGGACGATTCTATTTCCACATTCGAGTTTCCCCTTGGTATCACGTCGGATTCGTTGGCAACGCCAGGCCATTACGACCGCGAACCGCTTTTGCGTACCGTGATGACTGTCGACATACCCAAGAAAACACTCGTGCTCGCCGGAAAAATGGAGGAAGGCACGCGTGTGCGTTTGACCCGCGCCACGAAAGACACCGTGCTCGAAGCGGCGAGCATTGCGGCGAGTACCGCGGCGAGTACGTTACCGAATTCCACCATTGCTCTGTGCTTCAATTGCATTACGCGCAAAATTCTCCTTGGACCTCGTTACAAAGAAGAGGTTGCGCAGGCATTTGCTCACCTTGATCGTCGTATCCCGCGAGCGGGTTTCTATTGTTATGGGGAAATCTCCCCCGCGCTCGGTTCCGCGATGTACCTCCAAGAAACGTTTACCCTCGCGCTGCTTCAGGGATAATCATGGCGTGCGAGTCTTGCTTGCTCGAACGTCCTGGAGCAGAAGCGATTCCGCTGGAGGATTTTCTCGACGAGCTGCTTGTGTGCGAGGATTGTCCGTTGATGGAGGGATCAACCATGATTCCTGCCGTGAGGTTGCTCGTTCAACGGCATCGGGAGAGTGCGCGGGTACTTCGACGAACGAGCAACGAGCTACGCAAGCAACGTCGCGAGCAAACGGAGATTGCGGAGGCAATGGCGCGTCACGAAGCTCGGATGAGCGCGCTCGAATCGGTGCATCGTCGCGCGGCGGAGGAATCCGAGCGCGAATTGCGTGAGAAACTGCGGCTCATTGAGGGACAGTCGCAGGCATTGTTGGAATTATCGGCTCCGATTCTCTATGTGGATGACGGCGTTGTGGCCGTGCCAATTATCGGCACAATGGACGACGAGCGTGCGGCCGTATTACGCGAGGGATTGCTTGGCGCAATTGCCCAAGGTGGCGTTCGCCATGCAATCATTGATTTGACGGGCGTCGACTCCATGGATACTGACTTCTCGCATCACCTGATGGCCATTGTCCGTGCGGCCCGACTTCTAGGTGTGGCTGTGTTGTTATCGGGCGTGCGGTCTGCATTGGCCCGATCGATTGTGAGTCTTGGAATCAATACAGCCGGGGTGTTGACGGTGCGGGATCTCAAGCAAGCCATTTCGCTGTGTCGCAACAATCGAACGACGGGGTAACGACGCCGGCGTATCACTTGGCCGAACAAATTCGACAATGGGGCGGAGTCTTTTTTTCAAGGAAGCAAAGTTTTGATTGTACATCTGGCTCGAGCGTGTAAAGCTTGGGACATGACCGCGCACCGCATGCAAGCCCCGGGCCCTTTTACGGCGGCTCAGATTCGATCGGGAGATCCGTACGAGTTATCGAACGGGCATCCCATCTACTGTATGCCGACGGGTCAGCGTGGTGGACGGTCGAATGTGGGGGGCGCTCAGGCGCTCGACACGGATCCGGCCGTCAAGTCGGCGGGCGTGGATGTTGGATATTCAGAGAATCCTGGTCATTTGCGGGCGCCCGACATTTCGGTTGGGAATGTCGAGAATGAACCCGGGTGGGCATCGAAAGCGCCGCCTCTGGCCGTCGAATACGCGGATCGAGGGCAAGACGAAGACGATTTGCAGCTCAAAATCAAGGAACTTTTGGCTGCCGGGACGAAGTTTGTCTGGGTAGTACGATTGGTTGGGCCCCGTCGAGTCGAGGTTCATGTGCCGCGAAAGGCCATGCGACTTGTTTATGGCGGAGACCAATTGACAGCGCCTGGGATTTTGCAGAATCCGGTGCCGGTCGATGCGCTCTTTGATCGCGATGCGGCGCATGAGGTCACGTTGCGAAATCTGTTGCAGCGGAAAGGTTTTGCAAGCCTCGAGGACGTGCACGAAAAGGGCAAACTTGCCGGCAAGATCGAAGGCAAGATCGAAGGCAAGCTCGAAGGCAAGATCGAAGGCAAGATCGAAGGCAAGATCGAAGGCAAGATCGAAGGCAAGATCGAAGGCACGGTCTCAGCCTTGCATCGCATGCTCGCCGTTCGCGGGTTGAAGCTCACGACTGCGCAACGTCGTCGGATTGACCAGTGCAAGGACATTACCCGGCTAGAAACCTGGATTGACCGTTCGTTGGGCGCTTCGAAAGCGAGTGATATTTTCGTCGAATCAATCGGGGAAAAACCTACGCGCTCAAAGCGTTCGCGAATTTGAACCGGCCGTTTCGTTCTGGTTTGGCTGGGTAAACCGAGTGAGCTGAACGTATTGGAATGAAGGCTGCTGTTGCGCTGGTACATTCGAGTTCGCGGTTTTTTTTCGTGAATATTGCGGAATGATCGGGCCCTTGGACGTCCTGATTCCACGATTGTGTTGATCACGTCCGGCCACGACAAATCGAATCAATATGGACCAGGCGTTGCGCATGCTTTAGAAATCGCCACTCGAGCGAATTTGCGCCTTCAAAACCCGCCACGTCATTACGTGCCAAGTCGATGCTACCATGCTTCCGTGCATTGCATGGTTTGTTCCGGCTTTGTTCTGGGAGGAGTTGCGAGCAAGCGCACCAGGTGCGTGCGCCTTATTCGGGTTTGGCTGGGTATATCGCGATTGATAACCGCGATTCAGTAGCCTTTTCGTGCGACCACGTAGGCGTTGCGTTCAATCTCGTGCGTGGATGCCGTCACGACGGCCGTCGCCGTGTGTTCTCGAACGCGTACGACGCGAACCTCGGCATACGTTTCATCAGGAAATGATTTGTCATCGCCCGACCCCGAGACGTCTTCGACTTTGGCCGGACGATCGTCTTCGACCACCGGCCGCACCGTTGCGAATTTCCCGGCACCTCGAATCGAGAAACGCCAGCGATCCCCGCGTTGCAATCCAAAAAACCTCATGCCAGCAACGACACCCTCTTTTTCGCCTTTGTCGAGAAAAACTACTTGATGCATTCCGTAAAACGCATGCGGGTAAAGCGCCGCCACGATGCGCGCTTGCAGGTCCTTGTCGCTCTTCACGGGAGGCACAATCAGAAAGCTACGGTCAACGGGACCAATTTTCGTCCCGCGCTCGATCACATCGAGCGACTCGATGATGCGCCCACGGACCAATCGTTCTTCCTTGTTGACACGATCGATACGCACCGTGCCGCGAATCGCGACGAGTTGACCTTTTTCGGCCGCTGCGCCGCTCGTGGCCAAAGGTCGGAACAGGACCAAGGTTTGTCCTACGGCAACCTCGCGGTCCTTGTCGTCTTTGTCCTTGCCGAGCTTGACGTAGACATCATCGCCTTCGCTCAACATCATTTTTTCCGACGGACTGCCGACGACTTCACCCCAAACGTCATCCGTTTTGTCGTCGAGCCACCCCACGTCGCGAAGAAAAACCGTTTGCGGAGGAACTCGCGCCCCGCGACGAAGTCCAAGGTTCATCGCGGCTGGTCCGGCATCGTTCACGTCGCGCAAACGCACTTGATCGCCCGGATAGATCCAGTGGGGATTTTGGATTTGCGCGTTTTGGGCCCAGAGCCTCGGCCATCCGTAAGGATTGCGATAATACCGTGCGGAGATGTCCCACAACGTGTCGCCCGAACGAACCGTGTGCAGCTCGGGGACGATCTGCCCCTCGATGACATACCCGCTATTTTCGCTGCCACGCGCGGTTTCACTCGCATCTGCATCTGGCAACAAATCGAAGCCGTCGGCGGCTCGCGATGTGTCGTTTGTCGATCGAGAACTCGAGGGCAAGTGCCCATCAACTTTGTACCCCGGTTGCGGATAACCGGGGACGACCACCTGCGTCGTTTGCTGTTGCGCTGGAACTTGAACCACCGTCACTTGCGGGTTGGTTGCGTTGCCAGGCGTGCCCGTTGCGGGTGCGTCTTGGCCGATCGCATTCAACGTGGCGAGTGAACAAAGGGCGAGAGAGGTCGCGGAAAGTGCTCGTCGGTACTTCATCGGGGCGTTCCTGATCCAGTCGTCGCAGGTCGCGGGGGCACGGGTAATTTCGATGGACGCGGGGATTGGGCGACGACTTCTCCTCGTCCGGTGGATCGAAGGACGGGGCGAGGTTCGTCTTGCTCAACTTCGGGCGAAAGTGTCGCGTCGGCTTGCTCAGTGGCTTGAGGTTTGTCCGATGTAGATGGTTGATCTGCTGTCGGTGCCAAGCGCAAGACGTCGAGTTTCGGGCGATCGTCGTCTTTGGTTGACGTCGATTTCACTGCACTCGCAGGTGTTGTCGGGTGAGCGCGGGACACTTCGAGAGCTTCGAGACGTGCGCTCAACATCGCATTTTCCGCCCGCAATTTTCCAAGCTCTAGTTGGATCGCAGCGAGCTGCTTGTTCGTGGCTTCGCCAGTGTTGGCGCAACCCACGGACATCAACCCCGCAACGAACGTGCAGACGAGAATTCGCATTCGTATCGATGCTACTGCGTTGTCAAGCGAAGGGCCAAAACTCCGGTGATCGGTTGTGTCACCAAAGCCCTTGTTGGCCGCGGGCGAAGTTCTGGTAGGGTCGCGCTTCGAGGATGAAAACCATGTCGAAGCGAACTCCTACGTACCTTACTTTCGCCACCGCGGCTCTCGCCTCTGTTGTTGCCCTCGTCTCTTTCGCTGCTGGTTGCAGCGATGGCGCGACGACAGATGACTCCTGTTTCGACTACGCGAGCTTCAACGCGACGTCGCCTGCCGTTTCCTTTACGACGGACGTGCTTCCGATCTTCCGGAACTCGTGCGGTTTGTCCGCTGCGTGCCATGGCGTCGAAGCTGGCGCTCCTGGTCAGCCGTACCTCGGACCGCCGTTGGCTGACGGTGCCGCAACGCAAGCGCAGATCAGTGCCATCTTGACGCAGATCGTCGGCGTTGATTCCACGAAGGCCCCAACGGCGAAGATTGTCATGGCAAACACGCCCGCAAAGAGCTTCTTGATGCACAAGATGGACAACACCTTGACGTGCGCAGACATCACGTGCGGAGCGTCGGGATGCGGAGCTTCGATGCCCCTTGCGAATCCCAGCCTCAGCGAAACCGATCGCGACACCGTGCGCCGCTGGATTGCGCAAGGAGCGAAAAACGATTGATCGGTCGTTTGTCTGGACGCATTGTTGAAGATTCGGCCGAGGGCAACGTCGTCATCGATGTGGCCGGCGTGGGTTACGAAGTAACCGTGCCTCTTGGTGCCCTCGGTCGAGCTTCGCGCGATGAAAGCGGCATCGTCACGCTTTACGTGCACACGCACGTACGCGAAGACCTGTTTGCCTTGTACGGTTTTCCTTCCCGCGATGATCGTGCGGCGTTTCGAGAACTCATTGGCGTATCGAACGTCGGACCCAAGATCGCCATGGCGCTTCTCGGGAGTTTGTCTGCGGGCGAGCTTGCTTCCGTGATTTCTCGAGGCGAAGTTGCGCGTCTCGTTGCCGTGCCCGGCATTGGGAAGAAAACGGCAGAGCGACTTATCTTGGAGCTCAAAGGAAAACTTCAAGCGACGCCAGTTGCACCTGCAAAAGGAGCCGCTCCGGTTCCCGCTGCGCCCGAAGGTCAAGCCGAACTTCTCGCAAGTGCACTTACGCGCATGGGGTTCAAACCCGCCGAAGCAGAGCGTGCAGTTGCGGCTCTTGGTGCGCGCGTGAAAACCGAGCCTCTTGGTGACCTCGTCCGTGACGCACTTGCCGTGTTGTCGAAGAAGTGACCTTCGAGCAAGGTTTGCCTCGTACACACCATCGCCCCACACTTCTCACTCGTTCCCAAGCGCTCCGCTGCGAGCCAGCACGCGAGTACGTCGTTGACGATCAAGAACGTGGACGTCGGGTGGTCGAGGCGAATATGCTGCTCACCGCGATCGGGCTGCCTTGGATGGTCATGCCCGAGGAGGCGCCGTGATTACCTGTCCGAAGTGCAGCAAGGATAACCAGGATCACTATAAGTTTTGCCTTGGTTGTGGGGCGGAGTTGCCGCGGGATGCGGCGCCCAAAAAGTTCGCCGCAGGCGGAACGCCACCTCAAGGTGTGCCCGCGGTTCGTCCGCCCGCCGAGAAGGAAAAAGACAAAGACGTCAAAGAGAAGGAGAAGGAGCCCACTGCGCGTGCAGGCTCTGGCGCTGTACCTGCTGTTGTACCTGCGGCAGCTCCCGTTGCCGCACCAGCTCCTGTCTTGCCGCCTGTTGCAGCAGCGGCTGCGGCTGCGCCAGCAAGTGGGGCGGTCGTTTGCGGCGATTGCAACCACGCGAATGCTCCGACAAACCGCTTCTGTGCATCGTGTGGAGCAAAGCTCGCCAAACCCGCTGCGGCAGCCACTCCTTCGCCTGCGCCCGTTGCTGCACCAGCAGCATCAGCCACGACATCGGTTCTTCTCACGGCGTTACGTGCCGATGGATCCGAAGCGGGTTCGTACACGTTGCCGCCTGGTCCTTCGGCCATGATCGGTCGCGATACCGGCGCGATTTTTGCGGGCGACAGCTACCTGTCGCCACGTCATGCAACGTTTAACCTGAAAAACTCCAAGCTGTCCGTGCGCGACGAAAGCTCGCTCAACGGCATCTACCGAAAGCTCCGGCGTGACGATCCGATCACGCTCGGCTTTGGCCATGTGTTTCGCATCGGCCAAGAGATCATGCGCATCGAGACGCTCACGACAGTCGCGCCGACTGCGGATGGCGTCGAACGACTCGGAAGCCCTTCGAAGGGATACGTTGCGCGTTTGGCGTTGATCACGGGTCGCGATACGGCGGGCAACACGTTTCCGATTCCCGAAGCTGGTTTGCATCTCGGTCGCGAACGCGGTGACATCTTGTTCCCCGAAGACGGCTACGTCTCCGGTTTGCATTGTCGTTTGGTCTGGGAAAAAGGACAGATTGTCCTGACAGACCTTGGGAGCTCCAACGGAACGTTTGTCCGTTTGACGGGAGAAACTGAACTCGTCGACAACGACATTCTCCTCATGGGTCAGCAGCTCTTCCGCATCAACATTCGCTCCTAACGTTCATACGCGTAACGTTGGCTACGCGTCGTTTCCCATCGCGGAAAGGATCGGCATGAACTCGCCGCGCACGATTCGCGTCGTTGCTGCCGTTATTGGACACGACGGCAGATACCTCATCACGCAACGCCGTCCGACAGCCATGTTGCCGCTGCTCTGGGAATTCCCCGGCGGCAAAGTTGAAGACGGTGAAAGCGACGCGGACGCGCTCAAACGCGAAGTCTTTCATCGTCTCGGTGTGGATGTCGAACCAGGACAACTCATCTCGTTCGTTAGCCACCCGTACGAGCGTTACGTGGTCGACTTGTACCTCTACGAGTGTCGAATCACTGCCGGCGAAGCTGCGCCTCATGCCGTCAATGCCTTCAAGTGGGTGACGAGCAGCGAGTTCGATCAATACCCGTTCACCCCTGCCGACGAAGCCAGCATGAGCAAGTTGCTCGGCGTTGGTTGACGCTCGTCGACGACTCGTCCGTTCACGCGGAACGAGATCAACCGTGCTGCATCAACGAGAACGCAAAGCAGAAATTCGGCGGCGATGTGAATCGAATCCTGCCGCATTGCGTCTCTGACCGGCCGCATGTGGCGCGTCTTGGGAAGACGTGGGCATGCGTGTAGCGTTGTAGAGGCGCCATGCGAAAAAGCGTTTTGATTTTGGGCTCGGTGGTGATGCTCGCTTCAGGAGCCGCCGTCGGATGTGGTGGGGCGGGAAGCGGTGCCAAAGATGTGCACGCTGGGGGGACCAAACACGAAGGATGTGGTCGAGTTCGTCCGGGCGTGGGGGCACGACCGAAACACGTTGTCCATCAGAGTTCGACGGTCGCGATCGTTCAAGACGGCAAACGGTCGCTTGCTTATGTCGCCGATGCTGATGACGGTTCGGTGCACACGGTTGAAGTGGCCACTGGCAAAGAAATTGCCTCGACAAACGTTGCTGGAACGCCTTCGCACCTCATCGTCATGGCCGATGGTCGTGTCGCTGTGGGACTTCGTGATCGCAGTGGAGTTCAGGTCCTCGAACCCATGGCTTCCGCCGACGAACCTCTCGAATCGCGTTGTGTCGTACCGACTGCTGCGGAACCTGTTGCTCTTGCGACGACGCCGGATGATTCGACACTGCTTGTTTCGAGCGGTTGGGGGGCGGCGCTTGGTGCCTACGACGCGAAGAGTTTGGCGCGCAAATACGAAGTTCCTCTTCAACGCGAACCTCGCGCCGTGGTCGTGTCCGACGATGGCAAAAGCGCCTTCGTGTCGCACGTCGTTGGTTCCCGAATGAGCGTGGTCAACCTCGAAAAACGCACCGCCGTTGCGATGAACATTGGTGGCGATGAAGAGGTCATGTTCGGCAGGCGCAGCAAGATCTTCGGTGGTCGCAGCACCATCGAACGCCGTGCTTGCCAAGGTTACGCCCTGGCAAAATCGACCGAGATTGGTGGCCGCATTCTCGCTCCGCAGGTCCTTGTTGATCCGGGTCAAGTGGACGAACGAACCGCGGGTTACGGTGATGGCGGCGAGAGTCCTCCTGAGGTTGCATCCATCGCCGTGATTGATGAGGACACGGCGCAGCCGCTCGTTGAGTCGCTGTCCGTTGAGAAGGACGTGCGCATCATGTCGGGTACGCAAAGGCCACGGCCAGCGTGCCTCCTGCCCCGAGCGGCAGTGGTAGATGGTGCGTCGCGAGGTCTGTTCGTCGCGTGCATGGGGCTCGATGCCGTTGTCGAATACGACGCCGCTTCAGCCGACCCTCAACAGTCCGAACGTCGTCGCATCCCTGTTGCATCAGGACCAACCGGTTTGGCCGTCGATACGGAAGGTCGACGCCTGGTCGTGTTTTCGCAATTCGATCGCGCGTTGCAAATCGTTCCTCTCGATGGGAAGTCCGAAGAACCAAGCGCGACGGAGGTCTCGGCACTTCGTGTTGCCCTGTCTCGCAAAGCCAAAGCGTCGTCGGGCCCCGACTACGAACTTGGTCGGCGTCTGTTCCATGCGACAAACGACGGCCGTATTTCTCGCGATGGTCGCGCATGTGCCAGTTGCCATCCTGATGGTCGCGACGACGCGCTCACGTGGGCGACGCCGGAAGGTCCGCGACAAACACCGATGCTCGCTGGTCGATTGGCACAAACGGCGCCGTATGGCTGGCTAGGTTCCAGCGACAGCGTCGAAGGGCACCTTGCACAAACGTTCGCCCGTCTTGGTGGAGGAGGACTCGAACGTCGCGAACTCAACGCGCTCATCGCGTTCGCCACGAGCATGGATGCTCCCGCCGAGACAAACTCGACTACGGACAAGGTTCTCGTTGATCGGGGACGTGAAGTGTTTCATTCGGCGAGTGCCGCGTGCGCAACGTGTCATCGTGAATCGGCAGCATTCACGGATGGTCAACAATACGACGTGAAGAGTCGCGCGGATGCGGATTTGAAGCCGACGTTCGATACGCCGTCGCTCAGGTTTGTCGGAGGCACGGCACCGTATTTCCACGACGGCCGCTACTCGACACTCCGTGCGCTCTTGCTCGATGCCGATGGGAAAATGGGGCACACGAAGCAATTGGCTCAAGAAGATCTCACCGCGCTCGAAGCGTACTTGAGGAGCCTGTGATGCGTACGCATTTCACCTTCTTGGCTGGCGCGTTTGTCCTCTCGACGCTCGTGCCTTCTTCCGCGATTGCGGCAAACCCTCCAACGTTGGGCGCAGTGCCCGAGACGCGTTTGCCCGAAATGTTGCACCCCAAAGATTCTCCCGAAAGTTTGCCTTCGACCGAGGCCATGACTGGGGTGCGGGTGCTCAAGGCGGATCTCCGGCAGTTTGGCACGGTTGAATCGTCGGATGGTCGATGCATCACGCTTGGCGCGCTTGCTCCTGGCGCTGGCGCTTCGGGCAATTCCAACGCCACGATTCGTGTGTCATCGGGCGCATTCCCCATGCGCACCGAAAAGTTTGTCGGTGCTGGTACGGACAAACCATCTCTCGAAATCGTCGATGGTTGGGTGGACATGAAGTCGTCGGGTGTACGGGAAGTACGCACGACCCAAGTTCCGCTCACCGTTCTTGGCAGCGGGCCTGCGGGGTATTCGATCTACGGCTTTCGCAACGACGGCAAACTGCACGTTATTTTTCCGACTCCCCAACGGTTTGTCTTCGTCGATGCATTCGGGAAGTTTGGCGTCGTCGGTTGTCAGCACGCCCGTCTCATCCTCGATGCAAAGGCAACAAGCGCTTCATTGGTCCGCGTCTCGGGGATGCTCGAAACGCGTCGTTCCTTGCCGCGAGGGCTCGTTTCAAACGCGGGGGCGGCAGCTCAGCCCGTGACACTTCGCGGTATCGCTGCGACGGTGAGCTTGAGTCAAACGAAGCGCGATCGCGAACCGTTGCTCAGCGTGACGGCGGGATGGACCGAGGACGAACCCTTGTTGCCCTTGATCGACAGCGCTCAAGCTGCCGATGTGGCGATGCCGATTGAAGAAGACGAACGAGGCGGGATGAGCGACCACGAGTGAGCCTCCTCTTGCAGGGGCAAGTCGAGTCGGACAATCTCCCTGCACTCGAACAAGGAAGGTTCACGTGAGTGATTTGAAGTTTTATTACACGCCCATGTCGAGCGCGACGCGCATTCACTGGGCGCTCGAAGAACTCGGCGTTTCCTACGAAAAAGTCCGGCTCGATCTCGCTGCGGGTGATCAGAAAAAGCCCGAATATCTGGCGCTCAATCCCAACGGAAAAGTTCCACTGCTCGTCGCCGAAGGCGAACCGATCTTCGAATCGCTCGCGATTCTTTTGTACTTGGGTGAACGGTTTGGCGTGGACAAAGGTCTGTTTCCATCGCCAAGTCCTGCACGAGCGGTGGCGTTCAAGTGGATGGCGTGGGGCAGCGTCACGCTGACCGAAGCTCTCTTTCGCTACATGCGGAACACGTCAGAAAGGTTTGCCGCGGAAGAACGTAACGCCAAGGCAGCAGAGACCGCAAAGAGCGACATTCACACGGCTCTCGGGATCCTCGACGCCCACATGGCCGACAAGCAGTACATGCTTGGAAACGATTTCTCGCTCGTGGATGTGTCGATCGTTTCGCTTGTGCCGTTCATGGCGCGCATCGGTATCGAAACCGGCAGCTACGCGAACATCAACGCGTGGGTTGGTCGCTGCATGGCAAGGCCCGCTCTGGGCCGCGCAATGGCCGGCTGACGTCAGCGCGAATTACTTCGCAACAAAATCAAAAACGTTGGTCCACCAATGATTGCGGTCACCGCGCCAACGGGTGGTTCCGTACCGAGCGATCGGAACGACAAACGCGCGACAAGATCACAACCCACCATCATCGCCGCTCCGGCGATCATCGACACAGGCATCACGCGCCGCTGGTCGTACCCAATCAAGCGACGCACGGCATGCGGCACGATGAGGCCCACGAAGCCAATGAGTCCCGTCATGCTGACGATCGCGCCAACCACACACGAAGACGCGAAGAAGACACGCCGTTCGAGTTTCCTTACGTCCATGCCCAGAGTGCTTGCGGTTTCGTCACCGAGCGCCAAGAGATTCAAGCGCGCCGCATCCTGAAGCAACACCGCGCAACCAATCGCGACGTACACCGTTCCAGCCGCGAGCGAAGGCAAGTGGGGCAGATCGACAAACCCGACGAGCCATCGCAGAAGTTGTTGCGCACGTGATGGCGGAACGAGCGCTTTTTGGAACGTGATGAGTGCCGAAGCAATCGAGTTGATCATCACGCCCGCCAACAGGATCGTTGTACTTGACGAACCCCCGCGCGCCGACCGCGCGATGGCGTACACGAGGGATGTGGCGACGAGGCCACCGACGAGCGAAGCTACCGGCAAGAGGGCTGCGCCCAGAATCGTGGCGGTACCCAGGCCCAACGCGATGGCAGTTGTCGCGCCAAACGCAGCTCCACCGGAGACGCCAAGGATGTACGGTTCGGCGAGTGGGTTGCGCAAAAGTGCTTGAAACGCAGCCCCAACGGCACTCAATCCGGCACCAGCCAACGCTGCCAACGCGACGCGAGGTAACCGAACATCGCGCAGGATGGTTCTATCCAAACCTTCCGCATGAAAGGCGCGTTCGAGGGAAATGGATTCCGTACCCGCAACGAGCGCGAGCACCGTCGTGACGAGAAGAAGAAGTGCGGCCCAGCCAAGCGGACGTCGGGTCAAACGTCGCTGCCTCCACGCAACGCACCCTTGGCATTTTGCGTGTTTCGTTCGAACAAGAGACGCAATCCCGTGAGCGTCAGGTCGTCGTCCGTTTCTTCGATGCTGGTCGTTTGAGGTGCAATGAGTCGCGCAAGACCACCTGTGGCGATGACGCGACAAGGGTAGTCGAGTTCGCGAATGAGCCGAGCGCAGAGGCCATCCACGAGGCCCGCGTAACCGTAGACGATGCCCGATTGCATGCTGTGCACCGGGTTTCTCCCGACAACCTTGGGCGGTAACGCGATCTCCACACGAGACAAACGCGCAGCGCGAGAGAACAAAGCTTCGGCGCTGATCTGAACGCCCGGAGTGATGACGCCACCGAGGTATTCACCTTTGGGGGTCACACAATCGAACGTTGTGGCCGTGCCAAAATCCACCACGATGACGCCACCTTTGGCCCATTCGTAAGCAGCAACGGCGTTGACGATTCGGTCGGCTCCGACTTCGCGCGGATTTTCATACAGGATCGACATGCCGGTCTTGATCCCCGGACCCACAACGAGTGCTTCCCGGCCAAACCCACGTCGTACAACCTCGACGATCGTATCCGTCAGCGCTGGTACAACACTGGCGATGATCGCGTTCTCGATTTGCGTGTGGTCGAGCCCCCGCAAAGCAAGCATTTGGCGCACGAGTACGGCGTATTCATCCGCTGTCCGACTCCGTGCGCTTTCACAACGTACGTGTTCGCGTAGGTTTGTCCCGTCGAAAACACCGAAAGAAATATTCGTATTGCCGACATCTACGACGAGCAGCATCGATTCCTCATGACTTGGTGATTCATCTACAACTTGCGGGCGAGCATCATGCCGTCGCGTACGGACAGCAAAACATTCTGAACACGCGGGTCTGTCGTCACGAGATCGTTAAATCGCGTGATTGCCAGATCCGTCGCCCCAACCGGAGCAAGCACTCGTCCGCTCCACAACGTGTTGTCCGCGATGAGCAGACCACCTTGTCGCAGACGAGGTAGTACGAGCTCGAAATATTCCGGATATCGTTCTTTGTCCGCGTCCAAGAAGACGAGATCGAACGGTTGCTCCTTGGGGAGTGCTTCGATGGACGTCAAGGCATCGCCTAGCATGACCTTGATTTTCTTCCCGTAAGCAACGCGATCGAAGAACGATTGCGCGATGCGGGTGGCGTCGGGGTTGATGTCGAGCGTGATGAGTTCTCCATCGTCTGGAAGAGCGCGTGCCATGCACAGCGCCGAATATCCCGTGAACGTACCGATTTCGAGCACGCGTCGCGCACCCATCAGTGTGCACAGCATCTCGAGAAACGTTCCTTCCACGCGACCCACCTGCATGTGTGGTGACTGCATCGAGCTGTAGGTGACAGCGCGCAGTTCGTCGAAAATCTCGGGTCGGGGTTTTGTATGAGCTTCGACGTATGCATCGAGCCCAGGCAAGACGATCTCTCTCATTCACGATCTCGCGATGGTGCTGAAGTCCGCGCTGAGCGTACCACCCTTGGTCAGGCTGGAACCGTTCGTCGTGTCGCGTCATGCGCGGTGTACGACGTTGCAGAATTCCTCCGTGGAAATTCAAGGAAAGGTTTTCTTTCCTGGATGAACGCGCGAAGATTTCAAGGCCGACATTGGCGTAAACGGAGGCGGGCGTGGGTGTGAGAAAACTAGGCTTTGCGGCACTCGTTCTTGGGTTTGTCGGAGCATGTGCGACTCCCACGGGGCCGGGATTCGAACCTGGCGACGGTGTCGGTGGTGAAGGTGGGGTGGGTGGTTCGTCGAGTGGTGATGGGGGCAAACCGATGACAACCAGCAGCTCTTCGAGTGGCGCGGTGTCGTCGAGCAGTTCGTCCGGCGCGACATCGTCGAGCAGTTCATCGAGTAGCTCGTCGGGAGGCGCATCGAGCAGCAGTTCATCGAGCAGCAGTTCGGGTGGACCCGTGTGTGGTGGCTCGGAACATATGTGTTCTGGGGTTTGTACGGGCAACACGCCGGCAAGTGGATGTTTTACTTCCCAAACATGCACGCCATGTGCGGCCGTGCAAAACGGTTCGCCCACCTGTACGGGCCAAGGATTGTGCGACGTCAATTGCAACGCCGGCTATATGCCGAGCGGTTACTCGTGCGTCTGTTCGTCCGCGTGCTGCAAGGACACGGATTGTCCGTCTGGACAAACATGCATGGGCGGTACGTGTAGCGGGGGCGGAGGAACATGTGATCCGTTCATCTGCACGTCGACCTGTATTCTTCAGATGAAGATCGGCGCGTGCCTCGGCAACACGTGTGTGTGCGTCACGCCTCCGTGAGGTCTGTTTGTCCAATGCTTTGACGACCAACGAATCGTCGTCGAACCGCTTGCGGGTACGTCCGTCCAGACATGTCCGTGCGTATTGAAGGGCTTTTTCGAGCACGACTTTTTCGTGCAGAAAGTCGCCCCTCGTCGATGCACGTGCCATGCTCTGGACCACGGCATGATTGCATTCCAATCTCCCTATTCCACCGTCCACGTCGATGGCACGGGCTTGATCGTCCGGATTCAAAGATCCGCGCTCGATTACCCCGAAATTTCTGCCATGGAACGCGAGATGGACGCCATCAATGCCGTCCTAGATCGAATTGGTCGTGAGCGCAAAGGACTTTGCGTCGATTGGCGTGAAGCGCCTTTACGGAACGACGCACCATTCGAAGAAGCTTTGCATCGAGTGATGCCGCGATTGTTACGTGGATACAGGTCCATCGCCGTCGTCGTGCGCTCCGCCGTAGGTGCTTTGCAGGCCAAACGTCACTTTCGCGAAGCCAATCTCGCCGGCGAAGTTTTTCTAGACGAAGCCGACGCGTTGGATTGTCTCCGCGGAACAGGGGGCGCTATGTCCCGTCGACCCACGCCGATTCCGGGGTTCGAGCGTTTGTCGGCTCTAAACATTCGCGGCGATCGGCCGACAACGTCTCAACTGCAAACGACCGAACGTATGCCGCCTCCTGTGGGTACTCGCAGCGATCGGCATTCGTCATTGCCGCCCTTGCCGTTTGATCGACCGAATTCATCGGGCGGTGGGCGAGACCGCGTGTCGAGTGTGCCACCGCAACCAGGTGAGCGTATTTCGCAGCTTCCTGGAATGGATGATCGTCCGTCGACATTGCCGCCGCCGCCACCAAGCAAGATCTCACGATCGACGTAAGTTTCATGCGTCGTGTAGCGGCGAACGGACGGCTCATGGCACGCTGTGCACATGAGAATCGCCGCCACGGGTGTCACGAGCAGTGTTGGACGTCGCTTGTGTGAAATCGCGCGCCAGCGTGGGCATGAAGTAACCGGACTTGTCCGTGATCGTCAGCGTCTCGATGCCCGGAGTCTCGAGCGCCTCGGCGTAAACCTTGTTTCGGGCGATCTCGACGACGCAGCGGCACTCGTGGAGGTGGCACGTGGTGCCGACGTATTCATTCATGCGGCGGCTGTCGTGGGTGACAACGCGACACGCGAGGAAATGGTGCGGGTTAATGTCGAGGGAACACGGAGAGCCGTTGAATCCGCTGCAAAAGCAGGGGTTCCGCACGTGGTCCACCTTTCGTCGACGGGGGTGTATGGGCGGCCCGAGCACGGCCGGGTGACGGAAGCTTGGCCGACGCGACTTCCCGGAACGCCTTATGAAGACACCAAAACGCTTGCGGAGCGGGTCGCGTTTGAATGCGGCCAAGAATTGGGTTTGTCCGTGATTGCGATTCGGCCTCCCATCATTTATGGGCCGTACGATCGCAACTTCATGCCTCGAGCGTTGACGATGTTGAAGCGCCGAATGGCGGTGTTGATTGACGAAGGCCGTGCGGCATTAAACGTTGTGTGGGTCGATCATCTGGTGGACGTGCTTTTGATTGCTGCATGTCGGCCGGATCTTGCAGGGGAGGCATTTAACGTGATGGATACTGTGGACAAACGTCCACCGTCTGTGCGTGAAGTATTCGAAACCATTGCGCGCGCCGCTGAGTTGCCGCCGCCACGTATTCAATTGTCCTACGGAGCGGCCATGGCGATTGCGAAATCGCTCGAGTTCGGTTTCTCCGTCAGCCGAATCAAGAAGAAACCACCAATTACACCATTTGTTGTGAAAATGCTCACCCGTGACGTCATTTATGACGCGTCGAAAGCGGCGCTCGAATTGGGTTTTACTCCGCGAATGGATCCTTTGGCGGGAATTGCCAAGTTTGCGGCGCTTTTTTCAGGAAAAACCAGCCCTCACGAACCTTCCGGTCCTTGATTCCCGGGTTCGTCCTGTTTAACAGCCGCGGACGTGTGTACGTCGGTCAATCGTACGGGTAAGAGGCGTAGCAGGGCCAAGGCAAAAACGATATCGATCAGCGTAATGGCCATGCCCCAGGCCGTGGTGCAGGCGGCAATGGCTGCAAGCCGATCGGAGTGCGAACCTGGCCCAAAAGGTTCGAAGAACGTCGCCGCAAGAACGTCGCGGGTACCAAAACCTTGTGGTGTCAGAGGCAATGTCACGGCGACCATGATGATCGGTACATACGTGAATGCTGCATCCACGGGAATTCGCACGTCGAAAAACCAAAACGGCAGCCATGTGCCCAGGAAAAGTACGACGAGATGCGGCAAACGTGCGGCCAACGCCAAAAGATGGCCCTTCACGCCCGCTTCGAAGAGTGGCGCAAGAACTCGATTCTGAGCCAATCGGGCGGGACGAATTTCAAGAATGATCAAATAAATGATTCCGGCGCCCAGGGGTAGGGCAAGCCAAACCAATGGTTTTCCCACGAGGAGAATCGCAATACACGCGAGCCCCAAAATGCAGCCCATCCACGACGCATAAACAAGCAACGTCGCTCCGGCCACACGCGCCAAAGCAACGCCATGAATACCTGACAACGCGAGCGTAATGAAGGCTTGGCCCAAATGATGGTTCAAAATCGAAGGCAAATAAGAAGCGCCACGAAGAATGAAAAAATCACGGAATCGAATTTTTGCGACAGAACCTCGATAGACGAGCACCGTTGCAAAGCTGTCTGCTGCGCACAACGCAATGACGAAAATGGTGACGGCAGGAAAGAAAAACGGTGAAGAAACGCGTTTCAAGTGGCTGGCGAACGCATGCAGATCAAGGCGCGATAAAACAACCCCCACGAGAACCAACGCCACGACAAACGGCAGGATCGTACGCCAAATCGAACGGCGGCCAGTTGCCGTCGATGCTGCTTCGCTCTCGGTTGAGGGGCCTGCTGCCATCGCGTCGGGACGGTAGCAGAAATGCAAGACGAGATTGCGGCTTGCTGCCCCAAGCGCCGCATCAGCGCTGAGACCGGGCTGAACAACGCAGCAAACGCGCCGACGGAGCGGTCAGCAAGATGTCACACCGCTGGAGCTCTTCGTGCACGGGGGCCAAGACAAACGTGTCGCGCTCGATGACGAGCAGCGGCTCCTGTTCCAGCTCTTCTTGCAGCTTCATGCGCAACGTTTCGCCGGACGAATCCGTCAAGCCATGCGCTTGCGCCAGCGGCAGAAGAAGACGTTGTGATGTTGGTAAGACAAACCATCCGGATTCTTCAGCCTGCGGCCATGTAGCGCGTCCACCGCTGAATCGTTCGAGGTAATACGTGAGCAAAGTGGCGTCGTAGTGGGCAACGAGCACGATGCGCTTCTCGGATCGTTGCAGCACAAACGATGCGAACCTAGGCATGAACGCCTCGCCGTCTTGCAGGTACGGGAATTCGGAACCCGGACGGGAAACCTTTGCAAACCAGAGCAGACAAACTGCGCTGGCAAGTAACCACACGCGCGAGCGCACCGTTTGTACAGACGGACCCAACGCGACTGCCAAAGGGAAAAGCGGCACGAGCGTCACGACGTAGTACGCCTGGACGCGAGCAAATGACGATGCGAACGCGATGCCAACGGCCGACATGACGGCGACGATGAGTGCGACAAACGCCGCCGGCTCGCGTCGCGAACGCAACGCAAGCAGGCCCGAGATTGCCCCGAGCACGAGGATCGGTTCGCCCACCGATGCGCTCGCGTGCCTCCACATCTCGATGAGGATTTCGAGTGGTGTTCGTTGTCCCCAAGCAAGCGTCGGAAACTGCGCAGCAACCTGACGTGCGTGGTGATCACGCACGATGGTCCATGCGCCCAAGAGATACGCAGGAGCACCCGCGGCGATGCCCCACCCAAGGCTCACGAGTACGTCTTTCCGTAACTTTCGCTGGACTCCGAGCGCTACGACAAGGCCGAGGACGACAAGCGGCGCGACGTAATAGGTCCAGGCCAACAGCGCGATGACCACCGTGAGCGCACGACGCGCCGAGGTCGGCGCAGTTGGCTTCGACAAACGTGCCACGAGACCCACGGCACAGATGATCAACACCGAAAAAAACGGGATCTCGCTGACCTCCCGGGAATATTGCAGGAGCTCTGGACTGATGGCCACGACAACCCCGGCAAACATCGCGGACAAACCCGCTGTCTCACGCACCTGCCGCGTAGCCCACAGGAGGGCGGGCGCGATCAGCGCTCCTGAAATCACGGCCGGAAGACGGGCAATGGTCTCTGTTTGTCCAAACAGACCAACGCCATGCAAGACGACGAACCACAAAGGCGGATGACGATCATCGAGACCCTTTCCCGTGAGAATCTCCAAGAGCGGAGCTTGCCCAGTGAAGAATCGCTGCACGTCCTGATCGTGCGTGAAGGGAATGTCGAGGTGTGGAAGACGGAACAGAAGACCGAGCGCGAAGAGCAAACCTGCGGCTGTTGCATCACCGTAACGCGCTTGTGACGAGACAAACCCAAGCGCAAGACACACGCCTAGAAGTGCCAATGCACCCCGAATTCCTCGGGCCTTCTCGAGCGTACGGGCCATCCACGGCGCGGGTGGATCCGCAGCAAGGGGCAGAGACGTTACGCCGCGATACCCCGTATCGTTTGACCTCAAATGATTGGCGATGGCTTCCGTAACGGCTTCGAGATCTTCAGGCGGTGCTTGAGAACGTGGCGTTTCGTAAGCGACACCAAAGCTCTTCGTTTCGCGAATTCCAGGCCAGTGTCCTTTGTCGACGATGTGAACTTCGATCCTTGCGGGCGGACCAAGCGTTGGATCGTCGCGTCGTGCGGTGAACACGACGTCTCGTTCGGTTCCACGTCGAGGAGGCGACAGCGTGTAGCCGCGGGTGATCTCGGCGCCGGTGACGAGCGGCAACAGCAGATCTTCCCAAGTGACTTTGCGAGGTTTCGCGGGATCCGGCCAAACGAGGACCACGGCGAGGGCGATCGACATGCATGCGAGCACGATTCGCTGCCACGTCGTTGGAGCGCGGGAAGTCACATTCGCGACGTTATCCAGAGTTGCGGATGGAGAGCGGTGGAAGTCGATCTCGACACCGAGCCGACATGGATACGGCGGTAGCTCATGCGCTCTGGCGCCTTATACTTCGCGACGTGTCGACAGGTTCTCCTCCGAGTGGTGTTCCTACTGTTCTCCACGAGTCCGGGCCTATGCCCGGCGATGATGATGGCCCTTCGGCCGCGGCGATCGAGCGTGCGCGCAAGCGGATCCAAGTGCGGCGCTTTGCCGGGCCGGCGCACTACACCGAACACCTTTCGCACTTGCGCATCGCGCACTTGACGGATCTGCACGTCGGACGCGTGACTCCATGGGCCGTGCAGCTCGCAGCGACGGACCTGACAAACGAAGAGAAGCCCGACCTCGTGTTGCTCACGGGGGACTTCGTTTGTCATAGCCAAGAGTACCTCGATCGCCTCGAGTACCTCATTTCGCGTTTCGAAGCGCCGGTGATGGCAGTGCTTGGCAACCATGATCATTGGTCTGGAGCGGATGAAGTACGGCATGCGCTGCGGCGTGGTGGCGCGGAGATTCTCGACAATCGGCACACGGTGATTGGACTTCGCCATCAACTGTTGCAGGTCGTGGGTCTCGACGATGCGTACACGGGACACGCTCGACGCGATGAAGCTTTGAAGGGGTTACGTTCGGACATACCTGCGATTGCGATGTCACACATTGCCGAAGAAGCAGATGCGCTTTGGTTGCGTGGGGTTCCGTTTGTTTTGTCCGGACATACCCATGCGGGACAAATCACGTTGGCCCGTTTGCATGAGCTCGCGTTGGGAAAACTCGCTGGACACAAGTACGTTCATGGCCTGTATGGCAGTCGCAAGAGCGGCGGGATGCATCCCGGCGCGGTTTATGTTGGTGCAGGGATTGGCGCGTCGGTGATGCCGCTACGTCTTGGGGAACGAGGGCAGCGCGAGGTCACGATTTTCGAGTTGGGCTACGAGCCAGGCGTGATTGAAGAACACCACTCGGAGCAAGCGCCTTTGCCAGGGCGTCCGCCGTCTGCACGCGTGATGGCCAAACGGGCTGCAGCGGTCATCGAGAAGCGCGAGAGGCGTGAGCGCAAAACGCAAAAAAAGTGAAGCGCGAGCGGAGCTTATGCCTGACGCGCGATCGGAGGTCGTTGGGACTCAAACCGAGCGTGCACGAAGGTCAGGACGTCATCGCGATGTTGCTGAATATCGAACTCGTGATGGAAGATGGCTTCGATCGTTTGGTTTTCGCCGATGACGAAGGTGTAGCGCCGTGCCAAACCCACGAGGGGCCAGAGGACGTCGTAGGCTTTGGCGATGCGTTTGTCCGAATCCGCGATCAGCGGAAAGGGCACATGGAGTTCACCGGCAAAGCGGCACTGCGTATCGTATTCGTCTGTGCTGACGCCGACGAGGTTTGCGCCCGACAACAAGAGTTCGGCGAAATTGTCGGTAAATGTTTGGGTTTCGCGTGTGCAGTGGGGGGTGAACGCCTTCGGAAAGAAGTAGACGACCGTGCAGAGTCCGGTTTGTTCGGACAACACGAATTGCGTCCCCTTGTTTGTCTTGGCGGAGATCTCGGGTGCCCGGTCACCCACTTTCAGCGACGTCATCTGGATGCAGCTCCATCGTAGCGTTCAATCGGTCGCACGTCAGTGTCGAGTTTTTGGGGTAGGCGGAGAACGGAACCGTGTGATGGGGCGTGTCATGGCGTTGTCCCTGCAATCTGTCTAGATACTCGCGTTCATGCACCACGTTCGCTACCATCATCACAATCGTGTTCCGACGACCGACCCGGGCGAGTTCGATGCAAGACGGTCACTTCGTGAAGTGGTCATGTCTTTCGTTGGGATACGCGTTCAACCTTGTATGCCCGGACAAGCCCTCCGTGCGCTCTGACGCATGGGCAGGGTAGGGAGAAGCCCTCGATGAAGCGTATTTCTTGGCTCATGATCGTTCCGCCCGTGCTTGGTGCCGTGGTCGCGCCTTTGGCGTGCGTTGAAAACCGAATCTACACCGTGGACCTTTCAAGCAGCAGTAGCAGTAGCAGTAGCAGCAGCAGTAGCAGCAGCAGCAGTGGCGAAGCGGGCGCTGGAGGCGATGGCGGAATGATGTCGTCGTCTTCGTCGTCGTCCAGCAGCGGTATGGGCGGAATGGGCGGAATGGGCGGGGGACCAGAATGCGTGACCAAGGCCGACTGTGCCAAATACGAATGCAAAACGGCAACGAATTGCATGGGTGGAAAATGCATTTATCAGAACGATCCAATGGGTGAGAGCGTTCTGTCCCAGCTTGTGGGCGATTGCAAACTCGCCCAATGCGACGGCATGGGGGCAATTGGGTACGTTACCCTGATGGCGGACCTGTACACATGGTCGAATCCGTGTCTCATCAAAACGTGCGATCCATCGATGCCGCCGATGGTCGATCCGACTGTGACGGTATGCGAAACGGCCTGGGGGAATGCGATGGGCCATTGCGGCACGATGACGACGGCGTGCGTCGAGTGCGAAGCCAATGATGAGTGCGTGACGGCTGTGTGCCAAGCCAATCGATGTCGACCTATGGAATGCAACGATACGGCAAAAAATGGCATGGAATCGGATGTCGATTGCGGTGGACCGCAGTGCGGTCCGTGTGCCGACGGGAAGACGTGTTCTGTGCACGCGGATTGCTTGGGATCGTGTAGTGCGGGGACGTGCGTTGCGGGTACATGCAATGATACCGTTCGCAATGGCGATGAAACCGCCGAAGATTGCGGCGGAACATGCGCAGCAATGGGGAAGAAATGCGCCGACAACGCAGCGTGTCTCGCTCCGTCGGATTGTCTCTCTGGTGTGTGCAAAGCGGGCGCTTGTGAACCGCCGAGTTGCATTGACGGCGTCAAAAACGGCACGGAAGACGATATCGATTGCGGCAAAGGCTGTATGTTTGCATGTCCGTGAGGCGCTTCGCAGTCGAATGCTACGTCGTGCGATGAATCCGACGTTCGTGGGTGAACCATTTGCCGCTCGAATGCGGCATCGGGAGGAATTCTTGTCATGAAACTGGAACGAGCTTGGTTGGTTGCAGCAGCATTGAGTATGGTTGGTGTTCAATTCGCCGGATGCAGTGACGATCCCAAACCTCAACAACAAACGGGCAGTTCATCGAGCAGCGGGGCTGCGGGAGCTGGTGGGGACGGTGGAACCGCAGGCGTTGGAAGCAGTTCGAGCAGCAGCGGTATTCCGGTCGAATGCACGGCCGCCACGGATTGCAAGAATAACGGCCCCGTGGATTTCTGCGGAGAACCCGCGTGTGAGGGTGGAAAGTGCATCCGCAAAGGCTTGCAAACCCCGGGAACACCATTGCCGTCGCAACTTTATGGCGATTGCATCGAACGGCAATGCGACATCACGTTTAATGTCGGTCAAGTACCGTCAAACGATCCCTACGACGATGCCAAGGATTGCACGACCGACGTTTGCACGGACACGGTATTGACCCATGATCCCGTCGCGCAGGGAACGCTCTGCATTACACCGACGGGTTCTCAAGGTGTTTGCGATGGCGGTGGTGCGTGCGTTACGTGTATCGACGGTGTCCAAGGCTGCGCGGGCAATTTCGTTTGCCAAATGAATAAGTGCGTCGGTCCGAAATGCGCCAACGGCTCGAAGGATGCAGGCGAAGGCGATGTCGATTGCGGTGGTTCGTGTCTGCCTTGTGCGGACGGAAAAACCTGCACGGTTGGTACGCAATGCGCCAGTGGCATCTGCGGCGGCGGTATGTGCTCGATTCCCGCTTGCCCGGATGGAGTGCTGAACGGAAAAGAAACTGGCGTCGATTGCGGTGGTCCAGATTGCGCCGCCTGCGATGCCGATCTCCCTTGCACCGTGTCCAACGATTGCAAGAGCAGCGTGTGCAAGGGCGGTTATTGTGTCGCTCCTGCGTGTAATGACGCAGTCCAAAATGGCGACGAAGCCGGTATCGATTGCGGCGGATCCTGCGCCACGCCATGCCCATAATGCCGATGGTTCGTCCTTCATGAACCCCGTCGTCGCCGTTCCTTCCGATTGCCTCCATTGCGGCACCTGCTGCTTCTCGAATCTTCCCGAATATATTCGCGTATTTGGGATCGATTACGAGCGAATGGACGATAACGCTCGAGCTCTGACGCACTTCATTGCCAATCGATG
>JBGAOI010000220.1:0-10205 GCA_044221885.1 Polyangium sp. (in: bacteria)
GATAACCGCGCGCGGAACGTCCGACTCTTGCTGAAGCTCCCAAGCCCCAATCCGCAAGATATTCCGATCCACCCGCGCCATCCGCTCGAGACGCCAATTGACGCTCGCTTTGCGAATCATTCCATCCACGCGGTCGATTTCATTCGCCACCCCGCGCGCCAATTCATCCGCATATTCGCGCCCCTCCGGATCTCCCGGCGTCAAACGCCAATAATGCAACATCACTCGCTCGATCGACCCTCCACTCTCGAGCGCAAACAACATCTGCAATGCAGCCTCACGGCCAGTCGATCGAGCACCCATGGATGAATTCTTTTCTCAGTATCCCGCGGAGTCCAGCGCCCCGGCAAGCGAAACCATTTCAATCACACTCACGGCCGCTTCCCAACCCTTGTTTCCAGCCTTCGTCCCAGCTCGCTCAATCGCTTGTTCGATCGTATCCGTCGTGAGCACCCCAAATGCCACCGGAATGCCCGTTTGCAGCGATACCTGCGCAATGCCCTTCGTCACTTCCGACGCCACATAATCGAAATGCGGCGTCGAACCTCGAATCACCGCACCCAGCGCCACGATTGCACTCGCCGCCTTCTTCTCCGCAATGCGGCGCACCACCACCGGAATCTCCCACGCCCCAGGCACCCGCACAATCGTCACATCAGCAGCCGATCCACCGTGACGAACAATCGCATCAAGCGCCCCGTCCACCAGCCGATCCACGATGAAATGATTAAATCGACTCGCCACCAGGACAAACTTGGCCCCCGATGGAACCACCAAATGCCCCTCGACAAACCGCGGAGTCTTCTGCTCACTCTGCACACTCATCGTTTTTCCCTCTATGCCTCACCACGCATCGATACCAAAGGCACCCGCTCGACCACTTCCAAGCCAAACCCATTCAATCCCGCAATCTTCGTTTGGCTATTCGTCAAAAGACGCAATTTGTGGCAACCCAAATCCGACAACACCTGCGCCCCAAGCCCAAATTCACGCAATGTCGCCGGACGCGATACCACTGGCTCCTCCACCACGCCCGACTTCGCCCCCAACTCCCGACCCACATCCACCGTCGGCGAAATGTAAAGAATCACGCCCGCACCCGACGCCTCGATCGTTGCAATCGCCTCCCGCAAATTCGACCCACCCTCAAACAACGTCGAACTAAACAAATCCGCCAACAACGACCCGGAATGTACTCGGCACAACACCGGCCTCGTGCCGTCAATCGTGCCCTTCACCAACGCCAAGTATTGCCGAGATTCACCTACAATCTCGTACACGCCCGCCAACCACGTCGTTCCAGTCTGATCAAGTCGGATAGGTCGCTCCGCAATCTTGCGCACAAGACGCTCCGTCTGCATCCGGTACTGGATCAAGTCCGCCACCGACAAAAGTTCGAGCTTGTGTTCCTGGGCAAACCTCTCGAGGTCCGGCATACGCGCCATCGTTCCGTCGTCGTTCATGATCTCGCAAATCACGCCCGCCGGACGAAGCCCCGCCAACCGCGCCATGTCCACCGAACCTTCCGTTTGTCCGGTACGTACCAAGACGCCGCCTCGACGCGCACGCAACGGAAACACATGCCCCGGTGTCACCAAATCACTCGGCTTCGCATCCACCGCACACGCCACCTGAATCGTTCGCGCCCGATCCGCCGCACTGATGCCCGTCGTCACGCCCGTTCGCGCTTCGATGCTCACCGTAAACGCCGTGCCAAGCGGTGGCCCACCGCGACCAGGTGCACTCATCATCGGCAAATTCAACCGCTCGACCTGCTCTTCATCCAACGCCAAACAGATGAGCCCTCGACCGTACTTCGCCATGAAGTTGATCGCTTCAGGCGTCACGAGCTCCGCGGCCATACACAGATCGCCTTCGTTTTCGCGATCTTCGTCGTCGACGAGAATCACCATGCGACCCGCGCGGATCGCATCGAGCGCTCGATTCACACGAGCCAGAACGGCTGAATCAATCATCAATCGATGCGGCATGACGGCTCCTTCATCAGACAAATCCGCCCGCTCGGAGTTTTTCCAGGAGACGTTCGTCACTGCTTTCGTCGTGATGTTCATTCGAAATGCCGTTCCGTTCTCCCCACCCCGAGTTGAACATTTGGGACTTCGTGTCGCCTGCGGCGCTCTGCGCCGCAAACCCCGAAGTCCCTGCAAGTGCTAGTTGTCGCGCCACGTAGCGCGCGAGCACGTCGACTTCAATGTTCACACCATGACCAACACGAAGATTTCCTAGCAACGTGCGGCCAAGCGTATGCGGGACAAGCATGACGTCGAAGTGAACAACTGATCCACGTTCCGTATGACGATCCTCGACGCGGTTGATCGTGAGGCTCACGCCATCGATACACACCGAACCTTTTTCGGCCAAGTACGGCGCCAACGCACCCACCACTTTGACCTCGAGACGTTTGGCATCACCACGCGATGACAAGTCCACAACCTGCCCGATGCCATCCACATGACCGAGCACAACGTGCCCACCCATGCGCCCACCAAGCGGCGTCGCTCGTTCGAGATGCACCGCTGCTCCGAGCGTCAAGTTTCCCAACGTCGTGCGCGCAAGCGTCTCCGGAGAAACGTCCGCTTCGAAGCCGTGCGCCAAGATGCGATCAACGGTGAGACAAACCCCATTCACCGCGATCGATTCACCCAGATCGAGTTTGCCCAACGAGGCTTCGATCTGCACGCGTGACACTGCCCCGCCACTCTTGTGCCGCAAATGGCCGATCGTCTCGACGAGTCCTGTAAACATGGCAGTTGCGGGAATGTGCGTCCGGAAAAACGGCGTCACTTCTCAGCGACGCGACGTCCTTCGGCAGCGAGCAAACGGTCGATGATTTGTTGTGAGGCTTCAGGAAGTTCGATGAACACGAGGCCCATGCCCGGAGGATCATCGTGCACCCGAACCACTTCACCAACGCCGTCGATGACTTCGACGTCGTCCATGATGACGGTGAAGCGCAGATTGACTTTCGTTCCAACTTCGAGCGGGGTTTTGGACCGGACAAACACGCCCGAACGGGAGATGTTCGTCACGTATTCCGAGACAAACGCGTCGTAGGACTCGAACTCCTTGTTGATCGTGACGCGTTCTTCACGGCGCGCATCCGAGCCGCCATGCGAATCGGCTTCACTCGAATGACGTTCGGATGCGCTCATGTGCCTTTACCTGCCTTGCAAGTCGAACTGCTCGAGGTGGTATTCCTTGCGCGGAACGAGTTCGATGCGTCGCGTGAACAAACGCTCGGCCTCCTGCACCGCAATCCGTTCTTCGTTCTTCAACAAATCGACGACCGCGGGATGGGCGTTGACGACAATGCTGTAGCCAGGCAACCCCCCCATTTCGCGTCGTATCTGCCGAATGATCTCGTAAGCAACGCTCTGCTTCGATTGCAGTTGCCCCGTGCCATCACAATAGAAACACGGCTCGAGCATGATGCGCCCGAGACTCTCGCGCGTTCGCTTGCGCGTCATCTCGATGAGCCCAAGTTCGGAGATCCGGTTGAACGTGGTTTTGGCTTTGTCCCGACCCAAGTGTTCCTCGAGTCGCCGACGCACCTTCTCCCGATTGCTCGGACGCTCCATGTCGATGAGGTCCAAGATGATCAGGCCACCAATGTTCCTGAAGCGGAGCTGGTAGGCGATTTCATCAACCGCTTCGAGGTTTGTCATGAGGATCGTTTCCTCGAGATCCCGTGATCCCTTTCCGACAAACCTTCCCGTGTTGACGTCGATCGCCGTGAGCGCTTCGGCTTGATCGATGATCAGGTGACCACCAGACGCGAGCGGCACCTTGCGCGAAAGCGCGCGATGGATTTCGTCCTCGATGCCGTACGCATCGAAGATCGGTTCGTGCCCTTCGTAAAGCTCAACAGCTTCAACGCGCTCGGGCATGAACATTTCCATGAAGCGTCGCAAACGGACAAACTCTTCCCGACTGTCGATGACAATCTTCTCGATGTCGTCCGTGAAGAGATCTCGCGCCGTCTTCAACACGAGGTCGAGCTCGGTGTAGAGACACGCCGGAGCTCGCGCGACGCTTTCGCGCTTCTTGACCACTTCACCCCAAAGGCGAACGAGGTAACCCACGTCAGCCTTCATTTGTTTCTTGGTCAAACCTTCCGCGACCGTACGAACGATGAGTCCACCTTGCGGCGGCTTCATCGACTCGATGGCTTCACGCAAACGCGAGCGTTCTTTCTCGGAACCAATGCGCTTCGAGATGCCCACGTGATCCACCGTCGGTAGGTACACGACGTACCGACCCGGCAACGACACGTGACTCGTGACGCGAGCGCCTTTGGTGCCGATCGGTTCTTTCGAAACCTGCACGAGCACTTCTTGGCCTTCGCGAATCACTTCGCGAATCGGCGTCGTCTTCGAAACACGCGGCGGCTCGTGCTGACTCGGTTGTCGCTTCGCATGTCGATCGCGACCCGAACGTCCCGCTGACGATTCACGCGGTTGCGGCGCTTCACGATCTCGTTGCTCGCGTTGGTCACGCCCACCACGACCACGATCTCGATCGCGCCCTTCACGGGGCGGTCGACCTTCTCGCGCGTGTGGCGCGGCTTCGCGCGGCGGCGGGGCAGCGGGCGCCGGAGCTGCGACGGTTTCGATGGCGGGACGTCGATCCGCAGTTCGTCCGGACCGACGTACGCGACCACGAGCCCGTCCACGCGAAGCGCGTCCCCCACGAGGTGCGGTGGGTGAAACGTCTGCGGAGACTTCTTTGACTTCGTTTGTCGCGTCCAACGTTTCCGGTGGAACGGCGGCGCCATCAGTTGTTTCGTCGACGTCTGCCAGAACCGGTTCGTCGTCACCGCGTGCGTCGTCCGCACGAGCTTCTTCGACCGGAGCTTCGTCAACGGGCGGTTCATCCGCCACTCGTTCTTCCGAAGAACTCGCGTACGCAGTCGAGTCATCGCGTGAATCGCCAAGTTCGTTCAGCGCTTCTTCGATGTCTGCTTCTACGTCGGCTTCCTCCTCGGCAACGTCCAGTGCCGTGGGAAGCGAGATCGTCGCGTCGCGATCGACGCGCGATGAGTCTTCGTGCGACGAAGACGATGAACGATCATCGTCTTCAGAGCCCGAACCGTGTTGATGACGCCCTGAAAGATAGGCGTCGAAATCGTCGGGACGAATCAGATCTTCGACATGAAGAAACGCAGCGCGCTCGAGGCCGATGTCGATAAAGGCCGCCTGCATGCCTGGAAGCACGCGACTGACCTTACCGAGGTAGATGTTGCCGAGAGTTCCCTTCTGCGCATCACGTTCGATGTGCAGTTCGGCAATGATGCCGTTCTCGATGAGGGCGACGCGCGTTTCGCGGATGTCGACGTTAATGACGAGGAGATTCTTGCCCATGCGCAGTTTGAAATTTTGGGGCTCGGACCGCAGTCGGCGTCCTTTGCCCCAAACCCCGATGGATTGCCCTCGTAGGGCGTCGGGAAGGGTTACCACGACACGGTCAAGCCATGAAGGGATGACTCGTTTGTAGAGACGAGTGTCTGATTTCAGGGACAAAAGTCGGCAAAGTTGGCGCACGAGTTCGGGCAGACCTGGCAAACGATGCACGACAGCAGCGCACCGTACCGATCCGCGCCCACCGGATTCGCCGCCGCACAGGCATCACGACATGCGGCATCGGCAACGGCACACGACGTCAAACACATGTTGAAGTCCAGGCACGCATCGTCCCCGAAACACCCGTTATAAACCTCGGCGCACGTCGTCTGAACCGCACATCCCGTGCAGCCACTGACGAAATCACCGCAAACACCAGCCTCATCACACGGCGCAGCCGATGCGCCGCCCGTTCCAACTGACGCACTCGCCACGTTGTTCTTACCGCCGGTTTGTCCAGAGGAACTCGAGGCTCCGCCTTGACCACCGAACGAATTGTCGGAGCCTGTCGTTTCAGATTGAGAGCACGCGACCAAAAGGCCGAGAACGGCCGCAAAGAAAGCGTTTCGCCACATGGTCCGAGAAAGGATACGTGTGCACGACGCTAGGCACCAGACGCGCCCCCAAAGCCCGTCACAACGGAATGTTGCCGTGCTTCTTCGACGGATTTTTGTCGCGCTTGTCTTTCAACAATTCGAGCGTCCGATCGAGACGCGTGCGCAAGAACCGCGGCGTGATCACTTCGTCCACGAATCCAAGCTCCGCTGCCTTGTACGGATTCGCAAACTTCGCCTTGTACTCCTCCACGAATCGAGCCTTCGCCGCGACAGGATCGGCCGCTGACTGAATCTCTTTTCGGTACACGATGTTCACTGCGCCATCCGGGCCCATCACCGCGATTTCCGCCGTCGGAAACGCAAGGTTGTAGTCCGCTCGAATGTGCTTCGATGCCATCACGTCGTACGCGCCTCCGTACGCCTTCCGCGTGATGATCGTGATCTTCGGAACCGTCGCTTCGGCAAACGCGTACAGCAGCTTCGCTCCGTGCGTGATGATGCCCCCGTACTCTTGATCCGTTCCCGGCAAGAACCCTGGCACATCGACAAACGTCACCAGCGGGATGTTGAAACAATCGCAGAACCGGACAAACCGCGCGCCCTTGATGCTCGCCCGTATGTCGAGACAACCTGCCAACACCGCCGGCTGATTCGCCACGATGCCCACCGGACGTCCTCCGATTCGGGCAAACCCACACACGATGTTCTGCGCGTACCGATCGTGCACCTCGAACAAGTACCCATCGTCGACGACGGCTCGAACGACGTTCTTGATATCGTACGGTTTCGAAGAATCGACTGGCACCATCGTGTCGAGTTCAGGAACTTCGCGATCGGTTGGATCTGACGCTTGCTTACGCGGCGGATCTTCCGTGTTGTTTGACGGGAGAAACGACAACAATTCGCGCATCCGGGCGAGCGCCACGCGATCATCGGGCGCCGTCAAGTGACAAACCCCGCTCCTCACTGCATGTGTCGACGCGCCCCCAAGATCTTCCTTCGTGACGTCTTCATTCGTGACCGTCTTGATGACCTCGGGCCCCGTGATGAACATGTAACTCGTGTGTTCGACCATCAGGATGAAGTCCGTGATCGCTGGCGAATACACGGCACCTCCAGCACACGGCCCCATGATCGCGCTGAGCTGCGGAACGACACCGCTCGCAAGCGTGTTGCGCAAAAAGATGTCCGCGTAACCCGCGAGCGACTCGACGCCTTCTTGAATGCGCGCTCCGCCTGAATCGTTGAGCCCGATGATTGGCGCGCCGATGCGCATGGCGAGATCCATCACCTTGCAAATCTTCGACGCATACGCGCCCGAGAGCGATCCACCGATCACGGTGAAGTCTTGGGCAAACACCACGACTTTGCGGCCATCGACGAGTCCCCAACCCGTCACGACGCCATCACCGAGCACCTTGGATTTGTCCATGTCGAAGTCGGTGCATCGATGCACGACAAACCGATCCATTTCGACAAACGTTCCCGGATCGAGAAGCAATTCAACCCGCTCGCGCGCTGTGAGTTTGCCCTGTTCGTGTTGCTTGGCGATACGAGTGGCACCGCCACCTTCGAGGGCACGAGCGTTCAATTCATCAAGCTTGGCAATCAACTGAGCTGCGCGGGCATTTTGCGTGTCGGACATGGCGCAATCGGCCTATCACGACTCGGCTCACGCGGGTGCGCTGGGATGGATAACCCTAAAACGAAGCGCGAATTTCAGCCGCCGTCACGCGGTCCAGCATCCACTTCGAGACCCAATCCGGGCAACGCCCAAGGGTCCGCCGCACTGCTGTCGAGCGGTTTGACGTTTGCCGGAAGCTGCACCTTGCCGAGCGCCGCTTCGTCGATTTGCACCGGAAACTTCTTCCGCAGCTCGGCCTCGAACGCCTTCTCCTGCTCCTGCATTTTCTGCTGAAGAATCAGCACACGAATCGATCGATCGGCTTCTTGCACGCTTCGCTTGTGCGCCGCCGTGATGCCGTTCATCCGCACGATGAAGAACTTGCCATCGGCTTCGACAAGTTTGTCGTGTACGGCGCCCACATTTCCAATCTTGAACACCGCCGCGCGCACTGGCTCGGGAACCTTCTGGTTTTTCCCACGTGCATCATCGGGCGAACCAACGACGCCCAAGTCCCCTGCAAGCTCAACCGGCGTCGCCGGCGTCTTCGTCTTCGGCGCTGTCGTCGAATGCTTCTCGAAAAGTTCTCCCCACGCCGCAGGAGTCGTCACTTTGATCGCTTCTTCGAGCACCTTCTCGCCGGTCTTCTTATCGTTCAGCACAATCGCCGCAACGCGACGTCGTTCCGGTTCGTCAAACTTCTCTTTGTTCGCTTCGTAATACGCGTTGACCTCGGCTTGCGGAATATCTCCAGGCGAAGGCAACCCCTTGCGCGCTTTGGATACCATCGCGTCCCGCAAGATTTGGCGAATTGCGTCCTGCGTTTCGGGCTGTTTGTCCAGGCCAAGACGTCGCGCTTCGGCCGCCAAAAGTTCCACATTGATGATCTCGTCGAGCAACTCGCGACGTCGTTCTTTCGTTTGGTAACGAAGACGATCGAACTGATCCATGCGCTCGAGCGTTGCGGCAAAGTCACCCAACGTGAGCACACGGTCGCCGACCTTGGCGACGACGCGCGCTGCCTGCTCAGGCGACAAGCCTGCCGCAGGGGCTGCGCTGCTCGAAGGCACCGGAGGCGGCGTCGAAATGGCGCGATCGTTGCATCCACTGCAAACAAGGCAGCCGACGAGCACCGCGGTGATTGTCAGGACAACCGATCCGCGTCCGAGAGGCGTCGAAAACATCGGCGCGGGTGTAGCATTTTTGCGAGCAGCTCTTTTTCCAAAAGTGCCTGGCACCTTTCCCAAGCCGCCAAAAAGTGCCTGGCACCTTTCGAGAACTGCACCTTCGTCGCGAACGGGGTCGGCACCTTTCTCGCCGCACGCCGTCCGTCCACGAGAAACCACCCAACGTCACGTTGCAGCAAGCCCCCGAGCCGATTAGACACGGCTCTTGATGCGAACCGAGAGCCGCGACGACTCGACCATTCCTCCCCCTCCTACCCCAGCCCCCGACCTCAAATACCGCCGCATCGTGCTGAAGATCAGCGGTGAGGCCCTTTGCGGCGAAGGCAACTTCGGCATTGATCTGCAAACACTCCAACGTGTCGCCGCAGAAATCTCCGAACTGCATCGCTGGGGCGTTCAAATCGGCGTGGTCGTCGGAGGTGGAAACATCTTCCGCGGCCTCAAAGGAGCCGCTGCCGGCATGGATCGCTCGCAAAGCGACTACATGGGCATGCTCGCCACGGTCATGAACTCACTCGCGCTTCAAGATGCGTTGGAAAAACACGACGTCCCTACACGCGTCATGACCGCCATCGAAATTCGCCAAGTCGCCGAGCCCTACATTCGCCGCCGCGCCATGCGTCATCTCGAAAAAGGCAACGTCGTCATCTTCGCCGCCGGTACCGGCAACCCGTTTTTCTCGACAGACACCGCCGCCGCCTTGCGCGCCATGGAGATTCAAGCCCAAGCGCTCTTCAAGGCCACCAAGGTCGAAGGCATCTACGATCGCGATCCGACTCGTTTCGACGACGCACAAATGTTCGCCAAACTCTCCTACGACCGCTTCCTCGTCGATCGCATCGGCGTCATGGACTCGACCGCCGTCACCCTCTGCCGCGAAAACAAAATGCCCATTCGCGTCTTCAAACTGACGACCCACGGCAACATCCTTCGCGTTTGCAAAGGCGAGAACATCGGGACAATCGTCGAAGCCTGAGCGATCCACGCGCTGACGAGTTGCATCACCGCCAAACTGCGACTACCTTCCGCCCTCCCCTATGGCACGCGTAACCGTCGAAGATTGCCTCGAACGAGAAGAGAACCGTTTTGCCCTCGTGATCCTGGCTGCCACCCGGACCCGACAACTCATGAAGGGCAACGATCCGCTCGTGAAAACCAAGAACAAGGCGGCTGTGACCAGCTTGCGCGAAATCGCCGCCGGCAAAGTTCACTTCCACCGAAACACGAACGACGTCGTTCTCGAATGGCTCCGCTCGCAGCCGTCATTCCTCGACATCTGACATCCAAGCTGAACATTTGGGGCTTCGGATCGCCGCTAGCGTCCTTCGCCCCAAACCCCTGCTGAACATTTGGGGCTTCGGATCGCCGCTAGCGTCCTTCGCCCCAAACCCCTGCTGAACATTTGGGGCTTCGGATC
>JBGAOI010000221.1:0-10202 GCA_044221885.1 Polyangium sp. (in: bacteria)
GTCATTGTCTCGGAACAAGCCGGCTCCCACCGGCGGCAGTGAACATTTGCGACGTCTCACGCGGCTCGTACCACGAGTCGTGCCGGGCTGCGCTACGGAGCAAGTGAAGATGGTATACCCTGCATGCTCGCTTGGGTACGACTGTTTGTCGAACCAATTGGCTCAGGCGCAGAGATAGGTTTGTTGCGAACCGATATGGATAACGACGCTTCTTCTTCCGTTCCTTTCAGCGAAGCGCCCACAGGATTGCTCGTATCGAGTGCTCCAAGCGAACGCGTGGGAGGGCGCTACACCTTGCTCGGATTGCTCGGTGCCGGCGGAATGGGAACCGTGTATCGGGCGCGTGACGAGGAGCTTGATGAAGTCATCGCCCTCAAGATGCTCTTGCCCGAGTTCGTGGACGAACCCGGCATGCTCGAGCGATTTCGTCGTGAAGTGAAGCTCGCGCGGCGCGTGACACATACGAACGTCGCGCGGGTGTTCGACATTGGTGAACACGGGTCCGCGAAGTACCTGACGATGGAATACATCGAAGGGGAAACGCTGAGTGCCTTGGCGGGACGTCAAGGTCCGATGTCCGTGGTTCAAGTCATCGAAATTGCGCTCGCGATTTGTGCAGGTTTGTCCGCTGCCCATGCGGCCGGCGTCGTGCATCGTGATCTCAAACCTGAAAACGTCATGATCGCGAAAGACAAACGCGTCGTGGTCATGGACTTCGGCATCGCGCGCGCTCGTGTCGAGGACAGCTCGCGCACGCAAGTCGGCGCAGCCATTGGTACGCCTGCGTATATGTCTCCGGAGCAAGTTCAGGGATTGCCCGACATTGATGCTCGCGCGGACGTGTACGCGCTCGGCGCGATGCTCTACGAGCTCTTCACCGGCGTTCAAGCGTGGCGAGGTGACTCGATCGTTGCTGTCGCAGCGGCGAGGCTCATGCAGCCACCTCCGGATCCCTGCGTCAAACGCCCGAGCCTTCCGGTGGCTGTGGGTGAACTGGTCAAACGATGCATGGCTCGCGAGCGTAACGATCGTTTTGCTTCAGCGGATGAAGTGGCCACGGCGTTGAAAAACATCGTGGCGGCCGGAGTCCAATCCGCGGCATCCACGACGACATCACGGACGAGTTTTTCTGCGGGGATTGCGACAAACACCGCTGTTGTTCCATCGATGCCCACGCCCGTATCGATGACGCCTCCGTCCACCGACAAGACAGTCGCGTTGCTTCCGTTTCGTAATAATGGGCCGCCCGCAGATGACTATCTCGCCGACGGTTTGACCGATGATTTGATCGACACTTTGTCGATGACTTCGGGGCTCAAGGTTCGTCCGCGTGGCGTCGTGATGCGCTTCAAAGGTGTCGATCAAGATCCCCGTGAAATCGGCCGCGAGCTTGGTGTGCAAGTCGTCGTCGAAGGAAGCGTGCGTCGAACGCCTGCGGGACTGCGGATCACGGCCCGCGTTCTCAGCGTTGCGGATGGATTTCAGTTGTGGGCGAAGCGGTTTGACCGACCCGAAAAGGATCTGTTTGTCGTGAACGACGAAGTCGCAACGGCCATTGCCGAAGCGTTGACCGTCGACATGACCTCGCCCACGCGACAAGCATCCACGGATCCGGCTGCGGTGGAGCTCTACCTTCGAGCTCGCGCCGAATACCGAAAGTTCTGGCAGGCCAGTGTGCAAGTCGCTGCGGACTTGCTCGAACAAGCGCTCAAGTTGGCGCCGGACGATTCAACCATCTTGTCGGGTTATGCCAGTGCGCTTGCGCGCTTGTGTTTCTACAACGGAGCCCATGCTGTGCCCGCTCGAGCTGCCGCTGAAAAGGCTCTCGCTGCGGCTCCGCACTTGCCCGAAGCGTACATCGCCATGGGCCACGCCTTGATGCAGCTCGGCGACTTGGCTGGCGCCGTTCGTCATCTTCGCCAAGCAATCCAACGTGCCCCGTCAAACCCTGAACCTCATTGGGTGTTGGGCATGATCCTCATCGAGACGGGGCCTCTCGACGATGGCGCTCATGAACTCGAAACAGCGCTGAGTCTAGATCCGTCGTTACCCACTGTGCATCGCATGCTGGCGCGTGTGTATTGTGCGCGTCGTGATTGGACGCGTGTGTACGAGACAATCACCGCCACTCGCGCCATCGATGGCCCCTTTTCGTACATGTCGAACATGCTGCGGTACGCCTTGTGGAATCGCGATGAAGCACAACTTGAAACCGTGCTTGCCGAGTTAGGGAAGTCCGAAGGACGCGCCACCATTACGCAAGCGATGTACGACACCTATCGTCGACGGCACGAACGGGACAACGCCACACCGTTTCGACAACTCGCGTTCGACGAAAATGCTGGTTGGCGACGCACTGCGTACTTCTTGCAAGTGGAAGCGGAGATGGCTGCGTTTGCTCGAGATGATGCACGCGTGCGGGACACGTTTCGCCTCTTGGCCGACACAAAATTGCAGGACCTCATGTGGTTCGAGCATTGCCCGCTTTTCGATCCGTATCGATCCTTGCCCGAGTTTGTCCAAACACGCGCCCTCGTCGCCGCGCGTGCGCAAATCGTGGTCGATGCCTATCGCGCCCGTTAACTCAAGGTTCGAAACACCGCGAGCACACTCGTATACAGCTCGAGGCGCGGAGATCGTTTTTCTCGAGGACTGATTTCAAACGCCGAGTGCATCCCAGCAATGGGCAGTTCGCCGAATCGTTGGCGCAAGATCCGACTTTCGACATCGGGCGTGCCGTAGAGGTTTTGTCCGCGTCCGGCACACGTCAGGTAGATCCCGAAGTTTGGCGCGGAACCTTGCATGTTCTGAGCGACAAACCTGGCAGTTGCATCGAGCTCCGTTCGTCCGGCCAAAGGATCCCGAATGGCAAATGCCATCCGAATGCCGGGTCGCGCTTCGTTGCCCACCATGATTCCGCGTCGTGTCGTATCGATTCCGCGTATGGGCCGAATGAAGTAGTGCGTTCGTCCATCCGGAGCTGGATCTTGCGGGTCGGACAACGCTGCGAAAATGACCGGAGGGGGCTCTTGGTCGGCAGGTTTGTCCACTGTACATCGGGACAGCAGATCCAGTGCGCGTTGACCACCCATGCGCATGACCAAACCCGCCGAAACTTCTTCGATGGGTTCGAGTTTCGACAGGAGTCGGCATGCACCCGATGCCGCCGTGATCGGTCGAGCCATGCCGCTCAAACCAAGCCCAACAGCGGGAGCTTCGACGATGTCGCCATCCACGGACAGCATCATCGGAGGCTTGCCAACTGTGCCTGCGCCAAAGATATGGGTTGTGGAACTTGTCTGCGCGACGCCTTCGAGTGTTTCGGGGTCGAACGTTTCTGCTTGAACGAAGACGATGGCACTCGAGGCTTTGGAGCCGAACGCTGAGCCAATCGCGTTCCCAAAACGCACCGGATCATCTGTCGATTCGCGCATGGCAAAAGGTGTCGCTTTGCCGTTGCTCCAGAGAAGTCCTGAAGCAGCCGCACTGCCTTCCACTTCGCCTCGTTCATGAAGCACACCCGCTCCAGGAATGATGAGCGTCGGTACACCTTTCCAAAGCGTGCGCAATTGTTCCGACACTTGACGTACAGGCGTCGGACCACCGGACACGAAAACGAGTCCCGCGGCAGCAGAGGGAACAGCACTTCGCGCTTCGCGTAGTACGCGCACGAAGGAATCGCTCGATGTGATGCTCGTGCAAAAGCTTCTGGCGGCCATGATGCGTATTGCGAGTGTACCTGACTCGGTGCGTCCTGGGGGAACGCCGTCGCCGCAAGAGGGTTGGTCCGGGTAAAAATTGCCGTTTTCTTGTCCTGTTCAGAATTTCTTTGATACCGGGTCGAACGTTCAAGCGATGTGGTCGAACGGACGCAGGTTGCGGGTCGATTCCCGCAGTGTGGATGGATTCTCGAGAGGCAATCCCGCCGCAAACGTCCGTGGTTCAAGGTTTGCGTCAACCGTTCCAGCGCGAAGAGTGCGGAGGTAAACTGTGATGAAGAGGCGAGCGGTTCGAGGGCGTGTCGGCGTGATCATGGGCGGTTCCTCGTCCGAGCGGGACACGGCATTGTCCGCTGGGCACGCGGTTGCCGATGCGCTGAGTGCGCGTGGCCATGAGGTTGTACGTTTGTCCGTTGGAGCCGGCTTTGGGTCGGAACTCTGGGCTTCGATTCAACGTGCCCGCATTGATGTTGCGTTTCTTTCGTTGGCTGGACGTCTTGGTGAAGACGGATGCATCCAAGGTCTGCTGGAACTCGCGCGCATTCCCTATACGGGCTCGAGCGTTCTCGCGAGTGCGCTGGCGATGGACAAGCTCAAGGCCAAGGAAATGTTCCGCCTGCACAACGTTCCAACGCCGCCGTATTACACGGTTTCGGTGGACGACGATCTGTCGGATATCACCGATTTGCACGGCTCGTTTGGGTATCCCGTCGTGGTGAAGCCGCGCGGCGAAGGCGCGAGCCACGGTCTTTCGCGAGTGAACAATCTCGAAGAACTGCGTTTGGCAATCGAAACCGCTTTCGATTTTGACGACGTAGCCCTCGTGGAACGCTTCGTGACCGGTGTCGAACTCACGGTAGCTATTCTCGATGGCGAAGTTTTGGGAGCCGTACAGGTCAACAAGGGTCAAGACACGCCCGCATTTGCACTCTCGCCGCAACGTGAACGCGGCGTTCTCAACCTCGCCGAACGAGCAGCTCGTGCGCTTGGATGCCGCGGCGCCGTGTGTGTCGATGTTCTCGTGACGGCGGGCGAAAACGAATACGTCCTCGAAGTGAACACGCAACCGGCGTTGGCTCCCGATAGTTTGTTTGCCCGGGCTGCGGCTCAAAAAGGTTATGATTTCGGCGCGTTGTGCGAATCGATGCTCGATGGTGGACGCTTGTATCAATCCGCCCGTCGTCGCGCTCCGGTGGAGTCTTTGATGCATGGTGCCTATCGACAATCCAATGTCGCTGCACCCGTTGCGATGATGAAGTCCGTCGGTTGATCGACGTTCCTGAAATCTTCATCACACGCAATCTTCGTTATGGATAAGGCGCGCCCTTTCCTATCGTTTTGAGATCTTCGTGCTAGGGTGCGCGCCGCATGGATCGCCAAAAGCTCGAAGGTTTGACGCGGGAAGAACTGGTCGCGCTGGCCGGTGAGCTGGGCGTTGCTCGCCCGCGTTCTCTGACTGTCCCCGAACTCATCGATGAAGTCGTCTCGCGAACGATGACCAGCGAACGCGACAAGGCTCGCACGCGTGGTTGGCTTGGTCGCGCACGAAACCTGCTCGCGGGTGTGATTGAACGCGGTTTGCATCTGCCCGATGTGGCCAAGGCATTGCGAAATGCACCGTCCACGCGGCCTTGGCCCGTTGCGCCGCCACCTTTGGCCACGATGACATTGGCCGAGATTTACGCCGCTCAAGGTCACTTCGACAAAGCGTTCCAAGTCCTCGACGAAATCCTTGCTCGAGAACCCGATCACGCCGACGCAAGATCGTTTCGCGTGCGTCTCGAAGTCCAAAGCGGCGCGAAGAAAGCCCCTGAAACACAGCCCAAACGTGAAGACGTTTTGACCACAAACGTTTCAGCAGCACCTGCTGATGTTCAACCATCCACGGTGAGCGACGTGGCTGAACAACCCGTTGCTGTTGCCGAGGTGGTCGAGACAAACGAGTCTGCAACATCGGCTCCTGTCGACGTATTGCCGTCAGAAACAGGGGCGGCGCCCGCGGATGTTGCCCCCGTGGCTGACGTTGCTGCTGAACATGTCGAAGCAGCGCCGAGCGAAGAGCTTACCGTGACACCTGTGCAGGTCGTTGCGGATGAAGCACCAGAACAGATCGCTACGCCCGAGGAACAGGACCCTTACGACCAAGCTTATTCGTTGGAGCACGAAGAATCGCCCGTCGCTCACGAAGCGTCGAGCATCGAAGAGCTGCCGCTGCCCGAACGTTACAACGTGGACGAGATCGTCGGCATCGCTGTCGATCCGACGACTGTGTATGTCTATTGGGAGGTTCGTCCCGTCGTACTGGCCCGAGCACACGCGCGTTTGTCTGATGGAACCATGGTGGTGCGTCTCGTATCGGTGACACCTACGTGGGACGGCCCCGTGACCGAGCAGCGAGATCTGCGCATTGATGCGCTTGTGGGCGATACCTACATCCGCGGACTTCAGCCGGGATCCAACGTGCGTATCAGCGTGGGATGGCTTGCTCATGGCGAATTCACGCCTTTTGCGATTGGTGAATCCGTCGTCACACCCCGCAAGGAACCGGCATTTGCCAAGGCATCGACCACGGCACGCTGGATGCCTGAAGGTCCTCCTCCTGGTGTCACACCCGGACAAACTGTCGACGCTTCGTTGGTAACGGCTCTTGAACACGCGGCCCAAGCTCAGCAACAGGCTGCGGCTGCTCGGGCTACGTCCAACGGCGACAGGGATCCTTTGGGACGACGTTGGCCGAGTTTCGATCTTGGAACGCGAGGTTTGCCCGTTGAGGAGCCACGTCGCTCGTCTGCTGGCGGGTCGAGTGACCTCGTACGTCGCGCCCAACCGACGGCTGGCTGAAAAATTTTCAAAAAAATCGTCCCGAGGTACGCAACTCGCGTCCCGGCCAAACGATGAAATAGGCATGAGAACAAAACTCCATCCTCATGCTGGTCGTTCATTCCCTTGGTCTCTCTGTCTCGCGGTGCTGGCGTTTGGCGCACCACAACAGAGCTTTGCCGCAGACGTCGCCGACGATGACGAACCGCCGTGGGTCATGTCGCTCGGTCCCGTCGATCCGGAGCCTCAACACGAGTTCTGGCAGGATGGTGCATCCACCGGATCACTCTGGGTATCCGTTCAGGCAACGTTCATTCGGACAGACCAGGGCAAGAACGACTTTGCAGCCATGGCGATGTTGGGTGTGCCTCTCGAGCGCATAGGGCGACGTCGAGATCATACGACCCGCATCGCCGAACGTCCTGTGTCGCCCGCTTCTCCGGCGGTGCGTCCAGAAGAACCGGCTCCCGCGTCCGCGGCGAAGCCGGCACCGGCACCGTCGTCGGACGAGGGAAAACAGACGGCAAACGCGCCTCTCGTCACGCCAACGTTGGCCAGAGCAGCGATTGCGGCAGCTATGGAGCATGCGCGGCTCGACCAAGCGACATCACGTGTCGAGCGTTTGGCAGGACGAGCGCGAGTTTCTGCGCTGCTTCCGGAATTGCGACTTCGCGTCACGCGACAACTCGACGATTCGCAGGTTCTTTCTCCGACGGAATACGATCCGGATCGAGTGACGGCCACGGTGAAAGCGAGCTTGTGGCTCGAAGCGCGCGCAACGTTCAAGCTCGACAAACTCGTCTTTGCGGACGAAGAAGTGGCGCTCGAGCGGATGCGTGAAGAGCGTCTCGAAGCGGGAAAGAAGCTTCGGGAGCGAGTTCTCGAGACGTTGTTTGCGTGGCAAAAGGCGCAGCGGCTGCGCGACGATCCTGCGGCGGAACCAGACGTGCAGTTGAAGGCGAGCCTCGAGGTCATCGAAGCAGAAGTCACGCTCGATGTGTTGACGGGGGGTTGGTTTTCGCGATGGAAGTTGGCGCGCGATCGACCGGGACCAACCTAGGTTTGGCCTAGGAAACAGTTTGGAGTGACGTAACAAGGTCGCCGCCCGCGTGTTTGTCGCGGGCGGATGGGTCACCTTTTGTCACGCGCTTGCGTACCTGGACAAACCGATGCTGACGCCGGATCAATTCACGAAGAACGCCCTTCGGGATGCGTTGCGCGGTGTGCGACTTGGACGAACTCCCCCACGGAGCATGGGAGAAAAAAGTCATAGGGCCGTTGTTGAACGACTTCGGCCAAGGTGGTAGGGCTACGGAAGAGACAAACCAGGAGGCAGACGTGACCCGAGTTCAACAATTGCACGCGCTGGCAGAAGTTTGTCGCCGTGATATCGCTAGGGAAGCGCAGCGAGACGTATTGCGGAGGCAGTTGCGCGTCCTTTTCGGAGATGTCCCGGAAGCGGTTGAGGCCCGGATTCGAGCTGGCAAGCAAGGGGAGATCGACCAGTGGACGGAAACCATTCTTCGGGCCAAGACGCTCGACCAGGTCTTTGATGGGATGCCTCTCGCTGGAGCAACGGCTCAATCCCGTTCGCGGCCGCGTAGTCGTCAGCGTCTCAAAGAACCGTGTTCGACAGGGTGACCCACTTCGTACCCATGGCGGTGTCGCCGTCTTTGTCTCGTACTGTTGCTGTGACTTTCAGCGTTTTTCCAAGCAAATCGTCCACTTTGATCGATCCATCGAGCTGAAACCGCAAACCGTAAAGTTTGCAGTAGCCGCCTTCATCAGGGTCGAACGTGAAGATCACAGAAAACGGGCTCACGTCGGTGCTGAGTTCTTTGACGCGTCCTTCGAGCTTCGTGATGCTTCCCGATTGCCGAAGGTTTTTCATGCGCAACGCCACCCAAATGTGGTGCCCACCTTGTGGACCCGCTTCGATCTGGGCCACGTCGTAATCGTTCACGGGCAAATAATCCGACATGCCTTTGCCGACGAGGACGACCGGCGGACCATCGTTGGGTTTGCATATATCGGCTGGGCCTTGTGACCACTCGGGCCAATAGTTTTCGATCAAACCTGGATGCACGTACGTCGAGCCGCAGACGCCTCCCGTGCACGTTTGTGTGTCGGTGCATTGCGGGGCTTGGGCGCCAATGCAGGCGCTCGAGAGGTCAACGCGAAGCAATAGTTTGCGATTCGCGACGACCGTGGTGGCAGCTCGACGTGTGAGCAAGGGCGTCGCACCCATTCCAAACGCTTCGATTTCGACCTCGACCTCTGTCCCTTCCATCTGGCTTGCGAAGGGGATTTCGAGGGGCAGCGTGAACGGTGATGCTCCATCGGAGAACAGATTCTCGTCGGATTCGGTTTGTCCGTTGACCTTCCTGACGACGTGCAGCTTGAGAACATCGACGCCAACGCGCAGCGTGCTCGTGACGCCGATGATCACCTCCCCGGTGTTCGATTCTTGAGGAGCCGAACAGCCGAGAGGGAACGTCGTGACCAGAAGGGTGATGATGAATGTCAGGAAGCGGAAGGTGATACGCATGCGTGACTCCTCGCTGGGGGCTGCGAGGTGGCAAGGCGCATCAGTCGATGCCTTCGATGGCCTTCAAGAACTTTTCTGCAGGGACAAACTCGGTAAACCGCTTTCGTTCTTTCCCTGTCGAATCGAAGATGACCACCGTCGGAAGCCCTACCACGTTGTACTTCTTCTTCACTTGATCCACCTGCGGATCCTCGTCGTCTGTCGCGTCAAACTTCACCGCAACGAAGTTTCCGCACCTTTCCATGACGCGCGGATCCGAGAAGGTGTGCTTCGTGAATTCCTTGCAAGCTCCGCACCAGTCCGCCGTGAAGTCGACCATGAAGGGCCGCTTCTCCTTTTGGGCTTTCTCGAGCGCCTCTTTTTCCGAGTGCTCCCACGCAAGAATCGGTTTGGGTGCTGTCGCGCTCGCACTGCCTGACGGGACAGGCCCGGTTACGTGCCCGTCATCCGGTCCGACGGGGGGCAACTCGATGCTCACCCACAAGACGAAACCCCCAACGGTTGCCGTCAAAACGCCGAGACCTTTGCGCAACTTGACGAGCTTGCCCTCGTCGCTCCAGTCGAGGTGAATCGCGCCGAGGATGATGCCGAACAGGATCGCGCCAGCGCCGGCGACCATGAACATCATGTCATGGCGTGCCACTTTGGTCATCGCGGGGATGGCGTAGCGGAGGAAGTACAAGGCGCAGACGAGCAGCACGGTGCCGAAGAACGACTTCACCCCGACCATCCATTTGCCGCCCTTGGGCAAACCTACGGCGAACGCTCCGACCAAGAAAAACGGCAGCCCCAAGCCGAGCGAATACATCAAACCAACGAGCGCACCGAGCACGACGCTTTGGGTTTTACCAATCCAAAGAAGCACGCCCGTGAGCACAGGGCCGGTGCAAGGCGCAGCGATCAAACTGCTCACGAGGCCCAGGGCAAAGGCGCCGCCATAACCGACACCACCGACCCCGGACAAACGTTGCATCAAGCCTTCGGGCAGCGTGAGTTCAAACGCGCCAAACATCGATGCCGCCATGGCGGCCATGACGATGGCAATGCCCGCATTGACCCACCACTTCTGAAGTGCCGAGCCAAACAGACCGCCTGTTAACGCCGCGCCAACGAGC
>JBGAOI010000222.1:0-3854 GCA_044221885.1 Polyangium sp. (in: bacteria)
GCAACAATTGCATCGTACGTATAAAGCGCATTACGATTGGGAAACATCTGCGCCCACATCGCTGACGACACATACGCCGCAAATCCATTCCCCATTTGTCCGCCACTACTCGAACTCGACGAACTCGACGAACTCGACGATTCACCGCCTGCTCCGCCTTGTCCGCTGCTGGAGCTCGACGCGGCACCTCCTGTGCCGCCCATCCCGGCATTGCCGCTCGACGACGAACTCGTGCCGCTCGTACCTCCTTCACCACCAGAGCCATTTCCGCCGCTACCTGCGGGCGGTGTCGATGAGCAGCCGCAGAATGCCAGTGTGGCGACGAAGGGAATCAACATCGAAATGCGCATAGGAAAACTCCGTGGGGGAAAATTGGCGGTGCGTTTGTTGGTGATCTTTCGATGAACCATGAAAACGGAGCGCTTGTCAATACCGTCCAATCCGTGATAGTCTTAGATAATTGCAGCACAACGGCAAAGTACTTACTGAATTCGAACCTCCCGAGACACTGTACGTGAAGTACGTAGGTGCTCTCGACGGAACGACGATTCGTGCGGCACGCGCCGCAGCCAAAACGTTGCTGATGCGTCTACCTTATCACTTTATCATTTTCGATGTTGGCGAATTGTCATCCGTTTCCGCCGACGGGCGATTGGCGATCGTGGAGCGGCCGGCCCCTGGAACGTCACCTTTACGAGGCGTTGCGGTGATTGGTGCAACGTTTCATTGGCGTACGATAGGCACGCTCATGATGCGGGCGGGAGAATTGCTCCAGACCATGACCGACAGTCCTTTACGGTTTTTTGACACAGCCACGCAAGCTCGAGATTGGCTGGCACTTCGGCGTGAGCAATTGATTCGACCGACGAAAACGCCCATCGAGGACGATTTCCATGGCGAATAACGTCACCGGTTTTGGCACGCCAAACCCTCAGGAGCGAATCGTATCGAATACGGTCGCGTCGATGTTGCAATCTTTGGGCATCGAGCAAGTTTTTACCATCATTGGCGGGGGCATTGCGCCGCTGATTGATGCCTTGCATCGTCAAGGTCTACGCATTCACCATTTTCGCCATGAAGCTGGGGCTGCTTTCGCTGCCCACGAAGCCGCGATGGCCTCGGGCAAACCGGTAGCCATTTGCGTCACGACAGGGCCCGGTTTATTGAATGCCCTCACGGGAATCGCCGCAGCTCGAGCCGATGGTGGACGTATTCTCTTGTTATCGGGAAGCACGTGCCCGGCCATGCGCGGCAAGGGCGCGGTGCAAGAGACGGGTTTCGAAACGATGCCCGCAGATTTGTTCACGTCGAGCCCGCTTTTTTCACTTGCCAGAATGATCGCAGATGTTCGCGAATTGCCAGGCATTTTTGCCCGCCTCCAACAAGGTTTTTCTTCGGCCAAAGGTTTCGTTGCTCATCTTGCTTTTCCGCTCTCCGTGCAACACGCCCAGGAAATACCATTCGCGGCAACTGTTATGACGACCCACGAGCCGCGAGCTGCAAAACAAGCCATCGACGACGTCATCCAGCGACTCGTCGGGCATCGCTTCGGTCTTTGGCTCGGCCACGGAGCCCTCAGCGCGACCAAAGAAATTCGCGAATTCGTCGAACGGACGCAATGCGGCGTCGTCGCGACACCTCGCGCCAAAGGAATTTTCCCCGAAAACAATCCTCTTTACGTTGGCGTATCTGGAGCCGGCGCGCACCCCTCGGTTTTGCATTACATGCGTACGTATGCGCCTGAATGGTTGGTTGTCGTGGGCAGCCGCTTGGGCGAAGTGAGTTCCTTTTGGAATCCCGCAATGATTCCAACCAAAGGGTTTGTCCACATTGATGTCGACGCCTCGGCATTTGGAGCGGGATATCCGGAAGCCCATACACTGGGAATCGTGACCGAAAGTCGGTCGTTTTTCGCTGATTTGCTGGAACAATGGCCCAACGATGCGCCGCGCCAAACGCCCCACGGTTGTTCATTGCCGCGTCGGGATCCTTTGATAGCACGCAACGAGCCACGGGTCCGCACACCTTTTCTGATGCAAGAACTTCAGCGCATCGTCGTGGAAAAGACCAACATCCCCATTCTTGCTGAATCTGGCAATGCCTTTGCCTGGACGAACCATGCGCTGCATTTTTCCCATCCGCATCATTATCGCACGAGCGCCGCATTTGGTTCCATGGGCCATTTCGTGGCTGGAGTCGTCGGAGCCGCTCTCGGACGACGGGACAAAGCCATTGTGATTGCTGGAGACGGAGCCATGCTCATGAACAACGAAATCAACACCGCGGTGGCTTATCAAGCTCGAGCTGTGTGGATTGTATTAAATGATGCGCGGTATGGTTTGACCGAACGCGGCATGCAAGCGCTGGAACTCGAACCCGTAGAAACACGCATGCCACTTACGAATTTCGCCATGTTTGCCCAAAGCCAAGGCGCTCGCGGGCGCGTCGTCGAATCCGAAAAGGACATTGCCGAAGCTCTACAAGAAGCCCTCGAAACGCCGGAGCCGTTTGTCTTGGATATACGTATCGATGAACATGATGTCGCCCCGATGTTGGCCACACGTATTGCAAGTCTAAAAAAACAGCGCGGCGGCTAAACGTCAAGCCAAACCTCATTGCAACTTTGCTTGGCGACGCTGTCCAGTCGACGACTTTACGAACCCCTCCATTTCATACCACGTCGCATTGCGGAACGTCGCCACCGGATGCATCAGGAATCGACCTCGGCTCACCCATGGGCGCAAACCTGAATTCATACCCACAAGCACGAATCGCGGACGATACATTCGCACCGATGCGTCAATCGCTGCGTCCCCATCGAGCGGCATATAAACCGTGGCCACATCGAGCTCGGCCGCAACACGCCATGGATCGTCCGCGAGAACCACGTCATTTGGCTTCAGATCCAGCGCCTTGAGCGCGGCAGGATTCAAGTACATCGGCACGTTATGAAAAGCACGCAATGCAGAAATATATGCGAAGAAACTCGTTGGAGGGCGGAATGTGGTCGTACATATGAAAACAGCCGCTGGAATGAGGATCCACGCCCAGCGCTTACCAAAAAAAACTTTCGCTTTGTCGACGAATCCAACGATCACAGTCGAGGCGCATATACACAGGACTGGCAGCATATTCGCCACGAAACGGTCCGCATTCGCAACCAGCGGCACCACGAGACACGGTACAAGCAACGATAGGGCGAAAAAAAGCGGCACGACAGGCGGGCGATTTCGATGCGCCTGCACAAGGAAAACCACGCAGCCCACCATCGCCAGTGCAGCAAGAGGCCAGGGAATTTGAACCGCCAACATTTCGAGATGGACTCTGAGCGCAACCAGACGGACTTGGACGAGTTGTTCCATTCCTTGAGACCACCAGACCGACGGCAATGGATCGGTGCGAAACGCGTAGATGTCGTTATGCGACGCTACCCAAAGTCGCAAGGACCGCGCCGGTGGAAATAACGTGCCCAAAACAAGCACATTCCGAATTGCCAAGGGAATGACAACAACGCTCATTCCCGCGAGCACCATAATCGCGCGGTGAACGTTTTCACGAAATGGACGACTGGACGCCACAAACGAGAGGAAAAGCAACCCCAGGGGCACAATGAACCCTTCACCCCTTACGTACACCGGCAAAACGAAAGCGATACCAACAGCCGTCAGCTGTTTACGCGAGAGACTTCGATTGTGCGTTGCCAAAAAGACGGAAATGGCCAAAAGGCATGTCAATTGATAAGGCAATGTGCAATCGGGCGTGACGTTCGTGATCCAAATTCGTGATTGCAGACAAACCAAGATTCCCGCAATCCATGCGACATCGAGGCGTTTTGACAATTGATGCGCAACCTT
>JBGAOI010000222.1:3864-10159 GCA_044221885.1 Polyangium sp. (in: bacteria)
CGTGCGTTGCGAATCGCCGAAAACCCGCATCAGCGACCCAAGGAACAACGGCCAGCCTACCTCCCAATACGTACCCGCCGGTTGCTCGACCGCTACAGGCACATGCAGAAATTGCCACAACACATTGTCCATGAGGCCCCGACCTCGAGCCACATGACGCGCAATGACATAATAATATGCCGTATCAACGGTTCCGACATGACGAACGAGAAACGTTTCGCAGAATGAAATGAGCCACTGCAACAGCACGAGCGAAGCGTAGACGAGCCCACGACGACGCGTTGGGGATGTCGCGACAAACGAGATCATGGTTGGAGCTGGGTTCAGGGGCCGAATGTCGTGAAGTTGTCCGTCATGGATTTGTGTTGCGCGGCAATCCAACCCGGCGAGCGCGCGTTGTCCGAAATGCGTACTTCGTCAATGAAACCGATAAACGTTTGAGTGCCACCATCGAAATCACTGCCAATTGTAAAATCACCGCCTCCATCGCCAAGCGCGATGCTATCAACAACGGCCGAAATGGGGACGGGGACGCCATCGACAAAAAGCGACATTGATTTCTTTGGACGATTGATGGTGAGGGCCAAGTAGCGCCAAGCGTTGATGGAGGAGGGCGATTTGACGGAGCTTTCGTCGTAGCCGCTACAGTAGTTCGACGCTAACGTCGAAGTGTTAAACGTCCCTTGAAATTCGCCAACGCTTGTCGTGCTCAAGGTCCAGCCAAGGCATTGGCCCTCCTGCGACACAATAACGTGGTCTTGCTTTTCGATCGCAACGTTGACCCACGCTTCGATGGTCCGCGCTTGGGCCATTCCAATGGCCACAGGATCGTTGTCACCCAATTTGATGTATCGTGTGTTCGCGAATTCCATGGCCTTATGAATCCGACCATCAACGAGCGTGCTTGCTGTACCAGTGGACCAATTGCCCTGAATACCGCCAATACTGCTCCGAATAGGAGCGATTGGCTCCGACATGTGAAAAACAGCCGTGTATCCAGGCCAAACGTCCTGCGCCTTTTCCGCCGTCGATGCCCCTGAATTGCCGTAATATAGCCAAATGTAATCCGTCTCGGTGGCGTCAATGGTGGGCACATTCACCCAGACAAACGAATCCGCGGTACTTTGCCAACCTTCGATTTCGTAGGGCAAAGGAGTTGTCCCATCCGCATCGACAAAACGGATATCGGACCCCGTCAGTGATTGGGAAATGCCCTTGGCCCGCGCTTCATTGAGTTTCACCATCACGGGAAAGCTGTACAACGTGTCCCCACCCCCGTTCTTGAACGTGATCTTCACCCGATGTGGCCAAGATTTGTCCCACCAATCCGTTGGCTCTGCCCCACCAGCCCCACCGTTTCCACCCATATTGCCGGCGCCGCCCGCATTCCCACCACTGCCCGAGGTGCTTGCACTCGCTCCCGACCCTTGGCCACCTTCGCCTCCCGTGTTCGATGCCGAAGGCGGTTCATACGTACAAGCGGCGCCAAAAAGGCCAATGCCAGCCGCACCCACAACGATGCCACGAATGAAATGAAGGGTCATGCTCGCGATGATACAGCAACGCGGCCCGGAGAAGCCAGGTTTTACGGCGTCACTTCACACTCGCCCACCACGCGTCCAAATCCGCCAATGCGCGGTTTGCCATCACTTCGTACTTCGCACGCTTGACCAATTTACGCTGCTTGATGTCCTCGAGCGGCGGCATATGCGCCCACGTAATGTTCGACGGCTGATACGAAGGCTGTTCGCGCCCCATATGGGTTAACAATCCGCCAAATGCCGTCGTTGCCGGGGGAACGACAATACTTTTTCCCGCCAAACGTTGCGACAACATGAGCGCACACAAAAAGCCTGCCGCTGCGCTCTCGACATACCCTTCGACACCCGCCACTTGTCCCGCCAAATAGACCCCAGGCATCGATTTCAATTCCATCCCCAGTCCCAACACCTTCGGCGCATCCACGAACGTGTTACGGTGCACCGAGCCAAACCTCAAAATCTCCGCCTGCTCGAGACCCGGAATCATTCGAAACACACGCGCTTGATCGGGATACTTCATCCGCGTCTGAAAACCGACCAAGTTGTACGCCGTCGCCGCTTTATCCTCGGGACGCAATTGCACCACCGCATAAGGCCGACGCCCCGTGTGCGGATTCTCCAGACCGACCGGTTTCATCGGACCATACGCCAACGTTCGCTCGCCCCGTTCCGCCATGACTTCACATGGCAAACACCCCTCGAAGTACCGAACGTCCTCGAACGACCGCGCTTCCACCTTCTCCGCCGACACCAGCGCCGCCACAAAGGCCTTGTATTGCGCTTCGTCGAACGGGCAATTCACGTACGCCTCGTCGCCCGTCTCTTGCGCGTCTTCGGCCATCATCTTGCGCGCCGGATCACGCTCGCCCGCTCCTTTGCCCCAACGCGACTGTTTCCACACCTTCGTCCAGTCGATCGAGTCTGCCGCAACGATCGGCGCGATCGCGTCGTAATACGCCAAGTGCGGCGCGCCAACCGCGCGCCTCGACGACGATCCGCGGATGCTCCCGCATCGCTCGCGTCATCTCCTCGCCAAACTTCTCCCGATCCACAGCCAACGCACCGCCGGCCGGCACTGCCGTCAGATCGGCCACGCGCATCAGCAGCGACCCACAACGACGCAGCTCTTCTTTGAGCAGCCCGACGGCATTCGCCAACGCGGCTCCTCGCAGCGAGTTCGAACAGACAAGCTCGGCAAAGAAGTCGCTCGTTTGAGCTGGTGTGCGCTTCGTCGGCTTCATCTCGAAGAGGCGCACACGCAAGCCGCGTTCGGCAAGTTGAAACGCCGCCTCGCATCCCGCGAGACCTGCACCAACGACAGTCACGTCGAACGCACGTTCAGAGTTTGTCATAGTGAATCGTTGCAAAGGGACAAACCAGCGATGGGACAAACCAGGACGTGGAGCTTCGAGCACCAGCGGCAACTCGAAGCCCCAACCTGTTCAAACACGACCGCAAACGTCAACTCGAGCGTCCTTCACCAGGCTTGCGCTTGATGATTTTCATCTCGGACTTCACGACGGGCTTCGGCGCCGGAGCTTTCTTGGCATCAGCCTTTTTCGCATCGGTTTTTTTCGCGTCGGCTTTTTTCGCGCTCGGTTTGTCTTTCGCCTTTGCCTTGGCCTTGTCATCGGACTTCGCCTTGGCTTTCCCAGACTTCTTCGCGCTCTTGGAATCGTCGCCTTCGTCTTCCTCGCGCGGAATCCGTGGAGCAAGCCCACCTTTCGGCGCGACGATCGGCATCGCTGCAAGCTCGGCTTCGATCTCTTCCGTGAGCTCCTGTTTGTGCGGACAATCCTTCGTCACACACACGAGCATCGGCGTCTTGCCTCCAGCTCGCGTGAGGAACGGCGATGCACACACCGGACAAGCAATCGGCACGGGTTTGGCCCAAAGCTTGAACTCGCACTTCTGCTCGGCGTTGAAGTTCGAGCAGCCGTAGAACGTGCGTCCACCTTTCTTGCGCGGACGAACCTCGATGAGGTCACCTCCACACTGCGGACACGACACACCCAGTGGAACCGGACGCGTGTTCTTGCACGACGGATAACCCGTACACGACAAGAAGTCGCCAAACCGTCCACTGCGTACGACCATGAGTTTGTCGCACTCGTTGCAGTGAATGTCGGTCTCTTTCACGGATGCAGCCGTGGTTCCATCAAGGCCCAAATCGCGCGTGCCTTTGCACTTCGGATACCGCTCGCAGCTCAAGAACCAACCGTTCTTGCCCCACTTGCGGACCATGAAACCTTCGCCGCATTCTTCACACTCGATCTCGGTTTTCTCCGACGGCGGCTTCCATGATGCGAGCTTCTTCGACTTCTCGAGTTGCTCATGAAAACGCTTGTAGAAGCGCTTCAAAAGCTGCTCGCGTTTGATCTTGCCCGTGCCGACTTCGTCGAGCTCCTCCTCCATCTGCGCGGTGAAGTTCGGATCCATGAAGTCGAGGTTTGAACGGACAAGCCCTTCCACGACAAACTGCCCGAGCATGGTTGGTTTGAAGGCACCTCCGGGGAGTTTTTCCACGTAAGCGCGTTGCTGCACCTTGCTCATGATCTCGGCGTACGTCGACGGACGACCGATGCCGCGCTTCTCGAGCTCACGCACGAGCGAACCTTCGTTGTAACGCGCAGGCGGCTGCGTGAACTTCTGTTCGGCGAGCACACCCGTTGCGTTCACGAGTTTCGGTTGATCGCCTTCGTTGAGTTCCGGCAAGAGCGCATCGTTGTCGTCTTCCGCGGCAGCAGTTTTTCCTTCTGCAACCTCGGCTGTCGGCGCTTGCGCATCGGGCTCGTCATCACCGGCAAACTCACGCTGCCCTTCCGTGACTTCGAGCCACCCGCTGGCCTTGAGCACTCGGCCTGTGGCGCGAAGCAAATACTCCTTGTGCAAGCCGCCCGAACGCGTCGTTGCGCCTTGGATCTCAGCCGTCGTGCGGTCGTACACCGCAGGAGTCATTTGAGAAGCAACGAATCGATTCCAGATGAGCTTGTAGAGTTTGTACTGCTCGTCCTTGAGATGCTTCTTGATGGACTCGGGATGCAAGTTGACGTTTGTCGGACGAATCGCTTCGTGAGCGTCCTGAGCGTTTTTCTTGGACTTGTAGACGTTCGGTTTGTCCGGGATAAAGTTTTTCCCGTACCGCTTCGTGATGGCCGTTCGGACTTCCGTGATCGCGTCGTCGCTGACACGTGTGGAGTCCGTACGCATGTACGTGATGAGACCGACGGGACCGCCGTCTTGCTTCAAATCGATGCCTTCGTACAAGGCTTGCGCGATCTGCATCGTGCGCTTGGCACCGAAGTGCAGAAGGTTTGTCGCGTCTTGCTGAAGCTTCGACGTCGTGTACGGCGCTGGCGGATTTCGCTTCTGCTCACGCTTCGTTACGCGAGCGACCTTGTACTTCGCCGTCTCGAGATCTTGACGCACGTTCGCAGCTTGATCGCCGTTCTTGACCTCGATCTTCTCGCCACTGGCCCCTGCAAGTTTCGCGTTGAACGAAGCTCCACCAGGCGCGGACAGCGTCACGGCAACGTTCCAGTATTCTTCCGGAACGAACGCCTCGATCTCCTTCTCGCGATCCGTGATCAAACGCAACGCAACGGACTGCACTCGACCTGCGGAAAGGCCAAACGCGAGCTTCGACCAAACCAGCGCGGATACGTCGTACCCGACGATTCGATCGAGCACACGACGCGCTCTTTGGGCGTCATACAAATTCGCGTCGAGCTGCCGCGGATGCGACACACCATGATCGATGCCGCGCTTGGTGATCTCGTGAAATTCGACACGAGCCACCTTGAGCTTCTCGTCATGGATCTCTTCGGAAATGTGAAACGCGATGGCTTCACCTTCACGATCAGGGTCGGTTGCGAGAAGGACCGTATCGACCTTCTTCGCCGCCGCCTTGAGCTCATCGAGGATCTTCTCTTTGCCCTCGATAACCTCGTACTTCTCGGTGAAGTCCTTGGCGACATCGACGGCGTTCTGATTCTTGGGCAGATCCTTGACGTGACCCTTCGAAGCCAACACGTCGAAGCCTGATCCCAGGTACTTCTTGATCGTTTTGGCTTTCGCCGGCGACTCCACGATGACGAGTGTCTTGGTCATCACCACCTACTGATCCTGGCTGCGGAAAATCCAGGGAAAAAACCGAAGAGACAGCAATGTTTGGTTTGGCAACTTCAAGCCCGTCGACATAAGACGAACTGGTCGCTGCCCACGGGGCCTCTACTACTACGGTCTGGTATGTCAACGTCAAGCCCGCCCCAACGACAGCCCAAAGTAGACGCGTATCAGTAAGCCGTATTGCTTAAATTGCGAAAAATGTGCGATGTATCTTACAGTATCGGCCATACGCGGGAGTGGGTGGTTCGAAACACGAGGGAAAACGACCTGGCCGACGCGACGCGTGCAGCGTGACGAGCGCGACGGACGAGCGTTGCACGGGGCGAGCGGTCGAGACCATCGGGGTGATCCGGAACGTGGGGTCGGGAAAGCGTGGCGTTCGGAGGCGCAAACGTTGGGCGGGGCAATGGTTTGGACGGACAATCCGCTGGTGCGTGGTGGACATACGGGCCGAGGAGGCTCTTGAGATTCCGGAGTTACGACGGCTCCCACGCGGCTGGGCTTGACTGCGCCCCCACAAACGCTCTATTGCTCGATCCGTCAGTCAACGGGACGATCGCACTTGAAGAATTCGCTCGAGAAGGCGATAAACTCTCGTGCCCATTCCCTCCGGCCACCATCCAACG
>JBGAOI010000223.1:0-10132 GCA_044221885.1 Polyangium sp. (in: bacteria)
TGTGCGGTTTTCCAGGGAAGACGTCAAGGACATCGAGCCGACGGATCCGCCGGGGTACATCGTGACAAATCCTCCCTATGGTGAACGATTGCCCATCGCGCCTGGGTTTTACAGGGACATGGGCCGAGCGTTTTCACGTTTGGCGGGGCACACGATCATCGTGCTCGCAGGTACGCCCGACATCCCTAACGCGATTCCCATGCGTCCGACGAAAGAGCATACGGTATTTAACGGCAACATCGAATGCCGATTGTTTACGTATCAAATCGAGTAAACCATGGCGACCACGAAAAAACCAAAGACTTCGACGAATTCCATTCGACAAACAGCACCGCATCCGCCCAAAATGGATGGTCCTGGTGAAACAATCGCCAAGTTTCGAGCGATCTGTTTGGCTTTGCCGGAATCCACGGAGCTCGAAACGTGGGGACATCCAACGTTTCGCGTGAAGGACAAGATCTTTGCGTCGGCTGGCGCCGAAGGTGGCGTGTGGTCGCTGGGAATGAAAACCACGCACGAAATGCAAGCGGGGCTCGTCGCGAGTGATCCACGTTTTTCCGTGGCGGCTTATGTGGGAAAACACGGCTGGGTCAGCATGCGCGTCGATAACGATACCGATTGGAATCTGGTCCGCGCCTTGGTGGTGGACAGTTATCGCATGATTGCGCCGAAAAAGTTGGCCGCACTGGTCAAGGAATAACCTCGCCGACAAGTTTGTCAAAACTTCACGACAATTTTCCCGAAATGCCCGCCGGTGCCCATGTAGCGCAATGCGTCTGCGGCTTCGGCAAACGAAAACGTCTTTTCGTCCACGACGGGCTGAATACCACCTGTTTCAATGGCGCGGTTCATCGCTTCGAACATTACGCGCGACCCGACGATGATGCCTTGCAAGCGAATATGCCGCATGAGTACGGGCAAGACATTGATTTCTTGCGACGCTCCTCCCGTTAATGCGCCAATGATGCTGACCGTTCCGGCCACACGTACGGCCCGAATGGAACGCATGAGCGTCCCGGCACCACCCACTTCGACAATGTGATCCACACCGATCTTGTCGGTCATTTCAATGGCCCGTTTGTCCCAATCTGGCGTGGTTTTGTAATTGATGGTTTGCCATGCCCCAAGCGTTTTGGCGCGTTCGAGTTTCGCGTCGCTGCTCGACGTGACAATCACCCGCGCTCCGACCTGATGGGCAAACTGAAGCGCAAAGATCGACACGCCTCCTGTTCCTTGCACGAGCACCGTGTCGCCGGCTTTCACGTTTCCAGCGCCAAACAGAGCATTGTAGGCGGTCACGGCGGCGCAAGGCAAGGTCGCCGCTTGCGCGTCGCTCAAAAACGCGGGCGGCTTCACGAGGCTTGATTCTCGGGTCATGAACAGTTCCGACAGAACGCCGGGTAATGGACTTCCGAGCGTCGTTTTGAGCTTCGCCATCGAGACGTCGCCTTCGAGCCAGTTTTGCACGAAAATGGGACACACCCGATCGCCAAGCTTAAAACGCGTCACTTCCGGTCCCATCGCGACGACTTCCCCCACACCGTCAGAAAATGGAACGAGCGGCAGCGGTTGCCGTGGGTTGTAGGTCCCCGACACGACCATGAAATCGCGATAATTGATCGACGCTGCGCGCATTCGAATCACAACTTCATCGCGTTGCGGAACCGGATCGGGCAAGTCGACTTGCGTGAGTGAATCAAGACCGAAGGACCCTTGAATGACGATGGCTTTCATTTCGAGGCGCTTCTGGCACGACTTCCGCGAGACGTCAATCGGTGGATTTGTATCGGAGCAACGGGCGACGAAGTTTGAACTGAAATTCTGTTCTCGGGAAAGAATGCGCAGTTTATGCATGGACATTTTCTGTCCCACAGTGAATCTGTACAGTCAGGATCGTGCGCGTAACGAATTCAGATCGGACATTGTTCGTCCATTTGCGCTGACGAATTCACGCGCAATTCATTTTCGTCGTGATACAATGAATGCAGGACGCGACCTTGGTGGTCGAAGATGGACGAGGCGTTCTACGCGGGAGGACCCTATGGAAAAGGTGTCTCTGTCGTATTTCGTCGATTTCGTTCTGCGCTCGGGTACGCCTAAAATCACGGGCGTACGCGAATACAAGCAGCACAAAGACGAATCCGTAGCGGATTTTTATAAGACGATTCGCGAAGGTATTCAAACGATGCATCGGCGAGGGTCGTGTGAATCGACGCTCGATGAACTTCTTGCTGGGCAAAGCGACGAAAAAAAGCGGCGTATTTATCCGCATGTCGCTGCGGGATATCGAAAATTCTTGGCTTCGGGGGACAAGCGTTGGTTCAGTCCTCCGCAGGGAGAAATTCAGCTCGGTCCGTTGGCCGTGAATTTGAATCCCGAAGTCGGCTTCATGATTGGCAAAAAGCCGCATATCGTGAAACTGTATTTTCGGCAGGAACCATTGGCCGCGAAACGTGCCGCAATTGTGCTGGCCCTTTTTGGTGCGGGTCTTGGGAAATCTTATCCCGAACACGTATTTGCCATGCTCGATGTGCAGCGTGGAAAACTGCATACGACAGAGGCCCCGCCCAATCCCCGCCTGGAAGTGCTCTTGCGTGGTGAAGCCGCGTCATTTTCCACCATCTACGCCGAAGTGTGATGCCGCTAAAATCGGCCGGAACACGCGCCCCAATCGTTTCAACACAAATTATCGACTTGACGCCCGAGGACGGACCGGCCTAGTCTGGGCGTATGCGTAAACTCATCCCTTTGACTGCTTTGGCCGCTGCCTTGCTTGGTGCACCTTCGGTGTTCGCCGCAGGCGGTGATACTTGTGCGATGCCGACCTTGATCACGTCCTTGCCGTATACGGACATGGGCACGACGGTCGGCGCGACAAACGACATTGCCGGAGTTCCGGCCGCATGCAATGGCTTCTACACCACTGTCAACGGTCCAGACGTCATCTATTCCGTAACAATGGGAGCTCCTCCCAACAACATCACCTTCTCGCTCGATCCGACGGGGGCAAACTGGGATCCTTCGATTTACGTCCTCACGACGTGTAGTGACGGCATGACGTGCGCCGCGGGGCGTGGAGCGGACGCGCTCGGGGCAAACGGCACGGAAGTCGTTACCATGACAAACGTGCCTGCTGGCACATACTTCTTCTACGTCGATTCGTTTTACTCGACCGCGAGCATGCTGGCGCAAGGCACGTATACGCTGAGCGTAACCGGGAATCTCGGCGGGCCCGTTGCGGCAGCGCCTGTTGCTTCCAATGGCATGTTGACGACCGCCGAAGACATGGCCGGAACCGCGACACTCGTCGCGACGGATGCCAACGGCGACATGTTGACGTATTCGATTGTGGCGCAACCACCGGCTGCGGAAGGTTCCGTTTCGATTGCGGGCAATGTCGCCACCTTTACGCCGGCAGCCAATTTCAACGGCACGTCGAGCTTCACGTTCAAGGCTCAGGATCCCGGCGGCCTCATGTCGAATACGGCCACGGTTTCTGTGACCGTGACGCCCGTCAATGACGCGCCGACAGCCGCGAACCTCATGCAATCGACGATGGAGGATACGGCGGTCAACGTGACGCTCATGGGTATGGACGTCGATGTGGGCGATACCTTGGCCTACGCGATTTCCATGCAACCTCCGGCAGCCGAAGGCTCCGTGACGCTCGCGGGCAATGTCGCAACCTTCACGCCCGCGGCGAACTTCAATGGCACATCGACGTTCACCTACCACGTGATGGATATGGCCAACGCGATGTCCACCGATGCAACGGTCACGATTGACGTTGCGGCTGTGAACGATCCGCCCACAGCGACTGCGCAAACCGGCATGACGATGGAAGACACGCCGCTTGTCCTGACGCTCGCGGGGACTGACCCGGATATGGGCGATATGTTGTCGTTCGCAGTGGCGACACAACCTCCGGCTGCCGAAGGCATGGTGATGATCGCTGGCAACATGGCCACGTTCACGCCGGGCCCGAATTTCAACGGACAAACCTCCTTCACCTTCATCGCAACCGACATGGCCAACGCAATGTCGATGCCGGCAACCGTAACCATCGACGTCGCCGCCGTGAATGATGCGCCGGTGGTGAATGATGGTTCGGCGAGCACGAACGAAGACATGGCTGTCGACGTCACGCTCACCGGCAGCGATGTCGATATGGGCGATACGATCACGTACGAACTCGTGACGCCACCTCCCGCCGCAGAAGGCACCGTATCGCTGGCGGGCAACGTCGTGACGTTCACCCCGGCGCTCGATTTCAACGGACAAACGTCGTTCACGTTCCTCGCCAAGGACGCGGCCATGGCAGCTTCAATGCCAGGCAAGGTCAACATCATGGTGGGTGCGATCGACGATCCTCCGGTGTTTGTCGATCCAACCCCGGCGGACATGAGCACGCTGACGGTGGAAGCCGGACAAACCATCAAGTTCGTCATTACCGCAACGGACGTGGATTCGACTCCAACGTACAACGTGAAGATGGCCCCGGCTGCGTCGACGATCGACATGGCCACGGGTGACTTTGCCTGGACAACCGCGACCGCGGACCTTGGCACGCACGCGATCAAGATCGAAGCGGCCGACGCGCTGAGCACCATTACCCGCGACGTGACGATTGAAGTCAAAGAACCGATGGGCATGGGCGGAGCTGGTGGCGCCGGTGGCGGCATGGCCTCCGGTGGTGCTGGCGGCATGGGTGTCGGTGGCGGCATGTCCACGGGCGGCATGGGCGGCATGGGCATGGGCGGCGAAGGTGGCTCCGCTGGTTCCGGTGGTGGAACAACGGGCGACGGGAGCTGCAACTGTACCGTGGTTGGTTCGGACAGCCAAACCACGGCGTCGGGCTTGCTCTTTGGCTTGCTCGCGTTGCTCGGCATTCGTCGTCGCAAGAACTGAAGCCAATCTTCGGAAACGTCCGTCGCGCCAAACCCGCGGCGGACGTCAACCGACCGTCAGTACCAGCGGCTTCTTCACTCCCTCGAGCAGCGCCACGCCGCACACTTCGCGCAATTCTCCTTCCAATCGAATCCAATGGACGACGTCACCCGACCTCGTGTCGACGACGTGTACGCCGCAACGAGCCGTTGCGCCCTTTTCGCGAAGGTTTTTCTCGAGCGGCAATCCGGCGATTTGTTCGGACGTACGGGGTAGCGAATAACCCATCACCGCATAGGGTCCAAAAAACACCAGGCCATCGAGCAAGCCCGGACAAAACGCGATGGGTTCGAAGACGCGTCGATCAAAGTCCCAAAACCCGAAATAACCCGTTCCTGCTTGATGGAGCCAAAGTTTTTCTTGGTACCAGCGCGGGCTTCGCGGCAAACAAAGTCCTTCCGCTACGATCTTTTTCGCCGCCACATCCACGATGCATCCACCATCACGGCGTTTGGCGAGATAACCGTTCGGAGTATCCGTTGCCGCATACGCCGTGACATACGCAGGTGCACCGTTCCGCATGGCCAAACCGCTCAAATGACATCGATTTTCGGGGCTCAGTTTGGAAATGAACGGAGGTCGCCACACAGGGCTGAAACTGTGTTTGTCGTCGAGTGTCGACAAGCAGTTGAATTGCGTATTGACAAAGACGGGTCGCCCCTCCGCGTTACGCGCCATGTCCCCAATGTCGAGTTCCCCCGTCGTGTGCGTCGAGCGCGGGCAGAAGAAGCGTTCTTCATGGTCGGGCAATCGTCCCGGAGCCGCACCGTACGTCAAGCGATGGATACGCGAACGTGACGACACGAACATGGTTTTTCCGTCCGACCAAAGCGCTCGCGGCCCATCGAAGACGCTTTCGCACACCGCGATGCGCCCGTCGTTTTCCGTGCCAAACGTCAAAAGACGCATCGAGATGCCCGTCGTGACGGCCAATCCCATGTTGTTCTCGGCAAGCCAAGGCTCGATGGTTCCCGAGGTCGTGATATCGGCAGCCCGCATGGGCTTGAGGGACAAACCATTCATGCGAACACCCGAGCAGCCGTGGCTGCATCCACTGTCACTGTTTTTCGTAATTCTTCGGAATCGAGCGGCAAGACCGCTGGATTTCGTACGCCATCGAGAACCACGACGTCGTACAATTCTTCCACGGCTCCTTCGATCCGCAACCAATTCGAGATATCCCCGGTGCGCAAATTGATGATGTGAATGCCACAACGCGCATCGGCACCTCGTTTTTGCAAATTCTCGTCAATGGGCAAACCACCGAACGTTTTTTGGTGCCGGGGACGCGACAATCCAACAACGGCAAAGTCGCCAGAAAATGCGAGGCCTCGCAAATACCCTGGACAAAACGCAAGCGGCTCGAAAACGCCGCGTTTCAAATCAATCGAACCGAAAAATCCCGCCCCAGAATCGTGCACCCACAATTTGTTGCGGTAATATCGAGGCGAATGCGGCATCGACAAACCTTGCGCCACGATTTCGCCCGATTCGACATCGATCACACATCCACCCCCGCGACGCCGATCCCGCCAACCATCCACGACGTCGGATTGCGCGACCGCCGTAACATACGCGGGTTTTCCGTCTTTCATGCACAAGCCATTCAAATGGCAACGGTCTTCCGCGACGAGCTTGGAAATGAATCTCGGACGCCAAACCGGACGAAATGCCGCGTCTTCGTCGAGCGTCGCCAAACAATTGAATTGCGTATTGATAAAAAGGACCCGGCCCTTGCCATCCACCGCAATGTCATGCGTATCGAGGTCGCCCGTCGTGTAGGCAATGCGGGGCGCAAATACGCGATCTTTGCCATTGCGGTTGGCACCTTTGGCCAATGCATTCTCGAGGCGCCAGATGTGCATTTTCGAGCCGAGCCATATCGTTTGCCCGTTCGTCCATAACCCCATACACGTCGGCAAGGACCATTCGCTTGCGCCAAGTTGCCCCGAACCGGCCAATCCAATGAGAAACAGCCTACCCGTCTGATACGTGGAAAAACCCAAACTTATCTTTTGCCGTTCAAGCCATTCCGGAAACTGTTTGGGACACGTGAAGTGAGTGCTTGGTTGAGGTGTTGCGGTGGCTGTCATCCTGGAAGGCCGAAGGTACCACGGACCGTAACCCATGTCGCGATCAGCACGAGTCCGCCGACAAGAACGACTCCCGCCATAAACAGCTTTCGTGATAGAAATCGAAACCATGGGTTGGAATGCATTCGGGAGCACGCGTTCGCTCGCACGAGAGGCGCATGGATAGGATATCGATCACGAATTTCGTCGACCTGCTTCTGGAAACGGGTCCCGATGGAGATGCCAACTCCGCCAAAGATCGCAAAGCGGATCCCCTCCCCGAATTTTATCAACTGGTGCGTGACGGGATCGTCGACATGCATCGGCGCAACCTTGGGGAAGATGTGCTCGATCAACTGCTGGATCGTGAACCAAATCCCAAGCGCGTGCGCGTGATGGAACGCGTCATCGATGGGTATCGCCGCTTTCTCGCAAGCGGTTCGATGAAGTGGTTCGAACCTCCACGTGCAACCTATGGCTTGGGTCCCAACGAGATCGAGATCAACCCGGAACTCGGCCTGGCCATCGATGAAACGCCCTACGTCATCAAAATGTACTTACGGGGAGAACCTTTAACCCCGCGGCGCGTCCAAGCGACGCTTGGTTTGCTCGTCGGCAAACTGGGTCGTTCCTGCCCTGGTCATGTGTTCGGATTGCTCGAAGTTCGTCATGGAAAACTGCACGCGCTGCGTACACCGGAAGAACGCATGGGAGCCGTGCAACTCGTCGACTCGCTCAACGCCGATAAATAACGCTCACCCCGCCCACGGAGACGCCCGCGTATGAAACTCGCCTCGCTCGCCCTGTATTCGATTCTGGGAGTCTCCGCTGCCGCATCCGCCGGCTACATGCTTGCACCTCAACCGAAAGCGAAAGGTCCGGATGTCGTCCAGGACGCACCGACGACAACCGTCGCGGTGAATCTCCCTGTGGCGCCTGAATCAACCACGAGTTTCACAGCCGGCACGACACTTCAGGTGGAAGGTCGATTGGGCAATCCGTTTTTGGCCAAAGGTTCTTCCTCGAAAACGTTCCTGCTGCTCGATGTTCACCCAGGACAAACTGCCGGCACAGCGCGCCCTGTCGAAGGCCACTTGGCCATCGTGATCGATCGATCGGGGTCGATGAAAGGTGATCGACTTCCCAAAGCGCTGAGCGCCGCCAAGAGCGCCGTGGACAAACTCAATCCGGGCGATCGCGTGAGCGTCATCTCGTTCGATACGACGCCGCGAGTCGACGTGCCGATGGTCGAGGTGATCCCGAACAACCGACAAACCATCAAGGACCTGATCGATCGCATCGCGCTGGGTGGTGACACGTGCATCTCATGTGCGATCTCGGCAGCCCTCACGGAACTGGGGCAAAGTTCGGGGTTTGCCGATCGCATGATCGTCTTGAGCGACGGTGAACCAACCGCAGGCGTGCGGGACGAAGCCGGGTTTTTCCCGGTCGCCAAGTCGGCGCGGGATGCGAGCGTGGGCATCACGACGATTGGCGTCGGCACTTCGTACAACCACAAGATCATGGGCGCGATTGCGCTAGGTTCGGGCGGAAATCACTACTTCATCGAAGACCCATCCTCACTCGAAAATGCATTCCTGGCTGAAGCCAGCAAACTCAAAGCCACGATCGCCGTAGGCGCAACGGCGACGATCACCTTGGCGGAAGGCGTGAGTCTCGAGCGTGTGTACGACCGATCGTTCGAGCGTGAAGGAAATCGGATCAAGGTCCAGCTTGGAAACTTTTCTGTTGGTGACACACGCACGGTGTTGATGGAGCTGAACGTACCCACAGAGAACGCAGGAATCGTCCCCGTTGCCGATGTGCGTCTCGCCTACGATGATCGCGTGTCGGGAAGTGCAGGCTCGTGCGAAGGCAAGCTGAGCGTCGCAGTGAAGGACGACGCGGCACCTGCCGATCTCGATGCGCAGGTGGCCACGCGTGTTGCACGGAGCCAAACCGCGGCAACTCTTTCACAAGTGAACGAACTCATCGAACAAGGTCGGTTCGAAGAAGCCGAAGCGAAAATTCAGGTGCAGCAGCAAGCCTTGGCGGCAACAGCAGAAAAAGCCAAACAAGCTGCGCCCGCGGGCAAGAGTGACAAACTCGCGGAGGATTTTGCCGGACAAACATCCACCCTGTCTAACGCGCGCGATGGTCTCGATCCGAAAAAAGGCGGCGCAAAACCGCGTGCCGTTCGCAAGAACGTCGAGATGATGAACCCGTACATGTTGTGATCCGTTCTCGAGCTGATCTCCTGGGGGCGATCGGGGCGTAGCGAGCGGAGCCTCCCATCACAAACAAAACACTTCGCGAAGCGCCCTTGTTAGGGCGCGGAGCGAAAGTTCCATTCAAGGCGTGCGCTCTCGATTCCCCTCACGTGCAAATCACCGCGTTCGACACCCAGGTGGAAGAGTCTGTCCAACGAAACCCTTCCCACCATGGTCACGAAAAACCGATCCGTTTCGTGCTGACCTTTCTGAATCCCTGAAACGCACGCAGATTCGTGGTATGTCTCCGTTTGGCAAGGAGGCCAGGCGGACGATGTATCAAGTGGGCCATGTCATCGATGGTCGATACAAACTGCTGGGAACGTTGGGATCCGGAGCGCATGGCAGCGTATTTCGTGCCGAGGACCTCGAAAACGGATCGACGCAGGTGGCGGTCAAGTGCTTGCACGACAACTTGACGAGCCAACCGGTCTTCTTGACCCGCATGCAACGAGAAGCGCGGGCGATGGGTTTGCTCGCTGGAACCAGCGCGACTGAGATCTTCGCCTTCAATCAATCCAGAGAAGGCGTCTTCTACATCGTGATGGAACTGTGCGTCGGCCAGGACCTCGAATCGTACCTCGCCCAAGAAGAAGCCAAGGGGCACTTATTGCCCGTCAAACGCGTGCTCGAATTGCTCAGCCCCATCGTCGACACGCTCGCCGCAGCTCATGCACAAAACATCGTCCATCGGGACATCAAACCCGCGAACGTGTTCGTCTTGTCAAACCCTTCCCGCGGCGGCGTCAGATTGCTCGACTTTGGTTTGGCGAAAGAGGTCGTTGGAGGTCCAGGAGGTGTGGGCACGGTGGACGGAACGATCACGGGATCCCCGAGTTTTCT
>JBGAOI010000224.1:0-10123 GCA_044221885.1 Polyangium sp. (in: bacteria)
GAACAAGCAAAAAAACTGGAAAAAGCCATTGGCCGCGCGATTGTCGACGATGCTTTCGTAGAGAATGAAGGTGGGTCGCGCGTTGTCATTCAGGACAGCGCGTCGCTGGCGAAAACATTGCTGGAAGCGGGGACGAAATGCCGCACGCTCCTGGGGACAAGCTCGTTGCCATTGAGTGATCACGAGCGTCGGTCCGTTTTTCTGGAGATCGTGCAAAGAATGGTTGGGCCTGGTTGGTCGAAGCTCGTCACGCACCGCGGGGCAGCGAGCATCATTGCTTTGAATGTAGGCATGTCGGACGGTTCTCCCGAGACAAAAGCCGTCATCAAAGTTGCGCCTGGTTCATTTTCGACATTTGCACCCGCCCTTGTGCAACTCGAAGCGGATTTGACCGCCGAGAATGCGGCACTTGGCGCGCTTGTTTTGGCGGGTGATTTTGGTTCCGAAGTGAAAGAACCGCGGATTGAAAATGTAAAAACGCCCAATGGCCGCGAAGTGCTCCTCATGCACTTGCCCTTGCCGTCAACGCCGCAATGATCCATTTGGACGAACCGTTTGTCCTCCTGATGCACGATTTTTTGGTGGACAAGTGTTGATGGCGGTGTAACAATGCCGTTCATGGGTCAAGCCGTGCAGCGCATTCGCATGACGGAAGAGGAATACCTGGCGTTCGAGCGAGAGTCGGACGAGCGCCATGAGTATGCGGACGGCGAGATCTTTGCGATGGCGGGGGGAGATGAGGCGCATAGTGCGGTGGCATCCGGCATGATACGCGTCCTTGGCAATGCGCTTCTGGGTCGTCGATGCCGTGTTTACACTTCGGATATGCGCATCCACATTCCGGTGTCCAAGCGCTATGTTTATCCAGATGCGTCTATTGTTTGCGGGAGGCGCGAATTTGAAGGGGACAAACGAGACGTCCTCCTCAATCCGCGAGTGATTGTGGAAGTGTTGTCCCCATCGACGGAAGACTACGATCGTGGGGATAAATTCGCTCACTACAAGACGATCCCATCGCTAGCGCATTACGTGCTTGCATCGCAAGCCAAACCGTTTGTCGAAGTATTTACGCGACAGCTCGATGGAACGTGGACGTGCGTGAATTACGAAGCCGGACAAAAGCTCGTTTTACCGGCGCTCGAATGCGAAATCGATGTGGATCAGGTGTACGCGGAACTATTCGAGGACGACGAGGCCGTTTGATTCTGAGGCGTTGCCAGCAGAATCGCCACATTCGGCAAAATAGCTTCCGTCAACGCTTGCTCCGCGACCTTGTCCATTTCGTGCGCCGTCAACCGCCCGAACGAATGCCACACATCTTCGTCGACGTTCGGCAGATCCGCATTTCGGTGCGCTCGGACTTGCTGCATGCCTTCCGCAAAGGCTTGGTGCACTGAATCTCGCACCGACGCTCCACCCGTCGACAAGGCCCACGCCACAAAACGCCACGCCAATGCCGCGTGCCGCTCTTCATCCTCGGCAATTTGCAACAACGCCTGCCGCGTTTCTTCGTCGTCGGCCATATCGAGCTGCGCGCGAGCCGTCAATGCGGCAATGGTTTCGCCAATGCAACCTTCAATCACCGTCCAGCCGGCACATTCCGCCAACGAGTTTTCACGCAAAGCATGCGTCATATCGAGCCGACCCGGGCCAATGGCGCGTCCTGAAAAACGCGACGCCAGAGCGAAACAAAGCTGCGCATGGCGTACTTCGTCGAGCGATGCCGATTGCGATGCGGCAACCAGATCCGCAGGCGCTCCAAGGGCCAGCAATTCCAACGTAAATCGCGCAAACGAAGCAATCGAGGCATGTTCCATTTGCGCATCGTTGCGCCACGCTTCGGCTAAGGCGGCTTGGGTCACGTCGTCCAAATCGTTTGGCGTGGTCGATCCATTTGCACACCAATCTTGACGCGTTGTCGTTTCCGCGACTCGCGCTTGACCTTCAATGGTGAAGGCCCGTCCGCAACACGCGCCGGTGCAGAAGTAATAACAACACAAATCGCCTTCGATTTCCGGCCCAGAAACGCCCGGATTGCAACATCCATCACGCACGACCGAAGGTTCGGGGCATTCCGTGAGCATCACGCCGCCGCCGTCGGGACCCGCATCCGTTCCGCCGTCAACGCCAACGTCACCACCTGGGAAAGGGTTGTTGATTTGATTCTCGATTTGATCGAGCGTGTAACATTGGCGCATCGGATTTCCGATCGAGCACATCGGCGCCCCCGAAGTCGACCCATTTCCGCTGCTCGAAACACTGCCCCCGTTTCCGCCACTGCCGCTATTTCCAGCGCTTCCGCTGCCCCCGCCACCCGTTTCTATCGTTCCGCCGCAACCCATCACCGTTGCCGCGCTGAAGAATCCCGTTGCCAAAAGAATCGTCGCCAGACGCATCCCGAATTGTTTCGCGTGTTGCATACATACCTCCAAGCAAGCGCGTTCCAATATGTCCGCAATGGCCTCTTCACGCAACCGCAATACCTTTGAAGTTGGCCTTTGTTTTCATTTCTGGCACGATGTGTCCACATTGCATTCCACACGTCAAATTATCCCTCGTCGCGCTTTTCTCGCGGGTGTTGCCGGATGTTCGCTCGCGGCTTGCCAAAAGTCATCTTCGCCTGTGGCTCCAGAAGCGGGCCGCTGGCGCGATTTGTCTTTTCCTCCACCGGAGGAACAACGTTCGCTTGTCCTCGTTCCGCCGTCGTCCGCGCCGCTTCCATTGCTCGTGGCTTTGCATGGGCGAGGGGAATCGGGTCGAGGGCTCGAGGTCGGAGCCAAAGCGTGGCGCGATGATTATGGCCTGGACAAACTCGATGCATGTTTACGAGCTGGAGCGCTTACGCGAGCCGATTTGGGCGATATGGTGCTCGATGATCGTCTCGGGAAACTCAATGATTCATTAAAGAAAAACTCTTACACGGGTTTGGTGGTGGCATGCCCGTACACGCCAGATTTGAAAGATCGTTCGGCCAAAGGCTCAGCGCCGTTTGCGCAATTCGTGCGAGAATCTTTGCTTCCACGCGTGCAATCCGAAAGCAAGCATCCGGTCACGCGTGAATCGACGGGTATCGATGGTGTGAGTATGGGCGGACGTCTCGCATTGCTCGTTGGATTTTTGCATGCCGACATTTTCGGGGCTGTCGGTGCCCTTCAACCAGCCATCAAAGTCGAAGAAGCTGAGATGTTCGCGCTGATGGCCAAGCGGGCGACACACGATAAAAAGCTCTCCATTCGTCTGGTATCGAGCGAAAAAGACCCATTCCTTGCGGCGGTTCAAGCTCTTTCCAAAGCTTTCGACGCGGAAAACGTGAAACACGATTTGGTCGTTACGCCTGGCCCTCATGATTATGCGTGGAATCGAGGTCCCGGGGGCGCGGAAATGCTTCTCTGGCACGAACGCGTTTTACGCGGCCTACCGGGACCTTGACCTCTTGATTTGTCCGCAGGACAAATCAATGCAAGGGTCAAGGGGCTGGCCCCTTGTGCGGGTCTTGGGGCGCGGAGCCCCGGGTGGGTCTGGGCGACGCCCAGTGCAACTGCCCAGTCGAAACTACGATTCAAACTTCATCGCCAAGTATCGCGTTTCAGGGTTCTCTTTGCGCCACACCACGGCATCCATGCAATAATGATGGATGTTCACGAATGCGAAAAGCACTGCGAAACAAGGCGTTGGCCCAATGGGATCGTATTGCTTGGTCGCCAAGCGCGAGCCAATCAATGTATCGAAGATCGTGGGCCCGATATGAAAGAAAAACCATCCGAGTCCCAACGACGCGATAACCAAGCCCAAGAGTCGCGACTTGGCCGAACGCTCGAAATGCGGAGGTCCTTCAAGCTGTCGAGCTTTGTTTCCTTCCATCAAGCCCACGAAATACAAGTATTGAATCGAATGCAACGCAGGAATGACGTAAATGAGCAGCGGATCGATGCTCGAATAAATCAGCCACGGCCAAACGCTGCACAAAAGCGCAATGAGCGGCGTAGCAATGGGCAATTTCCCTTCACGTTTCCATTTGCTGCCCAGTGCAAACACCATCGGCACGATCGAGGCAAAAAACAGAATCGCCGTGAATTGTTCCAACCCTCGAGGGTGCGCGAACGTCACATACCAAACGCCTTTTTCTTCGGCCGCATGACCAATATCGCGAGGACTCGCCCACGCGTAAGCCCAACCCGCGTAACAATGGATCAAGATCGCCAAACGTTCGGCTTTGTCGAATCGAACGCCCCGCCGCGCCGAAAGAACCGAAAAGACGCCAAAGCCTTGTTTGACGTAATGCCAACCAACGAGGAAAAACATCAACTGAATCATCACGCCGAGCGACGAAGCAGAATGAAAAACGAGGGCAGCAACTCCCCACACGATCAGCACGATAGGCGCAACGAATCCCGCAAGCAGATAACGAACTTGTTGCCACCCGGTAAAACCATTCCCAAACGCGCGAGCGCGGGCATTCTTGTAAAACAAGAAATACGTCACTGCGAAATGCGGATCGTTGATTACAAACGCCGCCGCAAACATCGCGAATGAAACATAGTATTCGGTCGATTCCAGACCGAACGCCTTCCGCAAAAGCCATGACAACGGGTACAGAAAGGGAGTCAACCCACCAACGAGCGCAAATTCCAGCCACGCACCAGTTCGTCGCTGCGGACTTGGAGTGGCAACAAGCGGGGGAACTGAAGCGACGCTCGTCATGACGAAAGGATACCATCGTGGTAATTTTTGTGTGGGTTCTGTTGGACAAATCGTCTCTCTGATATAAGAAAAATCAACAAAACACCGGGAAAAGAGCCTTGACCATGCAACCGCCGCGCGACAAAGGTTTGCCTATGCAAACAGCAGAGTCTGTCCTGGATGCTCAACGATTCGAGGATCCGGACATTGCGCACTTGGTCATCGAGGACGACGAGCCGGTGGACAACATCTTTACGGAGAAACAGGAAAGGCTTCTCACGACACCTCTTTATGCGTCGTGGGAACCTGTTGGTAAGGATGGTTCGACACGTCGTTCGTTTGAAGTCTTCGCAAATGTGGGGTTGTTCCACACCCCGCGTGAACAGGCGATCGTGCCGGATGTGATGCTGAGTCTGGACGTCAAAACGCGTAACGATCTTTCGGTCCGGAAGAATCGCACGTACTTCGTTTGGGAGTTTGGCAAGGTGCCCGATGTCGTGGTCGAAATCGTTTCCAACGACGAAGGCGGCGAATTGGACACGAAAATGCGGCGGTACCGGCAAATGCGTATTCCGTATTATGTCGTCTACGATCCGGACCACGAGCTGAGTCCAAACACGCTGCTCTCGTATGAGTTGCGCGGGGACCTCTACATCCCTCTGCGGCGACATTATTTCGAAGCCGTAGGATTGGGCGTTGTCGAGTGGACCGGCGTTCACGAGAACCTCGAAACAACGTGGCTTCGTTGGTGTACCAAAGATGGCCAACTGGTCCCGACATCCGAGGAACGAGCGAAGGTTGAAGAACAACGCGCGAACGACGCGGCCAAACGCGCGAAAGCCGCGGACAAAGAGAAGAAGGCTGCGGACAAACGCGCTGAAGACGCGGACAAACGTGCCGAACGATATGCCGCGAAATTGCGGGCTGCTGGTATCGACCCAGAAGCCGCATGATTCGTCCCGAGCGTTCTCCCGCGCCCTTTTCTCCCGCCATCCCCTGAAATCCCAAAATCATGGTAAGGCGTGAACGTGGTCGATCCGTCACGCAATCAACGCGCGCCCATTGGTGCAGAAGCTGCGGGCTACGAAGCCGTCTTTCGGCCGCTCGAAACAGCCTTCAGTCGCAGACGCGGTGATTTGCGACGTTTTGGCGGCAAAGCCTCGAGCCTCGGGCGCCTCATTCGCGAAGGTTTTCATGTTCCTCGGGGCTGGGTTCTTCCTGCCGAACACTTCGACGCCTTGACGCAAGACACGCTCCCTCGCGGACACGATCTTCCGACCTTGGTCAAACTTGCCGGCAGTCGCGCGGGCATTGATCGCGCCGCACGCGCGCGGGATCGCATTCAAGAAACGCCTCTTTCGCCAGCCATTCAAAGCGCGGTGCAAGCATTGTGGGCTGAGATTGAAGCGTTTGCGCCTTGGGGCGTCGCCGTTCGCTCCAGCGCTACATGCGAAGATGCCGCAGAAACAAGCTTTGCGGGTTTGGCGACGACCGTCCTTGGTGTGCGTGGGCCCGATGCGCTCATGGCCGCGATCAAGCAAGTGTGGGCGAGCGCGTTTTTGCCCCGCGCTCTCGAATACATGGCTCATGCGGCGATTCGCGAAGTCGCCATGGCCGTCGTCATTCAGATCATGGCCCAAGCCGATTGCGCCGGCGTTCTTTTTACAGCGCCACCTCCAGGTTTGGCCGGGCCGTACTGGGGAGAACAAGAGCGACTCGTCAATGTGACCTGGGGTCTTGGTGCGCCCGTCGTCGAAGGCGCAATGTCTACAGACTCCGTACGTTTGTCCAAGGACGGTACCGTCGTCGCGATGGCCATTGCGGACAAACCGCGAGCCGTCGTCGTGGGTCCTCGAGGTCTCCACGAAATCGATGTGGCGGTTGAAAAGTCCAAACAGTCCGCACTTTCTGCCGAAGCGTTGAAAGAGCTGGCCGAGCTGGCGACACGTCTCGAGCTCGGTGGTCCCGGCCCTTTCGACGTTGAATTCGCCGTCGAAAAAACGCCTCAAGGTGCGCAACATGTGGTCGTTTTGCAGGTTCGCCCCGTCGCCGGCGGCGGTTTTCCCGAAGGCGGTGATGCAACCACGGTGTGGTCTCGGGCCAATGTGGGCGAAGCTTTGCCAGGAGCCGCAACTCCGCTGACGTGGTCGATCGCGCACCGGTTTTCCGAAAAAGGATTCCGCGAAGCGTTTGCCGCGCTGGGGTGTCGCGTTCCGCGCGGTGCGCAACTCGTCGCGAATGTGCAAGGACGGTTTTACCTGAACCTTACGCGGTTCATGCAGATCTCGGCCCAAGTCCCATTCTTGACGCCCCGATCCATCATGAATGTCAGCGGAGGGGCCAACGAAGCTGCGATAACCCTTCTAGAAAGACAAACCGACAAGGTTTCCACGCGGCGATTCATTTCGCGTCTGCCGTTTGTTGCGCCAAACATTTTGGCTCGACAAGCGCGACTCGAAGACGAAGTACGCACCTACGAAGAAGACGCCTCGCGCGCTCGTCGATCGCTCGACGAAATGGATCTCGGCATTCTTCCAGATGATGCGTTGGTCACGACGCTCAACACGGCCAGTGCTCTGCTCGATCGTACAGGCACGCTGATGCTCGAATGCGCTTCCGCTTCTCTCGCGGCTCATCTTGCCTTGTCTCGGTTGCTCGATCAGGTCGCTGCGCGTCGCACATCCGTGCGTGACGACGTCGCCTCGGGCGACGTTTCCCATCCGTCGGAAGGTTTTACGAATGGCGCATCGCTGGCTCAAGCGCTCACGGGAGGTGTTCGAGATCTCGACAGTGCTGCGCCAGGGGTCGCGTTGATCCGTTTGGCCGAGGTTTTTCGGAACGAACCTTTTGCCAGTGAACGATTGGCGTCGGGAACCGTTCGAGGTCCAAGTGATTTGCCCGAAGGTTCAGCACGGCGTGCGCTGGAACGATTCTTGGACACGTATGGCGATCGAGCCGTGCGTGAAGCGGAGTTGTCGACACCACGTTGGCGCGAAGATCCAGGGCCCGTGATCGCGATGCTCATCTCATCGCTTCGAGCGCCCGAAGGCGAATCAGCTCGGGCGTTGGCTCGAGCCCGGGCGCTGTCGGATCGTGAAATGGCGCAACTCGAAACGCGTCTAGGGCCGTTGCAGATGTACACCGTACGCACGCTCGTGAATCGCACGCAGAAATACACGCGTTTGCGTGAGCGTATGCGCACGTGGGTCACGCGAGTTCTCGGGATGTTCCGCTTCATCGCGCTCGACATCGATCGTCGTTTGCGCCGTATTGATCCCAGCCTTGAAGAAGGCGCCGTGTTTTTCTGTGCGTACGACGAGCTCGTTCAAGCATTGCGTAGTGGTCGCGCCGATGTTGGACATGTCGTTCGTTTGCGACGCGCCGAGCATCTCCGTGATGCAGCGCGCCCGGATCCACCGGCAACATTCATTGGTCGTCCTCCACCGGTGCAAGTTCCGCCACCCACGGGTCAACACTTGAAAGGTTTGCCCGCGTCGAGTGGTGTCGTCGAAGGTCGAGCTCGTGTTCTCGCGCCAGGCACCGTGGATCTCAACGAAGTTCGCGCCGGCGAAGTGCTCGTGGCCCGAACGACCGATGTGGGTTTGTCCCCGCTCTTCCTTGTCTCAGCCGCTGTCGTGACCGAAATGGGCGGCCCGCTTTCGCATGCTGCCGTCGTGGCTCGCGAATATGGGGTTCCTGCGGTCGTGAACGTCGTCGGGGCGACGTTCGCAATTCGCACCGGCGACCTTCTTCGTGTCGATGGTGATCGAGGAACGGTTGAAATCTTGAACGAACATGCCAAGCCGAGTGCATCGTGAAGTTGCCTCGAAGTGTTTTCGCACTGGCTCTCGGACTTGCGTTCGTTGTGCCTGCCGCGTTGTCCCTCGCGGATGCTCCACGCGCCGGTTTCGTTCCTGATCCAGCAGGCGTTGCGTCGACCAAGCAGTGGACGTTCGAAGTGTTGGTTCGTCAGGGCGTACCGTCGCTTGGCGTCGTCAAAGCGGCGACCCTGGCCAAGCCGATCGCAACACCGCGGGTTCTGGGCCGATTTGCCCTCGAATTCTGGATCGGCAAAGAGTTGCTCGACCGGGTTCGTTTTGACGTACCGCTGTTGGATGAGCCGACGCGGCGGAAAAATCGTCGTGTAGGAACGCCAGAATTCTTGGTGAACACACGTTTGTCCGTGCGCATGGCGGACAGTGTGCGAGCAACGTCGGTCGTGTTCGTGGATCGGGCGACGGGTGACGCGCAGACGTTTGCGTGGCCTCCGGGATCCGATGGTCGTTTGGTTCCGTTGGCGACTCCTGCGAATGTTTCTGCGGATGCTGGCTCGGATGCGCCGTTGGCGGATGCGGCTTCGACGCCGGATGGCGGATAAATCGCACGGATCGTGTACGCGGTGGTTCCATGCATCGAGCGACTGCGATACGCTCCGATCGCCATGGCTAGTCGTTTGCTCGCTGCATCGATCGTTGCGACGTCTGTCGTTCTTTCGTCGTTTGGTTTTGCGCAAGGCAAAGGCGCTGCTCCTGCCAAGGGAGCTGCACCCGCCAAACCCGCTGCTCCTGCGGAAGCCAAAGTCGAACCGCCGGTGTTTCCGCTCAAAGATCCACAGGGTCGAGCGGGCATCAGTCCGTACATGGAGCTGATCAACAAAGGCGAAGCGTCGTTTGTCGCGCGCGACTTTTCAGGTGCCGTTGTGCACTTCCAAGAAGCCATCAAGCTCGATGGCCAGAAAATGCTCGGATTTTATCGCATGGGCGAAGCACAACTCGCCGCGGGCAAACCCGACGAGGCCGAAGCAATTTGGACCGCAGGCTTGAGCAAAGAGGGCACGCCTTCGATGAAGGCACGACTGCTCTTCTGCTTGGCGGACCTCAAGGAACGCGGGAAGAAATTCGATCAGGCCAAAGAAGCTTGGGCGAAGTACGCGCAGTTCCTCAAGGACAACGCGCAAGAAGCCAAGGGCTACGCGATGACACCGGAAGAACGCACGAAAGTCATCGACCGCCACGTCAAAGACGAGAAGGACTACGCAGCGGTTCGGGAACGCATCAAGAATCGTCAAGCCGAACGTGAGAAGGAAGCGGAAGAGAACGCAAAGAAGGACAAGGGCAACAAGTAAACTCGTTGCTGTTCCAAGTGTTCTAGAACGTCAAACGGCCTGCCGGGAAAAACCCGCGCAGGCCGTCGTCATTTTGCGTGTGTTGATCAGCGCTTGATGCTGGAAGGAACGGGGCCCGATTCGGTCCAGCGATAGAAACCTTCGCCGGTTTTCTTGCCGAGTTTTCCAGCACGAACCATTTGCCGAAGGATCGCCGGCGGTCGGAACTGCTCGCCGATTTCTCGATGCAAGTGTTCGAGGATCATCAGGCGCACGTCGAGGCCCACGAGGTCGGTGAGCTTGAGTGGCCCCATGGGATGGCGGTAACCGAGCTCCATC
>JBGAOI010000225.1:0-10060 GCA_044221885.1 Polyangium sp. (in: bacteria)
GCACACGACATCACCGACGTTGACCATCACGCCATTTTGTTGCAAATGGTAATAGGCCGCTGTCGTCCCATCGCCATGATCGATGAGAATGAAGTTCGCGTCCTGCGCGCAGGCTTCCGTGTCGCAGCCCGTGTTCGAATCTTCCCTAGCGCGCCAAACAACCCCGCTTCGTGCAGCAACGATTTTGGTCCCAAGGGGAACGGGAAAGTCGACGGCATACCGCGACGAACCATAGTGTGAGAAAAACCCATGGCTTCCTTGGCTGATCTCGACCTTTTCTCCAGCCTCGAATGGAAGACTCATGAATTGAATGTCGGCCGCGACGCATGTATCGCCGCGAAGCACAGAACCTCGACTGCATTCGCCCACATTGCTATCGACGACGCAATGACCATCGAGCGGCACGGTTTGCGTACCGCACAATTCGGAAAATTCGGGCACGCAGACTTCCCCTTCCAAGACCGTACCAGGACCGCACGAGCGTCGGGGATAGCCGGTCACGCATTGCCCGTCTCGTTCGACGGTTCCTGACGCACACTCATTGCCGCAGCCGGAAACGACGGACAACGCAGCGAGGGCAAACGGAACGAGACAGCGGAGCAACGACAGTTGCCTGCGAGCGCGTGTGAGCATACTTCGGAAGTTACCGAATTCTTGCGCATCTGGAAAGACTGAACGACGCCCGCGCGTTACCCCTTCCTGCCGCGGTGAAGACGTTGCAATTGCTCCGAAATTACGCCCTTGCGATCCTCGCTCGAAACAAGGTATACGCTCGTCTCGGCCCCATCACGAGCGAGCATGAGCACGACCACGGGCGTTTTACCCTCCGAACATACGCGCGACGTACGCGAAGGCGTACGCGTCGTCATCGATGATGTCGTGCGGGTTTTTCCCGGCAGCGGTCGCGTTCTCGATCACATCTCACTCGACATTCCCCAAGGTTCTTTCGTGGCCTTGCTCGGCCCTTCTGGGTGTGGAAAATCCACACTTTTGCGCATCATCGCGGGCCTTGATCGTGTCGATACCGGAAATGTGCAACTCGAACCGGCCCATGCGCGCATTGCATATGTTTTTCAAGACGCACACCTTTTGCCTTGGCGCTCGGTGCTCGACAATGTCATCCTGCCCCTGGAACTGCTGGGCACACCGAAAGACGAACGGCGTGCGGAAGCGATGGCCGCACTGACCAAAGTTGGCCTGGCGGATGCGGCGGACCGAGTTCCCGCGGAATTGTCGGGGGGCATGAAAATGCGCGTATCACTCGCCAGGGCGCTCGTGACGAAACCCAAAATCCTTTTGCTGGACGAACCATTTGCCGCGCTCGATGAATTGACCCGGCAAAAGCTGGACGATCAATTGCGTGCCTTGTGGCTCGATGACGGAATGACGGTGTTATTTGTCACGCATTCCAATGCGGAGGCAGCCTATTTGGCCGAACGGTGCGTCGTTTTGTCGCCCCGTCCCGCGCGCATCGCACTCGACACGGTCATTGATTTGCCGCGCGAACGTCGAGCTTCCCTCAGGTCGGAAGCGCGTTTTGCGAGTGTCCTTGGACCTTTGTACGAGGCCTTGTCCCAATCGGGGGCCCTGTGAAATCGAAGTGGATGGAAGCAATTCTTCCGCCCACGATTTCACTGGTCAGCGTACTGGCCTTATGGGAAATCGTCGTGCGTGTGCGGTCTGTCCCGGCGTATCTTTTGCCACCTCCGAGCGCCATTGGTTCGGCAGGGCTCACCAATGTTGAATCCCTCTTGGCGGCGTCGTGGACGACAGCCCAATCTGCGCTGATTGGTTTTTCTTTATCGGTTGTCCTGGGCATTTCGTTGGCCGTTCTTTTGAGCACTTCGCGCATTTTGGAGCGTGCGTTTTACCCGTACGCCGTCTTTTTGCAAACGGTGCCGATTGTCGCCATTGCCCCGTTGCTCGTGATTTGGTTTGGCCCGGGCCCTCGAGCAGTAAGCGTAGCGGCCTTCATCGTCAGCGTTTTTCCGATCATGGCCAACACGCTCACGGGCTTGCGCTCGGTGGATCCTGCATTACGCGACTTGTTTCGCCTGCACAATGCGGGGAAGATGCAAACATTGTTTTTGCTCAGTTTGCCCCACGCTACGCCGAACATCGTCACGGGATTACGCGTCGCCGGCGGTCTGGCCGTCATCGGAGCAATCGTCGGAGAATTCGTGGCCGGGTTTGCCGAAGGAGCACCTGGCCTCGGCATTCGCATTCTGGAATCCTACCGACTGCTCCGCACGGATCTTTTGTTTGCATATGTCTTTTGCGCGTGTATGCTGGGCTTGGCGTTGTTTGGCTGTACAAACGTCTTCGGTTATCGCCTAATGCGCCGATGGCATCCGTCCGAAAAGAGTTGACCGAGGTAATCCATGCATCGACGAACGCTCTTGTGTCTATCTCTCGTCACTTTCTTCGCGGTTGGTTGCTCCAAGAAGGAAGGCGCTTCTTCGAGTGGCAGCGGCAAACAGAACGTCAAACTAGCGCTCAATTGGGTGCCTGAGCCAGAATTCGGTGGGTTTTACGCGGCACGAGATACCGGAGCGTACGCCAAGCAAAACCTCGAAGTGGAAATCATGGGCGGCGGAGCCGGTGTGCCCGTCGTGCAAATGGTCGCTGCCGGTCAAGTGGATTTTGGCATTGCCGGGGGTGATGAAGTCGTCACGGCACGAGCGCGCGGTGTCGACATCGTCGCGCTTTATTCGATCTATCAGACATCCCCCCAAGGCATCATGGCGCATTCCTCGCGCGGAGCCAAAGCCATCAAGGATCTCTTGGGATCGGGAACATTGGCGATGGAACCGGGGCTTCCGTATGCGGCGTATCTGAAAAAGAAATACGGATTCGAAGGGGTACAGATTGTCCCGTACGATGGCGGAGTGGCGCGATTCGTCAGCGATACGAATTTCGCGCAACAATGTTTCATCACGTCCGAACCCATTGCAGCGAAGAAAAAGGGCGCGCAACCTGCGGTTTTTCTGATTGCCGACGAAGGCTTCAACCCGTACGTGGGCGTCATTATTACGCGTCGCGAGTTGTTCGAGAAAAACAAGGGATTGGTGAAAAGCTTCATCCAAGCCAGTCGTGAAGGTTGGCGAAGTTATTTGGACAATCCCGCAGCGGCGAATGCCACCATGGCCAAGCTGAATACGTCGATGGACGCCGAAACATTTGCCGCCGCAGCCGAGGCGCAAAAGCCGCTCATTGAAACGGCGGAAACGAAGTCCAAAACGCTCGGCATGATGACCAAGGAACGCTGGGAAACCTTGGCGAGCCAATTGGTCGACTTGAAGATCATCGACAAGGCTCCAAACGTTGCGGATTTTCTCGTGTCTGTCGATTGAATATCAACGAAGGTGCCGCAGATTTATTGCAGAATCGAGCGGCAGCAATTCTCGAACATGCACTCGGCGCCGGCTGCGGCGCATGTCATGTCATTTGCGCAATCGTTGCTCGAGTAACAGCGTGTATTGGCAGTTCCTGGCGCACAGACGCCGTTGTTGCATACACCGCTCCAACATTCGCCATCGTTGTTACACGTTTTTCCCGAACGACACGGCAAACACACACCCCCACAATCGACGTCTGTTTCGTCGCCATTCTTCACGCAATCGCCACACGTTTCGTTTTCTGTCGAAGCCTGCCCACACGCCGCACGTCCATCCGCCCTTACGCAGTACCCGCGTGACAATGGGCAATAGGAACTTTCGCAATCGGCGTCCTTGATGCATCCGCCCCCCTCGTCACAAGGCGCGCATGTATCCCCGCCACAATCCACGCCTGTTTCCGTGCCGTCTTGCAACTGATTGTGGCACGGATCGATCCCACCCGTGCTCCCCATATCCGTGTTGCCTCCAGCAGTCGACGAATTCTGGCTTCCAGATTCCTGCCATGGCTCAATGCCCAAAAGATCGGCGCATCCAACCACAGTCCCCATGACGAACATGCCTACGCTGAACAATATGGAACGCATGTTCAGTATCTACTCCCTCGCTCCCGAGGGAGCAAGTCAAAAATGGCCAATGACAACCGCGCCGCCACCTTCGCTCGAAGCGTAGGGAACCAGGCGCGCATCCTTGGCTTTCGACGCGGGAGTGGGCGAATGATTGGGTAATAGAGCCAAGACGATCGCTGTACCAACGCCCACGATGCCTACACCCACAGCCACATTGGCAACATTCGCTGCAGTGAAAGCTTGCTCGCGGAGGTCCTTTCCGCGTTGGCAGTCGGCGCTGGCCGTACAGTTTTTCTCAATGGCAATGGAAGCACTGTTTTTGCTGGCTGCGGAAATCGCCAATGCCGTACCCACGCCAAACCCCGCAAGTCCCACACCACCAGCAATCCATGCTCCAACGCGTCGGTTCGAAGTTGGCGTTACGACTCCTTCGACATTTTGCACCACCAATTTGGGCTTTTCCGCAACGGGTTGCTGTGGATTGGGGATCTCCACTTCGGCGTGTTTTTGCGCCACGACCGTCACGGTCGTACGAAACTCGGGTTTGTCCGGCCAACGGGCGACAATTTCATACGTGCCTGGATCAATCGGCGCTTCGACACCGATTTCATTCGTCGTCAGTCGAACGCCATTTCGCAAAACAACGACATTCGCATCAGCCGCCGCCAGACGCACAAGAAGCTTCGGCAATTGTGGTTCGAGCGCCTTGGCTCGTTCTCGGGCAAACGCGCCACGATCATCCGCAACGGCATCCGCACGCGCAGCCGTTTGCGTGTATTCACGCCACGCCGTCGCGATTCGCCCTTGCTGCTCATGACACGTCGCCAAAAGTCCCAACGTGCCGATGGCCGGATCCAACGCATCGCTTTCCGCAAGCTTGTCACAAGCCTCGACAAACTTTCCTTGCTCCATGAGCAGTTTGCCCTCGTTGAAGAGCCCATCGGCACGACTTGTCACGGGCGGCGCATCCGGCGGCGCAGCAACGGGAGGATCCGCCGCGAGCACCGTTTGCGTCGACAAACATCCGGCCAACACCACAAGAATTCCGAGGTTATTTCCTTTTGCCACCGAATGTCTCCACCGAGGTTTTGATCGAGTCGTTTGTCTTGACAGGCCGAGCTGTCTTGGAAGTTTTTCCTGGCGCAGTCGAAGTTCCCGCGTGTGTCGGGACGGATTCCACAGCCGACGGCGTCACGACTGGAGTCTCCGTCTTCGGCGAGACCAGACTTGCCGCCACAACGCTTGCACTCGGCGCTGCTTCCACCGTCACCGCTACACCGCCTTGCGTCACTTGAACCACGAGCAACACCACGACAACTGCGAGCACCACCGCCGACAACGCCGCGGCCATGACCAGTCGTTTGTTACGCGCTCGTTCGTCGGGACGAATCATGGGGCGCGTGACGGCGGCGTGGGTTTCAGCCATGGCCGCATGCGGAATCGTGATGGCTTCATCCGTGGGCACGCGTGACGGCTTGCTTGGATTCGGATCGACGTGCACGCTCGCCCCCGCAAGTGCCTGCGCGACCAGCTCGGCGCGTGTTCGAGCATCCGGTCCGCCAAACGGGGCGATGGCCCGGGCAAACGCTCCGAGATCGGGAAAGCGATTCACTGCTTTTTTCGCCAAAGCCCGCACAATCGCCTCGTCAAGCTCAACAGGTACTTCTGGACAAACATCACGAAGATGCGGAGGAGAATGCGTAGAAATGACCACAATGAGCTGGGTGATGGTCTCCGCGCTGTACGGAGGTTGTCCCGAGATCATCTCGTAGAGGATCATCGCCAGCGCGTGTTGGTCGCTGCGAGGATCGACGTTTCGTGCCGATTGGATCTGCTCGGGTGACATGTACTGCGGGGTTCCGAACACAGTATCGAGACCCGTGAGCGCACCTTGTTTGCTGTTGTTCTCCTTGGACAAACCAAAATCGAGCACCTTCAGGACGCGTGGGCGCAAAGGCCGTTCGGCGAGGAACAAGTTTGCCGGCTTCAGATCCCGATGCACGAGGCCGTGGGCGTGCGCCATCGCGACGCCTTCACAAGCTTCGAGCATCAGATCGACAGCTTCGTTGATGGGAATTTTGCGGCGTAGACCGAGTTCTGCATCGAGATCTCGACCCACGAGACGTTCCATCACGATGTAGGGAACGCCTGCTTCGGTCGTCCCGACATCACTCACGCGTGCGATGTGGTCGGTTGGCAGTGTCGCCGCAATACGTGCTTCCCTGAGAAAACGCGCCACAACTTCAGAAGACCGCGCATGCTCAGCGTTGAGGAGTTTGACGGCAACAGTTTGTCCAAGCGCAACGTGCGTGGCTTCGAGCACGACACCCATGCCTCCGCTGCCAAGCTCGCGCTCGACGCGGTACTTGCCCATGAGCAGCGTTCCTGGCTGGACCCCCGAGGACATGGCGAAACGGGAGCATACTACGACTTTGCGTAGAGGAAAGGCGTGTTTTGTTGCAGGTTCGGTCCGTGCGGAGAAATGGCGCGTGAAACTACGCCTCGCAAGCGTGACGAGCCGTCACCTGGGTGACTCGCGACCTGTTGATTTCGAGAGCTTTCACTTCGTACGTTCGAGCATGCGTTTGATGGGACGCACCAATGCAAACATGGCCGCGCTCATCACGACGCCCGATGTCGCCACCAAGGCAAACAAAGTGGGCAGGTCGAATTTTTCGTAATACCCCGACACCGACCCGCCCAAGAAATTCCCCACCGCAGTCGCCAAAAACCACACGCCCATCATCAAGCTGACCACGCGAACGGGCGCAAGCTTGGTCATGGATGACAAACCCACGGGGCTCAAACACAATTCGCCCAGGGTATGCAATAAATACACAGAAAACAGCCAAAAGGGACTCACGCGTTCGCCCTGAACGGCAAACGAAGCGCCCACGGCAAGTACCGCGAAACCCAATCCAGCAAATAGAATGCCCACGCCAAACTTCAAAGGTACGGAAGGATCACGCTTTCCGAGCCATTGCCACAATGCTGCAAATACCGGGGCAAACAAAACGAGCAACGCGGCATTGGTGGATTGCCAAAACGAAGAAGGAAATGAAATGCCAAAAACTTCATTTCGCGTATTGCGATCGGCAAACAGCGTCAACGTCGAGCCGGCTTGTTCGAAGATTCCCCAAAAAATCGACGCTCCACAAAAAAGCACCAGAATCGTGAGCAATCGACCTCGTTCGGCCTTGGTAAAGGATTCGTCGAGCAGGAGTTTGCCGAAAAATACCACAACGACGGCCAAGAGTATGACACTGAATCCCGTCTTGATGTTTTGGCTCGTGGCCAATTGAGGCCATACGAAAAGTACGCCACCAATCGTTACCAAGATCGCCAAAAATCCTATGCCCCACCGCGTGATCGTTCGTTTCGCTTCGAGCAATGCGTCGGGCGCCAATGCGCGTTCGGACAATTGTCCCGCCTCGCCCAGGTTTTTCGACGTCAATACATATTGCAACAATCCGAAAAACATCCCCACGGCTGCCGCGCCAAACCCCCAATGCCACGAGCTCTCGGGCGCCAAACCCATTCCTGCCAACTTCGATTGAAACTTGGCGCTTTGGGCCAGCCACCCACACGCCAAAGGCGCACTAAATGCGCCAATGTTGATCCCCATGTAAAAAATGGAAAATCCCGCATCGCGGCGATTGTCTTCTCGATCGTAAAGCGCGCCAACAATGACGCTGATGTTTGGTTTCAATAAACCCGTTCCCACGACGACACAGGCCAAACCCGCGTAAAAGAAGCCGATTCCATGCAAAGCCAATAAAATGTGGCCCAGCATGATCACCAATCCGCCATAAAATACGGCTCGCCGCGGTCCGAGCAGATGATCGGCCATCCAGCCACCAGGAACCGCGGCGAGGTACACCATCGACGTGTACATCGCGTAAATCGGTCCCGCTTTTTCCGGTCCAAACCCCAAACCACCGTTCGCAACGGCCGTCGTCATGAACAGCATGAGGATCGCGCGCATGCCGTAAAAGCTGAATCTTTCCCACATCTCGGTGAAAAAGAGAGTGGACAAGCCGCGCGGTTGTCCGAAAAAAGCGGCGTCGCCGTTCTTCGACATGCTGCCCATGGTTGGCGAAAGCCAAGAAAAACGCCAGACTTATCGTTTCAGCGGCTTGCGTATTTTGCGTTTCGATCCCGCACACCGTCCGCAAGCATCGTGATCGCATTTTGGATGCGCCGAATTCGCGTTTCGGGCTTTTTCGCCTCTTCAATCCACATCACGTATTCCTTGACATGGGAAGCTGCGAGCGTTTGCCAGGTCGCACTGGCCAATGCATTGACCTCGAGCGCTTCCACGAGATCGGCCGGAACAACGACTTTCTTTGGCGGACTCGGGGATTTCTTTGCGGCCCCAGGCGCAACCACAGACCCGGATTTTCGTTCGACCGTCGATTCCAGCTTGAATCGCAGCGCCGACCACGTTTCGTCCACCGCTACTTGAGTAACGGGGCCAAACCCGGCATCGAATACGGATTTCCAACCATCATCGCGGCTCAGATCCGTTTTGATGCCCGAGCTTTTCTTGGGATAACAAATCCAGAAAACCGCGCCATCCCGAAGTGCACCCATGGCTCACGTCAAACCCTTTTGCAGCGTCGCGGAATCGGTCACGAAAAACAACACGACATCGTACGTGCCCCCAATGCGCGTGGACAGTTGCGCATTTTCCGGCAGCGGCTCCAACAATGCAGGAAAAGTTGCGGGAGCACCCAAGGTCAAAACGCGCGCGCCCGCGGTGACACGCAACTTCTTTGCCAAATCGTTCATGCCAAACTCTATCTCATGTTTCAGGACAAACGTGCAAGGAGCCTCGTGTCGAACGGCGACGCTCCGTGGGTCGCTCGCAACATTGGACACCGGCCAACTAGCCCTGCGTTTTCATGATCATTTTTAGCGCCACACGGCGAATCTGTTCATCGAGAACGGGATTGTTGGGTTGAATCTCACGCGCCCGCTCGAACAAGTGCCGCGCACGGCCGGGTTTGTCCGCTTCGCCTTCCCAACGCGCCGCAAATTCGAGCATACGTTCGAAACGCACGGTTTCACTATCGAGGCACGCCAAAAGACGTTCCTCGGCGCTCATGACCCCACGCCAATCCTTCGCTTTCGTGCACAACACAATAAGAGCTTCGAGCGCCGGTTGATACGCGGGCCGCAAAGCGAGCGCCTTTTCGTAATCACTGATGGCATCGTCGAGATCGCCAGCTTGCGCGCGAAGTTCCCCGATACGGGTGTACATTTCGGCCCGTAGGTTTGGCTCGCCAGACGGTCCGAGCAACCCGAGTGCCTTGCGAAACAACGCAATGGCGCCAGGAAAATCGTTTTGCGACGCCAACAGCTCGCCTTCGACCGTCAGACGCGCCAACTGCGAAACGCCACGCGTGAGCCGCGAACTTGGAGCAACACTCGTCGGAATACCGCTGGCCGGTACACCACTCGGAGGTGCGCCACTTGCCGGACCAACACTCGGCGGCGGCGTCGAGTTTGACGAGGAAAACGCCACAGGCGTGCGCAGAGGCGGCGGAAACGACGATGTGCTTGGCGGGTACATCGACGCACTTGGAGGTGGCAATGATGCTCCAGGCGGCGCGTCGAATTGACGCCCGAGAAGAAGCATCGGATCCACAGTCGCCCAATCGTCTTGTGAATCTGGTGAAGCTTCGCCGGGCCACTCGGCCAAACTGATTGCCGGTGCCGACGGCGCAGGAATCGGAATGATCGCGCGACGCCGCGAGGATTCTGGCAACGGGCCCGAATCGTCCGAACTCGAAAGAAATGCGACCGCCGGATGCACGGACGGACGCATGTCACTCGAATACGGCGGAGGGACCATGGACGAGTCACGGCGATTGGGCAACGGGAGCAAGTCGAACGTCCCACGAGCTCGCGCGTGATGCAGATACGCAACTTCCCCATACAGCTTGCGTTGTACCCGGTCAAACACCGTCCGCAACGTGAGCCCTTGCACTCGATCCGCCAGATCCATCTCGCTGACCAACGCGTCGACGAGCGGTGAGGTATCGCCTTGGCTCGTTTCTTCCGACCGCAACGACATGAGAAGTTCGATGCCGC
>JBGAOI010000226.1:0-10025 GCA_044221885.1 Polyangium sp. (in: bacteria)
GGCAAACCTCAAAACGTGCCGCGGATACGCAGTGCGCCAGGGGTGACCTCGAATGTTGCGGCAATCCCCGAGGGCAGCGCTTTCTTCTCTTTGGTTTTTCCTGGTGCTGTCGCGACGAGCACCACGCCGCCCAGCAGCGCGACGCCGCCGACGATCATGGCCGCCGTCGAGGCATTGCCGAATTGCACTGCGTCTTGTCGTAACGTGAGGCCCGCCGATTTGCAAAAATTCTTTTCGTCACACAAACCGTCATTGGCGGCATTGTTTTTTTGAATCGCCAAGCCGCCGAGAATACCTCCAGCCACGAGCCCCACGCCGCCTACGGCGATTGCGCCAAACCCCAATGGCTTTTGCCACGGCCGTTCCGCTCCCACGTTTTGAATCACGACCACTCGAGCCGCTTCTTCGCGTTTTTTCACGGCCGCAGGAGCGTCATCCTGCGCGGGTTTTTCCACCGAAACCGTGATGTTTTCGCCATTTTTGGGGACTTCCACCAACTTGGACCAAGTCTTGTACCCCGGAGCGGTCACCACAATCTCGTGCGTCCCCGTATCCACAGGCACGGCCGTGCCCCATTGAGCCTCTCCAACGCCAATACCGCGTCGAGTCACCGACACTTGCGGAATCGCCTTGACGTCTGCCGGAACTTGAATCGTGAGTTTTGACACTTGGCTGAGCAGCGAGGTCGCTTTGGCTGCCGCTCGGGCGGCGCGGTCTTTTTGTCCCGCGCGTTCCGCCATCGACTTGGCCACTTCGTATTGGGTCCACGCACTTGCCAACTGACCGCTCGTTTCTTGGCACTCCGCAAGCGTCAATCGAGCCCCGATGCCTTCTGGAACAAGCCGCACCGCTTCGGCCAGCTTGGGACATGCCGCCGCATAATCCTTCGCGTCCATCAGGGTCACGGCTTCGTTGTACAGCGTTTGCGCCGCCGCAACTTTTTCCGGATCACTCGACTGCGCAAGTGTTCCCTGAGCGAAACAGAGAGTTGCTGCGACAAACCCCATGGCGATCCAGCTGTTTTTTCGGGGCTGGCCGCGGCCATCAATCTTCTTTGTTTCAAGCCGCTTCTTCGAGGTCATGGTTCGACGAGATTCCTTGGAGGTCAAAGTGTTGATCGTCACGCGGTCGTTCCTCGTACGTGTTCGTTAGGACAACCGAGCCGCCGCGCGCTGTCAAGCGAACTCGCGGGTTTTTTTTGAAACGCTGATTTTGCCATTTCCCCGCGCGACCACTGCGCGTATAGTGGCACGCCATGGCGGCACCTTTGGCTCCCGGCGACATCGTTCTCGGCAAGTACCGCGTCGAACGCGTTATCGGACAAGGCGGCATGGGCGTGGTTCTCGCCGCTCGACATACAGCTCTCGGCGAACTCTTTGCCATCAAACTCATGCTGAACGTCGAAGGTCCGGCCGGTCGACAAGCATTTGACAGATTTCTTCGCGAAGCGCGGATCTGCGCCAGCCTCAAAGGCGAACACGTCGTCAAAGTGCAAGACGTCGGAGAACTCGAGGATGGCCGGCCTTATATGGTGATGGAATATCTCGAGGGCCAAGACCTCGGGAGTGTCATCGAAAAGAAAGGCCCGCTGTCGTTATCGAATGCCGCGGCGGTCGTGCTCCAAGCATGTGAAGCGCTGAGTGAAGCGCATCGACTCGGGATCATTCATCGCGACGTCAAACCACCGAATATGTTCTTGATCCGAATACCAAGCGGGAAAATCCGTTTGAAGCTGCTGGATTTTGGCATTTCCAAACGCGTCAACGCCGAGACGAAAGCCCTTACGGCAACGGGCGCCATGATGGGTTCGCCGCTGTATATGTCCCCAGAACAACTGTCGGATCCGCGAGCCGTTGGACCTCAAACGGACATTTGGGCCATGGGGGTGGTGCTTTATGAACTCGTTACGGGCAAGGTGCCGTTTGACGGGGAAATGGTTTTCCAAGTCATTCAGGAGATTTTGAACAAGACGCCGGATTTGCCGAGTGTGCATCGGCCGAGTTTGCCGGTGGAAGTGGATAAAATCGTCGACAAAGCGTTGCGAAAAGACCCTGCCCAACGTTATGCCTCGATTGATGAATTCGCTCGAGACGTGCGGCAATTGCTCCAGGCCAACAGCGTGATTGATTCGAATTTCAATCTCGCGCAAGCGTCGGACCCCGAAGTGACCATTGATATCGAAGCCGCGACGCTCAATGCGATCAGTTATGGTCCGACCATCGAAGCGAGTTCCGAGAACTTGGCCGACAGTTTCAACAAGGCCGCGGCGGCTCGAGCAAGCGCCGATGCCGCGGAAAATGCCGAACCGGCGCAGAAGACAACAACTAAAAGTGGACCTGTGGTTGCGGCTGCTGCGGTCGAGCAATCGGCGAATCGTGGGGCCAGCACGCATTCGGATTTAACGAATAGCGTTGTCGAGAATCGTCCTGCCAAACCGATGTCCCCAGTGCTACTCGGTGTTGGAGCGCTTGCGTTGCTCGCAATTGGCGGTGGCGTCGTGTATGCTTTGCAAGGGGGAGGTGCCGCGTCGACGCCGTCGGCGCTGGTCGCGACGCCAGAAGCACGAGGTTCGACGGCGCCTGTTTCGTCGGCTCCTGGTGCTGCACCAGCGGCGCCCTCGTCGGCTCCGGCCGTGCCTGCTGCTTCTGCATCGGCGGAGGCGCCCATTGTGGCCGTGGGTGAAGCCGTGCCCGTTGCTGCCAATGCCGCGTCGGCATTGGCGATTGGAAAAACGAAACCTTGGCCGAGCTCGATTGCGGCCAAAGCGGCGCCTACCGCGCCCGTTCCAACGGCAACCACCACGGCGACGGCAAAACGTGAGGGGCTTTTCTGAGGCTTTCCTACACGGCGATGTTTGTCCTAGCGAATGAAAGACATCGGATCACGATGATTTAATTGCCGTTGATGCATGCTTGCAGCGCGACTTGGCAGAATTGCATTTGCACACACGAAATGCATTCCATCGATGCTTTGTCGGGACTCGAGACGCAGAAATTGTCGCTACAGGCCTCTTTGCACCCAGGGCTGGGATCCATGACGCCGCGCTGGCACGCGCACGCGGTCAGCTCGAAGAATACTTTTTCCGACTCGGGGCATAAAACTGCACCGGGTGTCGGAGTTGCGAGGAAATCGATGCAACGCAAGCATTCAGGCGGTGGCGACGGTGGGCCACCCATGCAGTTGAATGTACCAACCCATGTAACTCCATCGCATACGGCGTGAAATTGGCAATCACCTTCCTGACGAGTACACTGTTGCCCTTCGAGCGAGCAGGGCGAGCCTGTTTGCTGCGAAGGATCACAGGTCGTGTGACATTCGGGCGGGGGCGACGAGGACAAACACGGTCGTGTGGATTGCTCGTTGGAAGGTGGCGGAGCGTCGCTTCCTTCATATTCGACGTACGACGAACAACCCAAGGGCGTGGCAATCATCGATATACACAACGACGCCAGGCCAAAACTTCGGCGAGGATGCTGGAGGTCAAACATCGCTCGACGATATCTTATTTCGCGGACGAAGACAGCTCTTTTTGTCGGCAAGTGGGCTCGCGTGGCGATGCATCATTTCGACGCAGGCGTATGCGATCGTTTCATTGCGATGAGGATTCCTCCGTAGTCGCGTGGTGATGGTGGAGGAAGTTCGGGCGAGGCGATCGCGGAAATTTCTCCATCGAGGTACAGCGCATCGGGGCAATCGAGGACATCGCGAAACAGAGTGGCCATGGAATGAAACGTAATGCGTTCGTCTGAAAGAACGAATACGATGTTTCCGTGCGTATCGACGCCGACGCCGGAACGCGTGCGGAGACTGGTCGATGACGGGACAAACGCGGGATGAATGTTTTTATGGGCGACAAGCAGTGGTCCAGATTGCGTCGCCAAGAGCACGGAGCCTTGGGGAGCATACGTTTCGGTGGACGCGATATGGGCACCATGGGCATCGATCCAGAACACGCCATTGGGTTTCAAATAAAAATTGCCTTCCCCGTCAGCGGTCGACAAGGGGGCGAATTCTTTTCCTTGTTGAACGTGTAATCCCACGGGATGTCGCGACGGATCGAAAATGCCGGCATTCGTGGCCATGATCCATTCGCGATTTTGCGCTGCGACAAACGGTTTGACCGCGTCCAACGTAAACGGATCATTCGGGGCTTGCCCCACGAGTTGCAATTCGACGGCGTTGAGGTTCAGCGTGAAGGTGAGCCAATTTGCGGTTCCGTGACGAACCCAGCGATGAGCGGACGAGGAGACGGAGGGCAGGGGAGGCGCGGGCGGCGTGGACGTTTGTGCGGGGGTGCGATCACACCCGACGAGGGCAGCGAGCAGGAGCAAGCATACGCAAAATGGGCCGAATAAGGGGCCTCTGACTCGAAGGATTGTGTAAGCACTTCCGTAAGTGTTGGGCCCGTTCGTTGATGTCGTTGGACAGGATGTCGAGGGAGAATGCACCAAGTTTTTTTGCATGACGGCCTATGCGCCGTGATAAAGCGCCGCAGCATAAGCAAGACGCAGTGGTTCGTCCGATGTCTGCTCGTCCAAGAAGTTGATATCGGCGAGGTCCGCGGCCACACGGGCCCGAAGTTGAAGAAGCGCGTCCAGTTCTACCGGGTAATGCATGAGTCCGCCTCGCAACTCTTCGGCGGTCGGAATCGAGAGTTTGTCTTTGTCGTTGTCCTTGATCATGACACGCCAGTCGGGCTTGCCGCCGCCACCGGCGGAGTTGTTCACGAGTTTCCAGGGGAAATTTGGACCCACAATCGAGCGCAGCAACGTATCCTCGGTTTGGGAACTTGCGAAGGCATAAGCCGCCGAGTCGGTCAACGTGCCGTCGGCTCGTATCGCAAACCAATAAAGGAGGAGGTTTTTTACGAGAAGTGGTGCAACGTCGAGAGCGCTTTCAATGATTTTGAGCGCAATAGCTTGCTCTCCATCGTTTGGGTTTGTCAGAACCGCGCGCAGCAACGGAAGCGTGAAATGGCCACTCACGAACGCCTGTTGAGCTATCGTGATTTCGATGAGCGCCAACGCTGATCGCAAGAGCGGCCTGTCCAAACTCGCGCCATCCTTCACGATCTCTTCCGGCTTACGAAGCGTTTTCTTGTCAGACGCCACCAATGCGTTGTACGGGAGTATTTCGACGAGATACCTCGTTACTTGGATGACCGCCGATGGCGCGAGGGGGATATCCATGAACTCCTCAATGGGCTTTTCGAGCAGATTTTTATTGGCAATGTTGGCGATGCGCATTGCGTTGAGGCCGGCGACCGATCGTGCCGGCAACAGGAACATCGACAAGAGTGCACTCAACTCCGGAGAAGGCAGTTGGTGCCTTTTCGTGATCAGCTTCCAAAGTGGCTCGTAAACCCCCGTACGCCAAAGGGTCCGTTGTGGTGTTCTTTCTATGGTTATTGCATGAAAAATCGAGTGAAACTCGTCCTCTAGTGCGGGCAGGAGCGGCGAAAGCGCCTTAAACGCCTCGTCGTAGTAATAGGCCGTGTTACCCTTCGCGAAACACGCCATCTGGTTTTCGTATTCGGTCAGGTTCGTGTTGTATTTGAATTCCGCAAGCGATTCATGAAATAGCTTGCAAAAACGCAGGTTACATTTATCGATCACGAGCTGTTTCACGGCGTCGATGTCTTGGTGAATCGCATCGAGCTTCTGCATCACTTCTTGATGTTTTTGCTCCAGGTTCTTTTCGAGTTTGACCAGAGAATCCTGGACTGCCATGATTCCCTTGAGAATCTCGCCTTGCATTTGTTGAATTTTTTGCAGCGAGTCGAGGACGACGTCGAGCTGTTGGCCGATTTCTGCGAGTTTGCCCATGACTTGAGCATGGCGTTGCGCCGCCGGATCCGGTCTTGGCTTCCCAATCAATCCCGAGATTGCACCGATAGCCTGGAGCGGATTTCCTGTCGCCACCGCGGTTGCGACTGAAAAAGCGGCTTGGCCGGCATTGATGAGTTTATTGGCCTTTTCCAGGATGGCAGGTTTGATCTTCAAATCTTTGGCCACGCTGAGCAATGCCGCGCTCGCATCCAAATAACCGCTCATACCCTTCATCAAGGTATCGTGTTTCTCGGCTATGCCTGCCACTACCTCAGATGACAACCCCGGCCAGAAGCTCGTCTTCGCAGCGGTCAACAACTGGTTGGCACTTTGCTGCCCGTTCAAATACTTGTCCGCAAACAATGCCACGGCTTTGGTCTGAAGCGACGCACCATCTGCTTTCCAGAGCGCAGAAAGCCCCACGACGGCCGTTTGCAACGCGTTGTGCGCTTGAGATACGGTGGCCAACGCCTGCGATGTGTGTTGAGCAAAGCCGAGAAACGTTTTGACGACTGCTTGGACTTGATGGCCGCTTGCCTCGAGCGTTTCCTTGACGTGCTCGATGGGGGCAAGCTTCAGGGTTCCTCGCGTAATGGCGTCGATTTCGCGCAATAACACGCCTTGTACAGCTTTTCGCGTTTCCCCATCGCCAATGCTCTCAAAAACTCCATGCACGGAATCGAGTGTTGCCAGTATTTCCGCTGGTTTGCCCTGAAAAAGCTTATCCAATGAGACGTCTGGAGTTTTTTGGACAAACATCGCGAGCTGATGTTGAAGCAGCACGCGCGCTTCCTCACGACCGTGTTCGTCAATGGTCGCGAGAATTCGAGCCGAGTCCTGATTGGTCGACCAGGCCAAACCACCCAGGAGAACCGAGCCTGTCGCCGACGCATGCAAATTGGGCCGAATTGAAATGCTCTCAGCAATCAGTTTGGCGGATTCTGGCGTGATGTCCACCGCCCGCTGTCGCTCGTTCACCTCTTCACAACGCGCTTTCAGTTTGGCGAGACCTTTTTGCGCGATAACCGATTTGTCGCCTAAAAACGTTGCCGCGAACGTGGCAAGTTCGGCGTCGGTCGCTTTGGCCTTGTAATGCGCGATGACCAATCGACGAGCAACCGTCGAGCCTTCAACCTTCGATAAAACGACGGCGCGTAGCGCTTCTTCGGGTAGCATGGTCATAACAGTGTTGGCAGGATCCTGCGAACCTCCTCCTCGATGATTCGGTGAAGATCTTTGCGGACATCCTCCACGACCGCTCGAGCTATCTCTTCTTTTGCCTGAGCCAAGGAATCGAAAAGCGATTTGATCTGAGGATCCAGTTGGCTTTTGATATCGTTTGGAAGCTTTCCCGCCAGGTCATTGAGTTGCTTCGTTAAATTCGTATGGATGCCTTGGAGTTTCTGATCGAGTTCGGTCGTGGTGTAAACGGTAAAGATATCGGGCACTTTGGCTGGATCTGGAGCGACGCCTTCGCCACTCAAACCATGGTGTATCTGCCATCGCCGTCGGGTCACGTGAGCGCCGTGGCCGGCTGTTGCTTCATAGGTTTCTGCGGATACTTTGAGCGCGACAATTTTCTCGGGCACGGTTTCACCTCATTCGAGACTGCGTTTTCGTTGGATTTCTGCAACGCTTCTTGGGCGCGGAGTTGATAGCAAATGCCCGGCCATCGGTGAACGCGACGGTTTTAAGTGACCGGCGCACATGATGGCGCAAACGCAGCGCGTCCGCGCAATTTGTGCGTGATTGACACTGTCATTGGATCCGATAGGCATTTATGCCCATGGCGCGGTTCGATCACGAAACTACCTGATCAGGCCCCTAACAACATGTTGATCAATGAGCGGGTAGCAAGCTTGACACCTTCATCGCGTCCTCATCGCGTCCTTGCTTGAGGCCGTTCTGGAAGATTTCGACAGCAAAGGGACGTGTAAAAACGTACCCTTTCATCTTGCCCTCCAGGGCGCGTCGAGCCGCTTCGTTGATGGCACTGTACATGATGTCTGTGTAGAACGCAGCAAGTTTTTTGTCGAGCGAGGAAAAACCTTCGAGAGCCGCTCGGCCAATGCTGCATCGACGGCATGGACCCACGACGTAGCGCGCGACAAGCAAAAGCAAATGGAAATTGGCATTGTTGCGCGATTGGCGCAATGATGTTTGCCTTGTTTCGTTTGCCGAACATGAGGAGAACGGCGTTCGTCGACGAAGTAGGCGAAGGATGCTTTGCCCGCCCGGGAGGGCTCGACGTTCCGGTGTCGCGGCACTCCATCATGCCAAACCCCTCCCTGAACTACAAGCCTCGACCCAATATGTTCCTCAAAACCTCACGCAATGGATTGCGCTCTTCGGTCCCCGGTGCGAAGGGAATTGCGCCCACGCCGACAATCGGAGCTGTTGGCGGCTCCGTTGTTGACCAGGGCAAACCATTGCGTGCGTAATACCGAAACTCCTGCCCGGGATACAAAATCCACGCCGAATCGGCGCGGACAATGGCATCTCGATACGCATGCATCTTGTACAGATCGTCTTCGCTCCAGGATGTCTTTGGCAAGGCTTCAGCATCATCTGTCTCGTTACTTTCGCGCCATTTAAGTTTGAACTTGGCGTCGAAGACATGCACTCGACCGTCGGGCAATTCGAGCGTGATATCCGGGAACAGGCGAACCGAATACGACGGTCGTGCCGCATGTTTATCGAAACAAGCATTGTAGACCAACGTTTCGCCCTGGGGCCACGTTACGGAAAAACCTCGCCGTACATCAATTTGAAATGCGGACACCTCGTGCACATCGGCTCGCGCTGGCTCCCCCAGAAGCTCTTTCGTAACGTCGACGGTCGCGAAAAATGTCCACAATTCGTAAAGCTTCGCAATATCCCGTGCTTCGAGCAAATCGCGCACGGTATGTTGTGACAAGGGAAGCCTCTTGCTCGCCAACCGCAATCGAGAAAAGTGCCGAAATACGTCACGATATCCACGTTTCCTATGCAACACCGTCGACGCTGCCGGGACGAATGTCATTCGTCCTATCGATTGCCAAAATGAAGTCGCCAGCAACGTCTCGATTTTTCGACGCATATCGACACAATCTGCGAACAAACGCCCCAATGACTTACGTGATTCCTTGCGTTCTGTAGCCGCCACCTCGACAGCTCGAACCACGGCGAGCGCCATATCCAGAAATCCTTTGACAAACCTATTTTCGGGCGTATCGAAATCATGCGTCACATCGCGTTCCATCACTTTCAATGGCAAATGACCGCGCAACCCACACGCCAAAGGCTTGTGCGCCATCCACCGAGGTGCCGGAAATAGGCCGCTCGCGATGGCTTCTGGCATCACAGCCGAATCCGCACCGGTCGCCATTTCGATCGGGACCCTACGTGATGTTTTCTCGAATCGACGGTGCGGCTCTTGCAGAATGGCCGCCATCGCTGGCCCAAGCCGATCCTCGACGGGTGCTCGCTTCGACAACACATACCGCAAATAAACGAATGCATGATACAAAACGTCCTCACGCGCGGCAAGACTGCGATCGTAAGGCAAAGGCGACGGAGCTCCTTCGGCAAATGGCAATGCCGACGCAATGCGCACAATATCTGCGAGAAGCTGGTCGAATTGCTCTTCGCCCCATTTTCGCGATGTGACTTCCAATGTGGGCAAGCCGGGCAAGCGAAACGCGCCCACAGCATTCCCGAAGCGAACACGCAAAACGTTTGTCCCGAGACGCGCAGAAAAACCGACCAAGGCGTGTTCGACAGAATCGATGATGTCGGCCGGTCCCTCAAAAATCCATTCCGATTCCGCGTCGAGCGGTACAACCGGCGGCGCACCTTCCAAACGGTTGGCCCCACCGCGCAAAGCTTGACGCAAGGAAAGAATCGGTACCATTCGGAACTCACTCAATGAAGGACGTAAACCCTTGTCGTTCGAGCCGCCGCCGCATACGCCACAACTTCGCCGCCGCTCGAGGAAGACGAACCATGGTCGTTGTTTCCCCGTGGGCCTGAACCATGCGTCCTCCGCGAACTGTCCATTGCGAAAGCACTGGCGCCGCGAGGTTTTGATCCGCATCCAGCGTAAATGCATGCAGATGCGCCAAGAGTTCATCGAGCTCTTGTTGGGTACCGTGTAATTTCGGAAGAATTTTTGAGACAATGGCCAGGTCCAAGGCCGTCCAACCAATGTCCCCGTGT
>JBGAOI010000227.1:0-10007 GCA_044221885.1 Polyangium sp. (in: bacteria)
TCGTCGAGGCCCTTCTTGTGCCCCTCGTCGAGGCCCTTCTTGTGCCCCTCCAGCGTGGCATCTTGTTGCAGTTTGACAATCTCCGGGTTTTTCTTCGTAATCAGGGCCTTGGCGACTTCGTTTTCCGCTTCCGCTAGGGTGCTGTCGACCAAGGCATTGACGGCGATTGGCCGGACGAACACAGGATCCTCGAAGATCCCTTCCTTGTCGAGCCGAACAAACTCGGCCCTTAGTTTCGACCATTCGCAAATCTCGCCCGTTTTGACGAATATGGCAAAAATGCGCCTTACTCCACGACGCGCCAAATTCTTCGCTTTGCTTACGACATCGCTCATCGATTGCTCATTCACAATCTCGAACGACAGCTCTTCCATATACCGCCCACCGGATTCCGGATCGATTCCTCTCTTGCGAACGCATACGTCCGTCGCAAAATCCGAATCCGTCGCACTGCGCGTGAGCAATTCCGTGGCGACAACGTATGCAGCCAGAACGTGTGCAGCGAGCAAGAAACCCGTCAAAGCTTGAGCATCGGCATGCGGCGACAAGGACCCCACGTCAATGACCTCACGCCCGTCGACCAGTTCGATACGCGATACCTCCGGCACAACGATGTGTTCGTCGACAGGCGGAAATCCCGGACAAGAGGCAATCGATGGTTTGGCGTGCCACTCGGTGCGGAGCGGCGAATAAGATTCGGCTGCCGAAGGCGGAGCGAGAACCATGGAACCAATGGGCGCTCGTGGATCCATCAATCGTCACCCTAGCAGATAGAGGTGTAGTGGAGCAACTGGATTTTTCGCGCCGCAACTCCGGTCCACTTTCCAGGTTCGTCTCGGTCACGGTCGCCCGGTGTAGCTAGGCGATTCTTGTTTGTCAAGGGAGAGGTGCGGTTTGTCACGCCGTAAATTCTACGGTGGCGACGCTTTCATCTTCGATGATCTGGATCTCTTTCACCTTGCCAAACTGTGTAAACCATTTGCTTAGTGAATTCGTCGTGTTCTTGGAGGAAATGTTGGAAACGAAGAGAATACTGTGCGTGGTACGTCCTTGTGAAACCATCTCGCGATCATAAAACCGACTTGGTGGGCGATGCCAGAAAAACGCAAACCCAGGCGCCGACCATCATGGATTACCGTCGGTCCGAAAAATCATGCAACGTCAGGTTTCCGAGCGCCCGCCGACGACCGAGCCGACTCGTTTGATCGTAAAACAATAGCTGTCCGCCATTGTGCCTGGGCAGTCGCCCACGGTTTTGACCGTGGGCGGATGACGGCCGCGAACCTATCTCGAGGTTTATGCCCCGCACAGCCAGGAGTCGTTGTCATGACCGGCGGGGCGACAACACTTTCCCATACGACCAAAACTCAACACATCAGCCTTACATCCACCTCGTTCACCTTGACGATTTCACCAAATCGCACCGCCCATTCAATCGCCTCCTCTTTGGAAGGCAATTCGAGTATCGCGTACCCCGAGATGAGTTCCTTGGATTCAGCAAAAGGTCCGTCGATGACCGTAGGTTTGCCGCTACCAAGCCGAATACGCGCGCCCCTTTTCGTACTCGCCAAACCTCCGGTGGTTTCGAGAACTCCGGCTTTCGTCATTTCTTCAATGAGCGCACGCATCGCCGCAATATGCTCCGGAGGAGGCGGCTGGTCGTTCTCCGCTCGTTCGTCCATTTTATGCATCGCCAAAAAGCGTAGCGGCGCATTTTCCGGTTTCGTACCAAACCCCAAGTCCCAATACTCGACAACAGGACCCAAGAACATTTCCACATCCCCGCCCTTCGCCGCAGCAAACCGATCCGCCCACGCAATGGCCTCCTCACGTGAACCCACGCGCATGAGCGCAAACCCCGCAATGAGTTCCTTCGCTTCGGTAAATGGCCCGTCCGTTATCGTACGCCGGCCATCCTTGTAGACAATGTGCAATCGCTCTGCTGTTGGCTTCAATCCTTCGCCGCCCAAGAAAATGTTTGCTTTCGCGGCCTCGCCCATCAGTTTTTCCACCGCCGCCATGGCCTCGGGATCCGGCGGCAAACCCTTTTCCAACTCTTCCGTCACCTTGTGCATCACCATGAATCGCATCGTGTCGTTCCTCTTCTTCGTTTACTTCGTTTGAGTTCGGCGTAACGAACTCGGTTCTGGCATGACGACGAACGAGCGCACATCGGATCGACACGCGGACGAACTTTTTTCTCCGGTCCGAAAATTTTTCGAAACAGCCTTCATTTGCCGCCAAAAAGACGCAAAACCAGGTTGGCGCGCCGGACCTCGAGCTGCCCCCCTATGTTTACAAATGTAAGCAAATTTGCTGCTCTTAGCGACGGGAACCAGGCTTCTTGAAGTCGTCTTTTGGGTCGCGAGATGGTCTTGGTCAAACGCCCCTTGGTCGGCAGAATGTCAAAGACGAACTCGCCGAAACCTTTTGATTCGAAGTGAGTACCATTCGATATTTATTACCGAAGGGAAACTGCGGGCAGCAAGGCCCAACGTTTCGATTCCCGATGCGATGGCTGGAGAATGCCTTCGTAAACCTAAAACGACCGTTCCATACTGGTGTGTACAGCAAAGCGGGAAAACACAAACCTTATTGGCAGGTTTTACGCGTTTGACAATTACGCTTCCATCACCCGTCGCAATGCCCGCTCCACAAGCTCGGGCACCATTTCACGCCGCCATTCCGTATCCTCATCCACGTTCGGCAATGGCTTGCACTCCGTATACGCACCGCGCGAGACGTCTCGGACAAACGTATCCACGTTCGTACCCGGACGCACCATTGCCGCCGCACGTATGCGCCGGGGACGAGCACCCAACGCCGACACGACAACATCCGCCGCTTCAATGCGTTGCGTATCTTGCGCCGAAAAATCCACACGCGCCGCAATGGACAGCAGCGGAAAATCAATCGCGCCTCGTCGACGCAATTTCTCGAATGCACTTCGCCGATTCAGTCGACGCGGAATCGACACGCGCACCACAAGTTCCCCCGGCTCGAGCACTGTGTTTTTAATGCCGTCTGCCGTGTAAAACTCATTTGCCGCAATCACGCGGGTTCCATTTGGACCAACCAATTGAATATCCGCTTCCAGCGCCAGCAACGCCGGGGCTGTGTCATTCGATGCCGCAGCGACACACTTCTGTCCGCCTCGTACGACGTGACAAACCGTGCCGTCTTTCTTCAAACAAAACCCCAGCGATTTGCGCCAGAAATACGTTTGGTTGTAATAACGACAGCGCGTATCGAGGCAAATGTTGCCGCCCAATGTGCCCATTGCCCGATGATGAGGTCCGCCCACTTGGCCCGCTGCTTCAGCCAATGCCGGAGCCCAACGTTTGACCGTAATGCTGTCGGCAATCTCGGACAAACGCATCCCTGCACCGACGACAAGTCGCTCGTTGTTTTCGTCTGTCGCTTCAAATGAAATGCCGCGGAGTTCTTCGAGCGCTCCAATCGACACGACATGTTCAGGCTCGACGAGCCCTTGTTTCATGTTCGGAAGTACGTCGGTCCCGCCAGCGACGACGACAGCTTTGGGTCCCAGTCGAGCCAGCAATTCGAGAGCTGCCGACAAGGTGCGCGGACGATGATGATCGAAAATAGGTAACGGCAACACGACAGTTCACTCCGCAGCAGCAGGTCGTAAACGAGCTTCTTCAGTTTTCTGCTTGCGCAACGCTTCGAGAACTCGCGCGGGCGAGAACGGAAGTTTACGCATGCGAACCCCAACGGCGTCGTAAATCGCGTTGGAAATAGCGGGAATCGATGGATGAAGTGGACCTTCGCCCGCTTCCTTGGCTCCGCGAGGACCTTCGGCATCGTCCGATTCGATGATGAACGGGACAAACTCCGGAACGTCCATGCTCGTAGGAATTCGGTAATCGAGCAGGTTGGGCCCTTTGTGCAGACCATCCGCACCAATCACGTGCGCTTCGAGCAACGCTTCGGCTGCTCCCATGTACGCCGAACCTTCGAGCTGACCTTCGACGACCGTTGGACACAGCGCCTTGCCGCAATCATGCGCAACCCAGATTTTTTCCACCGTCACAATGCCAGTCCGTTCGTCTACACGAACCTCGGCCACGTGCGCCGTGAACGAATACGCCGGCGATGCGCCGATGGTTCCACCGCGATAATCGCCGCCAAGTTTAGGCGTGTTGTAATGACCAACCGCGCCAATCGTTCCGAACTTTGCTTCGGCAAGTTGAATCGCTTCGGTGACGGGAACGCCGCGTGATGGGTCCTTGATCGACACGAGCGCTCCACGCGTGACGAGAACATCTCGCGGATCAACGTCGAGTTTTTCTGCAACGGCTTTGACGAGTTTGTCTTTCACTTCTCGCGCCGCCATCAAACACGCGTTGCCGTTCATGAAGGTCCCGCGCGACGAATACGCGCCCAGATCCACCGGGCAGGTGTCGCTGTCGCCCGAGACGACACGCACGGCGCCGAGATCGAGACCGAGTTCATCCGCGACAATCACCGCCAGCATGAGGTCACAACTTTGACCAATTTCGCTTTGACCAGAAAAGACCGTCACGACGCCCGACCGATCGACCTTGAGCTGCACTGCACTTTGCGGCATTGCGTTGGGATAAATCGCGTAGTTTGTCCCGCTGATGTAGGCACTGACGGCCACGCCCAACCCTCGACCACGGCCGAGTTTGGCACGACGATTTTTCCAGTCGCTCGCTTTCTCGACCGCTTCGAGACATTCCAAAATGCCGTTCGACGTGACGCGCATGCCGTTCAGCGTTTTCGAGCCCGGGGCAACCAGGTTCTTGCGACGCAGCTCGATCGGATCCATGCCGATCGCACACGCCACTTCGTCGAGAAGAACCTCGTACGCGAATCGCGGCTGCACGCTTCCATGACCGCGTTTCGGTCCACACGGCGGTTTGTTTGTGAACAAACGAGTCGAATGAAAACGATAGTTGTCCGGGAACGCGGGCAGCGTGAGAAGCTGGCCGGAGTAATACGCAGTCACGAGGCCGAACGATGAATACGCGCCTCCATCGATGTACGTGCGTGCATCGAGCGCGGTGAGTTTGCCATCACGGTTCGCGCCGAGCTTCATGTGAATGCGCATCGGATGGCGACCGCGGTGTGCGTAGAATTCCTCTTCCCGGGTGTAGAGGAATTTCACGGGACGCCCGGTGATCATCGCGAGTTTGGCGGCGCAGAACTCGAGGGCAAACGGTTCGCTTTTTCCGCCAAACGCTCCACCCACGGGCGGCTGAATCACGCGAATACGCGTGGGCGAAATGCGCAACACGCGAGAGAGTTCGCGGTGCAAATAATGCGGCACCTGCGTCGTCGACCAAACGGTGAGCAGTCCGTTCTTGTCGACATTCGCAATCGCGCAGTGCGTTTCGATCGGCGCATGCGCTGAACCTTCGTAATAAAAATCGTTCTCCGTGACGAAGTCGCTTTGGACAAACGCCGCATCGACATCACCGAAGGCCAGATCGACGTCCTTCGAAACGTTGTCTTTTCCGCCTTTGCCGAGGCCGATTTCCGGCTTGTTGATCGCCGTATCGAGGTCTGTTGCGGCGGGAAGAACTTCGTACTCGACGTCGATCAGGTCCGCCGCTTCATGCGCTGCTCGTTCGTCTTCGGCAGCGACGGCAGCAACGCCATCGCCGATGAATCGCGCCGTATCGAGCGCCAACGGGAACTCATCGGGGGTCCAAGGAATGATCCCAAAACGCTCGGGCATGTCCTGGCCCGTGATGACAGCAACGACATCACGTCGGGCGAGGGCGCGTGACGCGTCGATGCGCTTGATACGCGCGTGTGGATGTGGCGATCGCACGATGCGGCCCCACAACATGCGGGGCAGGTGAATGTCGTCCGTGTAGCGAACTTGCCCGGTGACTCGCGGGCTGAGCATTGAACGTGTACGCGTTCCAATCAGGCCACGGACGGAAGCGGTGGGTTTGTCTTTCTCTGCCATGGCCTCATCCCTGCTTGGGTGCTCGAGTGGCGGCGTTGGAAGCGAGAGGTGGTGGAGCACATTCGGTCCCGGGCAAACCTTCACCCGGCGTTGCTTCGCCACGTCGAATCTTCGCGGCAAGTTCGATCGCGTCCACGATCTTACCGTAACCCGTGCATCGACACAGGTTGCCGGAGATGGCGAGTTTGATCTCGTCTCGCGATGGTTTCGGATTGCGATCGAGAAGCGCCGTAGCCGTCATCAACATGCCCGGCGTGCAGAAGCCGCATTGACCTCCGCCCGCACGATCAAAGCCGTCCAGCAACGCATCGATGTGCGGCGCTCCTTCCAGCGTCTCCACGGTGCGCACTGTCTTTCCGTCCGCGTCGAGCGCCAACGTCAAGCAGGACAACGTGGCCACGCCATCCACGATCACCGTGCACGCGCCGCAATCACCTTTGTCGCAACCTTGCTTCGTACCCACGAGATCCAGGTCGTAACGCAACGCTTCGAGCAGCGTTCGTCGTGGTGGAACCGCCAAATCGACACGTGTGTCGCCGACGGTCAGCGACATTGGGACAAGCCGATCGTGAGGTTTGTCCGAGCTAACTTCATTTGGAATTGAACGAAAGGTACGGAAAGAAAAACGATCTTTGCGGGTCGAAGCTCCCGCGATCGGATGATCGATCGGGATCGGATACTGAAGAGCGCGCGACGCTAATTCGCAGTATTCGACCAGTCGTGCTTCAGGTGGCAGAGGCCTGACGCCGAGGCGACCAAGGTTGTCGACGAGCAATTCGAGGCTTGTGTTGCCGACGCGTTCGCCAACGCCGAGCCCAGTTCCATGCACGCGATTTACGCCGGCGGACGCCGCCCAAAGTGCGTTTGGAAGTCCGATCCCGCGATCATTGTGTCCGTGCCAATCGAGCTCCACGTGTTTTGCACCCATGTCGTCGAGGGTTTGTCGTGCAAACTCGACGAGTGCTTCGATGCCATACGGCGTGACGTGGCCGGTCGTGTCGCAGATGCAGATGCGGCTCGTGCCGGCGTCGACTGCGCATTTGTAGAGCGTACGAAGAACATCCGGGTGCGATCGTGTCGTGTCTTCCGTGACGAGACAAAAGGGCAAACCCGCATTGACGGCCTCTTTCGCAGCTCCGGTGATCGCTCCAATCAAGAAGTTCAGATCCCAGCCTTCGACGAAGAGGCGAATGGGTGAACTTCCGATGAACGAATAGACCTCGATCGGAATGCCTGCGCGTTCGGCGGCGCGCGCGATTCCTTGCACGTCGGCGACGACCGTACGTGCGGCTGCTGTCGGAATGAGGCGCAGTTTGGACCGAACGATTTCTCTACAGATCAGGTAACAATCTTCGGCATTTTGTTTGCCGGCGGCGGGAAGCCCCACGCTGACGACATCCACGCCGATCGCGTCCATCGCATACACGAGGTCGATTTTGTGGGCGGCATCGGGCTGATATCCCGCGGCGCTCTGGAGACCATCGCGCAACGTTTCATCGACGACGGCGATTTTCGTGGGCCCACGGCCAAAGGGGCGAAGGCGGACATGCGGCTCGTTTTCACCGTCGGCATCGGCTTGAGGTGCGACGGCGGCGTTCCAATCATACATTCGGAAAAACCTCGGCAACGGCTCGCCCTTCCGTACCACGATTGCGACCTGCATGGGGCGGGATGTGGCAGTTGTATGCTCGGGCTTGACGCATCGGCTGCCATGTCGCAGAGCCATCGAATACAGATGCGAAAATTCGCCCTCGCCCTGACCGCTTTGCTCGCTAGCTCTTGTGGTTCGACGCCGGCACCAGTCGACGCACCCAAGGTCAAAACCTCGACGAACGTTGATACGCCTACGGTTGTGGTTGCTCCGACGCCGCCAAAACTCCGGTTGCCCGACGATGTGCATCCCGTGCGGCAGTCCGTTGAATTGACGCTCGTGCCGACGCAAGAAATCTTCGCGGGAAAAGCACGGATCGAAGTCAAGGTTGCCAAATCGACGTCGATCTTTTGGCTCAATATCGTGGGGCTTACCATCGAGCGGGCAGAAGCGATTCTGGGACAAACGACCGTTCCGGCCAAACTCATCACAGGAGACCCGAATTTTCTGGGTTTGGCATTCGCGGAGCCGCTTCCTGTGGGGAATGCGACGATTTCGTTGGATTATCGCGGCCCATTGTTGACGAAAGACCACAATGGCATTTCGCGGCAGCAAGAAGGCGATGAATGGTACATTTTTTCCGATTTCGAACCGCTCGAGGCGCGCCGCGCATTTCCTTCGTTCGATGAACCGAATTTCAAGATTCCGTGGCAATTGACGCTACGGACGAAAAAGCAGGACGTTGCGTTGTCGAATACGCCGGCGACGTCGACAAAAGAAGACGCTGACGGATTCAAAGTCACGCAATTTGCCGAGACAAAGCCATTACCGAGTTACCTCGTCGCGTTTGCCGTCGGACCGTTCGAGCTTGTGGATGCAGGGACGGGAGGGAGCAAAAAAACGCCGATTCGAATTATTGCTCCCAAAGGCAAGAAATCATGGGCCCGATATGCCGCGGCGACGACGGGCCCGGTACTCGATTTGCTGGAAAAGTATTTCGGCACGCCTTATCCATACGAAAAACTCGATATGATTTCGGTGCCGATGCAAGGCGGGGCCATGGAAAATCCAGGGCTCGTCACCTTCAATCAAGCCATCATCTTATCGCGTCCAGAAGAAGAATCAGCATCGTTTCGTAGTCGATATGCCGAGATCGGCGCCCATGAATTGGCGCATCAATGGTTTGGCAATCTCGTCACCATGGCCTGGTGGGACGATTTATGGCTCAATGAAACCTTTGCTACGTGGATGGCGCCGAAAATCGTCGAACAGCTCGAGCCCAAGTGGAACACCGCTGCCGAGCGAGCAAAAGCGGCGGGGTGGTCCATGAATTCCGATAGTTTGGCGACGGCTCGTCGGATTCGTCAACCCATTGAATCCAATGACGATATCCACAACGCTTTCGATGGAATCACCTACGGCAAGGGCGCTGCTGTCACGCGTATGTTCGAGCAATACGTCGGCGAAGAAAACTTCCGCAAAGGCGTGCAGCGGTATTTGCGAGATCACGCATTCGGCAACGCCACAGCCAAAGACTTTCTTGGGGCGATTTCGGCAGAATCGGGCAAAGACATTACGTCCGCTTATTTGACGTTTCTCGACCAAGCTGGCGTGCCTCTCGTCGATGTGCAACTCGTTTGTGGCGCGACTCCAAAGCTCACGTTGGTGCAATCGCGTTATTTGCCTGATGGTGCAGATCGAGGCAATGAATCGCCCAAATGGAAAATTCCCGTATGCGTTCGATATGGTACGGGGAAAAAAACCGCATCGCAATGCGTGAATCTCGAAGCTGAGCGCGGAGAAATGCCCTTGTCCTCGTGCCCGGATTGGGTCGTCGCGAACGACGGCGCCAATGGGTATTACCGCGTTGGATATTCATCGGACCTTTTGCAGAAACTTGGCAAGTCGCCCGAGGTTCTTTCTGCCCCCGAACGAATTTCGCTGCTCGCGAATGTGCAAGCATTGGCGAGTATCGGAAAAACCGATTACGCGCAGGTTCTCGATTTGGCAGCGAAATTTGCGAACGATGAAAACCCAGCCGTCGTGGAAGCGGCCATGGGACCGTTTTGGTCGACGGCACATGGGCCGTATTTCTCCGACGCACAGCATGCGAATTTCCGCAAAATGATTCGCGACATATTCGGTAAACGTGCACAAAAACTGGGTTTCAAAAGTGCCACGAACGAAGATGATCCGACACGCGAACTGCGCGCGCAAGTTGTGAAGCTCGTGGCCGACGAAGGTGGCGACGAAAAACTCTTGGCCGAAGCAACGAAACTTGCAAAAGCCTGGCTTGCAGATCGTAATGCGGTCGATCCGGACATGATCCAAACGGTTCTTTTTATCGCGGCATCTCATGGCGATATGAAGCTATTCGAGGCATTGCTCGCGGAAGCAAAAAAAGCCAAGGAACGAATCGATCGCACTCGACTGCTTCGTGCGCTCGGAGGATTT
>JBGAOI010000228.1:0-10001 GCA_044221885.1 Polyangium sp. (in: bacteria)
AAATCCAGGCGCGTGGGCTAACATGTCCTTCGGCGGAATGAATACTGGTTTTCCCTGCTGTTCCGTAGGTTCTGCCCATTCCGACGTAAACTCGGAAAAACGGTCGTCGGATTGATTGCTGCTGAAGCGAAATGACAGCGTCTTGCCATCCTTCTTCGCGCGCACAAACGCCGATTGCCCGCCCTGTGACCGCCACACGAGCCGCCCCAAACGCATTTGTTGCGGCATAAAAACGCGCCGCAGCTTCATCGCGATGTCATCATTCAATCGATGTGCCTCCGTAATGGCATAGAGCACCTTCAACAGATGCGTCTTTCCCGTCCCGTTGGTTCCAACAAAAACGTTCACGCCCGGCACGAAATCAAGCGTCAGCGTGTGAAATGCCGTGAATTTCTCAAGTTCCAGTCGTTCGAGCACCTACACACCTCACCGGTTTGAAGCGAAAACCTCGTGCCGTGCGTTCTACCACTTTCAAATGGGAAGCGCCAAACGTCATCACCGAGGTAGCGACAAACCCTACGCAGCCATTTGATCCACGCGCGACCCAATCGCCGACAAGAGCTTCTGCACACTCGCTTTGGCATCGCCAAACAACATGAGCGTATTGTCGAGATAACACAGCGGATTGTCGACACCGGCGTATCCAGCCGCCATACCACGCTTGAGCATGATCACGCGTCCGGCCTTCCAAACCTCGAGCACCGGCATGCCATAAATCGGACTCTCGGGATCATCGAGCGCACTCGGATTCACGATGTCGTTCGCTCCAATCACAATCACGACATCCGTCTCGGCGAAGTCTTCGTTGATCTCCTCCATCTCCTTGACGATCTCATAAGAAACGTTGGCTTCCGCGAGCAAAACGTTCATGTGTCCAGGCAAGCGCCCAGCCACAGGATGAATCGCATAACGCGCTTTGACCGAATGCTTCTCGAGCAGCGAGGTGATCTCTTTGACCGCATGTTGAGCTTGCGCGACAGCCATTCCATAACCTGGAACAACGACGACATTCTTTGCACCCAAGAGCAGCTCCGCGGCGCCTTCGATGTTTGTCTCGTTCACCTTCTTCGGCGCTTCACCCTTCTTTGCCGCCGGAACAGCTCCACCCTGTTCGCCAAATCCAGCAAAAACGACGTTCCAAATCGAACGGTTCATCGCCTTGCACATGATGTAGCTGAGGATGGCACCTGAACTGCCAACAAGGGCTCCCGTGACGATCAAGAGATCGTTGCCCAGCATGAAACCAGCCGCAGAAGCAGCCCAACCGGAATAACTGTTCAGGAGCGAAACAACGACCGGCATGTCACCACCGCCGATCGCGAGCACGAGGTGCGCACCAAGAACACTCGCAACACCCGTGGAAATCAGCAGATACGTGACGCGAGTCGATGCGTCCGCGCCAAACGCCATCGCGCCAAGACCAACGCAAGCCGTGACCATCAACGCGTTGATCGCATGACGACCAGGAATGACGAGCGGACGCGAACCCATTGTTCCGCGAAGCTTCAAAAATGCGATGATCGAGCCGGTAAACGTGATCGCACCGATAAACACGCCCGCATGAATCTCGACGTGGTGGGCCACATCCGCCGTTGCGGAATGACGAACTCCATCGATTTCGCTGGCGATACCGACGAGTGCGGCTGCGGCTCCTACGAAGCTGTGCAGGACGGCAACGAGTTCGGGCATGCTCGTCATGGCCACGCGGGCAGCGAGAACGGATCCCACCACCGCGCCGAGACCAATCGAGCCCGCAAGCAAACCAAGTCCTTCGACTTGCATGGCTTGCTGCGCATGCGCGGCTGTTTCTGAAGGCAGGACAATCGCCCCGAGCGTAACGACAACGGCGAGCAACATGCCGACGGTGCCGAGAAGATTTCCGCGTCGCGCTGTTTGTTGCGAACTCAAGCCCCGTAGGGACATGACAAACAGAAGACTGGCAACGAGGTATGTGACGTTCACGAAGCTGCTGCGCATCGACCCCTCACCTGCGGAACATGCGCAGCATTCGCTGCGTCACGAGGAAACCACCCGCGACGTTGATCGATGCAAGAAGCACCGCTATCGCGCCGAGAATTGCGGCTGTCGTGAGGCCACCGCCCGTTGCCGCCAGCAACATGCCGCCAATCAGAATGATACCGCTGATCGCGTTCGTGACGCTCATGAGCGGCGTATGCAGAGCCGGAGTCACGTTCCAGATGACGTGCCATCCAACCACACAAGCGAGTAGAAAAACCGTGAGATGCTCGACGAGTTCGGGTTTGCCGAAGAGCCCCACGGGCGCAAGGAACGCGAGGCCCAAAACCGTCGCAATTCGTGCGGGCCATGGGTTTGGCGGAGCTTCAGGTTTGGCTTGGCCATGGGCCGGAGGTTTGACCGCGGGCGGAGACGGTGCACCGGGACGAATCTCGGGGCGTGGTGGCGGCCACTTGAGCTCACCTTCGTGAAGGACCAGCATGCCGCGTTGAATTTCGTCTTCGAGATTGAGCGACCACTTCTTCTCTTTGCCCAAGATGTCGTCGATGAGATTGACGATCGTCATCGCATAAAGCTCACTCGCTTGACGCGCCATGCGGCTCGTGAGGTCCGTGTAACCGATGATGGTGACGCCGTATTCGACCACGCGTTCGTCGCGTTTCGTGAAGGCGCAATTGCCACCTTGTTCGGCTGCAAGATCCACGATGACGCTGCCTCGGTGCATGTTGACAACCGCGCCGCTCGTGATGAGTTCTGGAGCTTTTTTTCCCGGAATGAGCGCCGTCGTGATGACGATGTCGCTCGTGCGACAATGTTCACCGATGAGTTGTTGTTCGGCGGCGAGATACGCATCGCTGACTTGTTTGGCGTACCCGCCCTGCCCTTCACCTGTCTCGCCTTGAAAGTCGAACGGGACAAACTCGGCGCCCATGCTCGTGACTTGTTCACGAACGACGGGACGAGTATCGAACGCTTTGACTTGAGCGCCGAGCGCGCGTGCCGCGCCAATCGCGGCAAGACCTGCAACGCCAGCGCCGATGATGAAGACTTGCGCAGGTTTGATCCGACCCGCCGCAGTGCTTTGACCACCAAGCAATCGTCCGTAGTTTGCAGCGGCTTCGATCACGGCGCGATAACCCGCAACGTTCGCCATCGCCGACAATGCATCCAGTTTTTGTGCCCGCGTGATGCGAGGAACGGCATCCATCGCCAGCACCGTGGCACCTCGTTCACCGAGTTTGTCCACGAGTTCTTTGTTTTGTGCGGGCCACAAAAACGAGATGAGGTATTGCCCTTTGCGGAGCAGTTCCGCTTCGTGTTTGCCCGTGCTCGGATCTACCGCGGGAGCGCGGACCTTGGTCACGATGTTGGCTTGTTTCCAGAGTTCCTCGGCTGTCGGGACAAACGTGGCTCCGGCTTGGGCGTATTCGGCGTCTTCGAAGCCTGCGGCGACACCGGCGCCGGCCTCGAGCATGACGTCAAAACCCAATTTTCGCAGACGAGCGACGGAGGCGGGCGTTGCCGCGACGCGGTTTTCCAAAGGATCGGTCTCTTTTGGAATGCCGATTGTCAGTCCCAACCCCTCGGCATCAGCGCCAGTTTCTTTGCTTCGACGCGCTTGTTCGACCATTTCGCGCGGCACTCTACACGAATCGTTTCGGGGGTAAACCGCAACATGCAGATATGACGCAACGTCAGCATCGGTTTCTTGCGCGAAACTCGGGAATTCTCCGCAAATTCAAGCCAACTCGTACAACTTGACAAGTTTCTGGCGTCATTCTCTGCTCAGAGATCCCGTGGACGAAATTCTCAAGATTGTCGAACTCAACCACATGCCTCCGCCAACATCCCATCTTTGGGTGCTCGGCATCGACATGATTGCCATTCTTTCACTTGGCGTGTGGATACGAGAAATACTCGTGGCCCGTCGAGCGGCGGATCTTGCGAAACGAACGGAAAACGCCGCCTTGCCACTTTATGACGGCGCTCGATTCATCAGCGGTGATGTTGAATTCGCGAGTGAATCGAGCCATGCCGTGCGCGTTACGATTGGACAAACTGGAAGCGAAGCCCTCAGCCAAAAGAACCGCTCCCACAGGTGGCATGAAGTCACACGGGAGACGGAGGCTCAACCGTTTTACGTGCGCACGAAAAACGGCGAACGAGTCCGCGTCGAACCCCCCAAAGACGTGATGCTCGTGGACAAACTCGATCAGATGGAGTGGACGATGCCCACATGGCGCCGTCGCCGTGCTGAGCTTTCTGTGGGAGAACACGTCGTTATCGAAGGTCGACTCGAACGAGGGTTTGATCCCGAGGCGCATGAAGCCACTTCAACGTACCGATCGAAAGCGCCCGTCGGCTGGGTCATGAAAGATGCAAAACGACGCGGCATGAACATATCGACGGAAGGTTTGTCCAAGCGGCATCACCTGCGAGCGCGGGCATTTCTTCGCGCTTTTTGGCTCGTTCTTCTGGTCGAACTCATGGCCGTGGGGGTGCTCGGGACGTACCACATCCGTTTGATTCTCGGACGTAATGTCGTGGCGAATTATCACGGCAAACTTTTTTCTGAAACGACCGATAGCAAACGACGTCGCGTACCGCATTACAAGGCCATGGTGTCGTACCAGGACGATTCCGGGGACGTGTACAGCGAACATGTCGAGATCAACCGCGACGATTTTAATGCGGTGCCCAACCAAGGTCGCCGCATTTGGATTCGGTATGTGCCTGGCAAACCTTGGGCCACTGCATTGAGCCTTGGAACGTCTGTCCACGCGTCCATGCTGGTACTTGCTTTGAGCTTCGAGGCGGTTGGGATCTTTTGGATGGTGCGGGCTTATCGACGCAAGAGATGGTACGAGGCGCCATTGGTGCAAGAGGTGCAGGGGGAACTTCCGCCGCCCACCCACGAGCGATTTGTCGCCGATCAAGTGGAAGAATCGGTTCCCCAAGAACAGCGACCAGCCGCTCCTGAAATCGAACCGATTTCAACGAATTTCACGGCAAAGTCAGAGGAAAAACGGCAAGTTTGACGCAGGTTCCGAGGTCAAACCTCAGCCGACGACGTTGAGATGTTTGCCGGTGGCTTTTCCTTCGATACCGGCGAAGAAATCATTGCCCTTGTCGTCGACGATAATGAATGCGGGGAAGTCGACGACTTCGATTTTCCACACGGCCTCCATGCCGAGTTCGGGGTATTCGAGCACCTCGACTTTGCGAATGCAATCCTTGGCCAAACGTGCCGCTGGTCCGCCAATCGATCCCAAGTAAAACCCGCCGTGTTTTTTGCAGGCTTCCGTGACCGCCTTGGACCGATTGCCTTTCGCCAGCATCACGTGCGATCCACCATTGGCCTGGAACAAGTCGACATACGCGTCCATACGTCCGGCAGTTGTCGGGCCAAACGATCCTGAAGCATAACCCGTCGGCGTTTTGGCGGGTCCAGCGTAATAAACCATGTATTGCTTCATGTAGTCGGGCATGCCTTCGCCCCGATCGAGACGCTCTTTGATCTTCGCGTGCGCGATATCGCGTGCGACGACCATGGGCCCAGAAAGCGACAAACGCGTTTTGATGGGATATTGCGAAAGCTTCGCCCGAATCTCGCTCATGGGCTGGTTCAAGTCGATCGAAACGACTTCGCCACTCAAATCCTCGCTCGTCGTTTCCGGCAGGTACTTCGCAGGATCCTTTTCGAGTTCTTCCAAGAAAATACCGTCGGCCGTAATTTTGCCCAATGCCTGGCGATCGGCCGAACACGATACAGCAATACCCACCGGACACGACGCCCCATGACGAGGCAACCGAATGACGCGTACGTCATGACAAAAGTATTTCCCGCCAAACTGAGCACCAATGCCTGTTCGTTGTGCAATCTCGAGGATTTTCAGTTCGAGCTCTCGATCTCGGAACCCTCGTCCCAAGTCATTGCCATCGGGGGGAAGCGTGTCCAGATAACGAGCCGACGCGAGTTTCGCGACCTTCAGTGTGTATTCGGCGCTCGTTCCGCCAATCACGACGGCCAAATGGTAGGGCGGACAGGCGGCCGTACCCAAGGAACGCAGCTTTTGCTCGACAAACGCGAGTAAACTTTCGGGATTGAGCAGCGCCTTTGTTTCTTGGTACAGGTAACTCTTGTTGGCCGAACCGCCACCTTTGGCCATGAACAAGAATTTGTAGGCGGATCCTTCCGTTGCATACAGTTCGATTTGTGCCGGAAGGTTTGTCTTTGTATTCACTTCGCGATACATGTCGAGCGGCGCGAGTTGCGAATAGCGCAAATTCAGCGTGCGATAAGCATCGCTTACGCCACGAGCAATGGCTGCTTCATCGTTGCTTTCGGTGAGCACGTATTGACCTTTTTTGCCCACGACAATCGCCGTGCCCGTGTCTTGGCATGATGGCAGGACAAACCCCGCCGCAATGCTCGCGTTACGTAATAGTTCGAGCGCCACGAATCGATCGTTGGGGCTTGCTTCCGGATCCTGCAAGATCTTGGAAAGCTGCGCCAAGTGGCCAGGACGCAAGAGATGCGAGATGTCGCGGAAAGCTTCCTGGGTGAGCAGCGACAAACCTTGCGGCTCGACTTTCAGAAACGTTCGGCCTGCCGCCTCGAACGTAGAAACATAGTCTTTCGTGAGAAGCCTGTAGGGCGTCTCGTCTTTGCCGAGGGGCAACATGTCTTGGTACTGAAAGTCGCTCATCGCCTTGCCTTTCGAGTCTGTTTCGAGTGGTGCAGGCATACCTCCGAAGCGTGGTCGATGCCAAGGGGGTCGAGCGAATTTTTCGTGACAGACATCTCTCCCGCGCTGTAGGGTGGCCTGCCTCGCAGAGGCAAGTCGTATCTCGTAGTTGCCGTAGGCCCTTCGATACCGCCAAAAACGGGCGAAAGAAACGCACAATGTTGAAATTGCCGCCGCTGCATTTGCTCATGGGCTTGCCCGCGTACCTTCTCGACACACACGAACCATTGCATTCGGCAGCATACACGGCCGCAATCAAGTCCAGTCTGGCCCCCACGAACCCAAGCGAAGATTTCGATCAAAAACTCGAAGCCGAAGTCGAATCCTATTACGACAATGACCGGCACATCACGGCAGCGGTGGTTCACTTGCACCCGCTTTTGCATGGAACCAAAGCGTTAGAGGCATTAAAGGCCATCTTGCGGCCGTCGGAAACGGTCCAAACGATGGTTGAATTGGATCGACGCGAGGCAGAAGCCAAAGTGTACCTCGTCCTGGGCGGCGCAATGCGTCTCGTCGTCGAAAACGAACGTGGTCAATGTGTAGAGATTGGTCAATGTCGACCCGGACAATGGATTGGTTTGCCCAGCCTATTGCGTGAATTCGACGAACGAGAATCCGGCAAGCAATGGGTGCGCCCGCTACAAACCGCCGTCAAGGCGATTCCCATGAACGATTCTGTCTCGGCACAATATGTCCTCGTGTCGGATTTCCTACGCATAATGAGCGAGTACCCAGAACTCGTGCGTTATGTGCGGCAACAAGTCGCCGTTCGGTTCGCCAAACGCGAGCAAATTCTCGAACGATTCAGAGCCAATTCCATTTGCCGCCTGTTGCCCCCCGGTGATGTCGAGTATTTGATGCAGCTCGGTGTCCTGCGGCGCGCTTCGTCATCGGCCATCGACGATACGGCACATCGGCCCTATCTTGCAGCGGGCAAACCATCGCGTCGCGTGGGTTTCGTCATTGAAGGAAATTGCACGGCATTTATTCCCGTCGCGCCTTCAGCCTCGACCCAAAACGGTGAAAAGGAACGGTATGCGGGAAAGTTCGGCCCCGGGGATCTTTTCGGCCATGAAGGGCTCGTCATGCCGGAGGAACACACCTTGGCAACCACGCCGGCCAAGGCGATTCCTTACGAGGAAATCCACGTTCCGGATTTCGATGTGCGTGAACCGCCACGAATGACGTCGGTGTATGCGACCCCAGGCGCAGAAATACTCGAGTTTTTCTGGTACGCATTTCGATGGACCATGGATGATCGTATGGCCACATGGAGCCGAATCGTGCAGCAGATCCTCGTCATGCATCACGGTGGACGCGTGCCTGAAATCATTGCTGTGCAATCAGCGCGTCGAAAACTGGGAGCGTCGACGTTGGCTCAGGGCCTGGCCGCGACACTCGCGAACAAACTGAAAGAATCCGTATGCATCCTGGATTTGCTCGGAATGGAACGATTCGCAGAGCACTTCGAGCCCCTGGGTTTTACCGCGGAGCCCCTGAAAAAGTGCCTTCAACCAACCGTGCGGGCCAAACGTTCGGGGCACCGAACGCAACGAGTCGTTCAGTATTATCGCTTGGTCGCGCCCCAATACCCAAAGACCGAACTCTCTTGGCCGCCCGACGTGCAGCTCATTTGGCCGGACGATAAAGAACTTGCCGCAAATGCGCTCGATCTCGTGGAAATATTGCAGACCGAGGGCGAGTTTAGTTACGTCATTCTTTGTCTTCAAAAAGACGCCGAAACGGCAGACAAGGCGGCAAAACAACTCGCCATTCAGTTGAATTCGAGATGTTCGACGGTCCTTTACGTGACGGATGAAACAGAAGCAGGATACCAATTCAGTGAAATCGAGCCACCCAATCTTGTTTGGGTGGAACGGATGACACCGATATACATCGAGCGGGAAACGAAGCGCATGCAACAAGCCATGAATGAAGCTCGACTGGGTTCGTGGCTCGAAATCTTGCCCGGCACAGTGCGCCCACCTCTCACTTCATTCGTTGGCGGCTTGCCCGATGAAAACGACGTCTCGGATTTCGAATGCCGAAGAAAAGTCGTGCGTGTTCCTGAGGATCCAGAGGGAGCGAAGCTGAGCGATCATTATGGCCCCCACGCGCTCATGGGTCATACGTCCAAAGATGGTCCCTACAAACGGGCGCTCCAACGATTGGCCCGTGTCGTGATGCGACAAACGGTCGGCGTGGCCCTAGGCGGCGGTGGAGCCTGGGGATTTTGCCATGTGGCACTATTACAGAACCTCAAAGACCAAGGGATATCCATCGATTTCCTGACGGGTACGTCGTTTGGGTCGATCATTGGTGGACTGTATGCCGCCGGAGGCTTTGATGCGCTCGAAAAACTGGTCGATGAAAATTCGCAGAATCCTCAGAACCCACTGACGCCGTTTTTGTCGCCGTTCACGACGCCCCTCATTCGAATGGTTCTTCTTGGTACCATTTCGACATTTTCGATCGAATGGTTCATCAATGACCTCATTCGACGCGTGCGCCCGGATCACCCGCGCGTCGTCGGACTGGGCATGACCGAAATACCGTTTTACCCGATCAGTAGCAATTTGACCAAACACGAAGAAAGGACGGAAGAACATGGCTCGGTCGGATACGGAGTTCGTCTGAGCGGAACTGCGCCTCCGATGGCTCCAGCGTTTCGATTGAATGGGGACCTGATCGTCGATGGCGCGTTTGTCGCAAACGTACCGAGCCGTCATTTGCGCGAGATTGGAGCCGATTTTGTGATTGCGGCCAATGCGGTTCCCCCGGCCCCCGCTGAGCAGCCCCCAAGCTCGACGTTGGGGCAGATCGTGGACCTGGTCATGGCTCGATTCAACGATGCAATGCGGGCCAATCAATTGCTAACGTGGAAATCGGGCAATGACCAAGGCGAACTTCACGCAGACTTCGCGTGCAACTTGCAGCCGAAGAATTCGAGCTTCATCGAGATGTGGAAGGGACGAACCATCGTGGAGCAGGTGCACCGGGATCATTTTATGGGGGCGAAAGCATCGATGATCAGGAAAGCGTACGACGCATTTTGCGCCAAACCCGTTGCGGAACGGACACGAAGAACGTAGCGTTGTCGAGCAGTGTTTTTCTGTAGTTCGTCTGAGTATCCCACGATTCCACGACGAACCGAAAAGAAAGTCTTGACTTGGTTAGGTTTCGACACGTACATGCAGACGGGCGGTACGAACCAGGTTAGCGCACGCTTGCTTGTTCACGCCAACAATGGCAGTCTCCGACGAACCCAGCCAT
>JBGAOI010000229.1:0-9972 GCA_044221885.1 Polyangium sp. (in: bacteria)
AAGCCTGGTCTTTGATCCTCCGACCGCAACGTTGATGCTCGATGGCGTGATGCCAGGAATGGCCTCGTTTTCGCTCAAAGCGACGTACGTCGATGGTTCGTCCGAAATGGTCATGGCCCAAGCGTTGCAGTTTGACCGGCCAGACCTGGCCGCGGTAACGTCGAATCTTCCGGTTGTGCTGACGGCGCCTGGTGAATATGGCGGCGTGGGTACCCTGCATGGCGTGTACAATGGCCTCGAAGCCACGGCCAAGCTCACGATTTCCGTGCATCGAAAAGAATACGGCGCGGGTGTCGATCCCAATACGACGACGGCGCTCGATCAGCCCAATTTGGGACAAGATCCGGCGCTGAGTTCGGTGCTTTATCCCTACGATGGAACGGTGTTCCCGCAAGGACTCGCCTCGCCGCTCATCATGTGGAATGCGCCCGCAACGAATGATGTGTATCGAATCCATTACGAACAAACGAATTATGCGTTCGATGGGTACTACACAGCCACATCCCAAGCCAGCGTGCGTATGCCCCAAGCCTATTGGGACAAAATGGTGGCCTCGAATGGCGGAGAACCCGTCAAGTTTGAATTGTCACGTCTCGATTCGGCTTCCGGCACGGCCTATTCGTCGACGAAGCAATCATGGCCCATTGCTCCAGCGAGCCTCCGTGGCGCAATTTATTATTGGACGACCAGCGGTACGGGCGAAATGGCACGTATCAATCCTGGCGGAACGTCAGAATCATTAAATGGTGGAGCTTGCATGGGTTGCCACGCTGTCAGTTCCGACGGTTCGACGCTCGTGGCGGCTTGGGAAGGACAACCCACGATCGATAATGACAATCGCGCCTGGGTATCCTTCGATTTGCCTGCGGGCACGGTGCGAAAAATATCCAATCGATTCGCGGGCAACGTGGCCGTGAACAATGACGGCAAATACGTTGTTTTCGGTTCACAAAAACTGGTTTTGGCTGAAACGGCAACTGGAACGGAATTTCCAAATTCTGGTCTGGGAGCGTTACCTCTGTTGCCGGGCATGAGTGGCCTGATGACGCCCGCGTTTTCCCCCGATGGCAAACACTTGACCGCCGTCGAAGGCGCGGGAAGCTGGTACCACAATCTCGTCAATGGACGACTCGTGACGATGGACTTCGATCCGACGACGCAAACGTTCAGCAATTACAAAGGGCTCGTGAATGCGTCGGAATTCCCCGCGGGCCAAAGAGCCATCACGTATCCGTCGTATTCGCCCGACTCGAATTGGATCGCATTTCACGTGAGCGATTACGCGACGGGTTGCGACGCCCAAGGTTGCGACGATTTTGCGACGCAAATTGGATCGATTGCGATGCAAAACGTGGATGGTTCCCCCGTAGCGACGCTCGAAGCGCTGAGCAACGGGCCGCCGAATGCCGCCGACCGCAATCGTGCCTTCGAGCCGACGTTTAATCCTATCGAACGTGGCGGGTATTTTTGGGTGGTTTTCACGAGCATGCGTGATTATGGGCATCGAATCACGGGCACACCCAACAATGGCAAAAAGCGACTATGGGTGGCAGCCATTGACAAGAATCCTCAAGCTGGCAAGGATCCGAGCCATCCGGCGTTTTTCCTGGAAGGCCAAAACGAAGCGACAACGAATATGCGCGGCTTCTGGGCCTTGTCGCCGTGTATTCCCTCGGACGCCGAACCTCCGCCGCCTTGTACGGCAGGATTCGAGTGTTGTTCGGGATTCTGCGACAATGGTGTTTGCGTAACGCCGCAAGATTTCTCCTGCGTGGGCGCGGGCGAAATGTGCACGACCAACGCCGATTGTTGCAATGGCCCGCTCGTGACGTGCACGGATGGCAAATGCGTTCCGCAAATACCCAAATGATCGCGAAGCGCCAAGGACTCTGCACAGGTAACGACGGACTCGACGAACAATCATCGTTTGTCGAGGAACAAAGGCTCAGCGCCCCCGTTTGACGACCACTCGTTTGGGTGGAGGTTCAGCGCTCTTCACGGACCTGTTGAAATAGTTCAACCACGAACGTTTCCCGCACAATTCGCATTTCAGCTTGTAGGGTCCGTCGCGCTCTTGCCAGCCGTGTTCATCCATCAAATCGCGTCGCCCCTCGCACCAAGCATCACCCCAATCTGCGGCAAAGTCCGTAAATTCGAGCTCGCAATGCGGGCACACGATCGACTTGATCATGTCGCGAAACGCTACCTGAAGCTCATCGTTGCTGCTCATCGGGCGTAGGATGCCATGAAATGGCGCAGCTTTCCTGACGAATTTTTCGACAGTGAAATCATGTCGCTTTTGCGGCTCATGTCTGCTAGACGTCGCCAAAAGGTGTTTCGATGATTCCGAAACGCGGTCCAGCTCCAAAACTCAACGGTCTTCCGCATCGCAAATTGACGGAAGGGCGTGATTATTGGATCTTCGACAATGTGTTGCCCGACCCTGACGGTTTGCGAGCGCGTCTTTTGGCGCGAAAAGATTGGATTCTTGGCGCTCCATACCGAAATGAGGGATGGCCCGGAATGCGCGCTGTTCCGGCGTTATTGCCGGAAGAATTGGCAATCATTGAAGACCTCGTGCGCAAAGCGACGGGTGCAAAACGCTTGTGGCAAGGTTCGGCGCCCGATGGTGCGTCGCTTGATCACAATTGTGTTCAGATTGTGGGTCCTGCGGAAAGTGGACCGAAGCCGCATACCGATTCGAAAAAATTGTGCCGCTACGCCGCAGTCCTTTATCTTTCTCCCCATGCTCCACCGAATTGCGGCACATCGTTTTACCGTGTCAAAATGCCCAATGGGCAACTCGGCGGAAACATGGTCCCCGACCCGCATGCAAACCTCGTGGAAGCATTTGGTACACGTTACGTGTCGGGGGATAGCTTCGTCGAAGACAAACGCATTGAAAATCGCTACAACCGGCTCATTTTGTACCACGCCAACCTGATTCATAGTGCAACGGATTATTTTGGCCGCTCGATGACCGACAAACGCATGACCACGGTGTTTTTCTGGATGACCTGACGTTCGCAAATACGCACCCAAGGGCAATGGTCAACCACCCGTCGTTTGCGACGCTTTGATCTTGTTGGGATCCGCCAAAAACTCGAAATGCATGGTGTCTTCAAGTTCGTCACGGCCAAGCCAATAAAATCCGTATCGCTCGAATGCGTCGACCCAGCATGCCGGAATTTCGGCGTGATCAAATGGTGTTTTTGCGGGTTTTTTGCAAATCGGCGCATCTTTCGAAGGCGCAACACAATAACAACACGCGTTCCGCTCCGGATCGATGTCGATCGCAATGCCGTACAAGTGATTGCTCACTTCATTGTTGTGAAACGTATTGCGTATACGCAGACCGTCGAGCACCCGCGGCGTGTAGGGCGCATCGGCGCACGTTTGCTGAATCGTCTCTTCGACGCATCCAAGCGCCACGAGAACTTTGGAATTCATCCGAACGTTGATGCCAAAAAAGCGCGCTTCAGAAGTGTAATCGTACGGTGGCCGCGGATTCATCGTAATGTCGCCGAATCCTTCGACGAGGCCGTAATGCCGTGTGCGGTAGGCAATTGCGGCTTGATGCAACTTTTTCCGTTCAGCACGAGCTTCGGCCGTGAGTCCAAGGCGCGAAATGTACGTGCTGCGCATCAAAAAAGATTGCGCACGTTGCTCATTACACTTCGACACGAACGTTTTGATCGGAATTACATCTGGAGACGCAAAAAATGGCGTCACCACATTCGGAAGCGACGAGACTCGCGGAACGAACGAAATTGTCTCCGGGGCTTCGGCAACGACGATTTCATTGCGTTGGCGTGTCGGGGCATGAGGCGTTGCGGGGGTGCAAGCGGCGAGTGTGTGCAGGATCAGAAGCGCAAAAGAAGCCAAGTATGCGGATGAAGATTGCACGCGCTTGAAACGTCCGAGACCCCGGACTTATTCCAAAACAATGGCAATTTGGCGTCATTAAAAAGGTTCATGGTGTCTGTTGACCAGGCACGGAATTGATGGTGCTGCATGCAGGAATGGATTCGGCTCCGCCCGAAAAGCCAAAACAGACGTCATTGGCTTCGACACGCTTGTTGTCGCGCATGTAAATTTGCACCAATTCGTTGAGCATTTCGACGAGGTGTCGATCGGTGCCTGGCGCAGACGAATCGCTGAGGAAACGTTTGAAGAATGCCTCCGCCTTGGTGGGCTTTCCCGCAAGAGAATAAATGGGAACGACTTCACGACGCACGGTTTGTCCCAGTGCGGGCGAACTGCGGAGTGACGGATTGGTGACGACGAATTCACTGGCTTTGATCAACTGGCTCATGGCATTGGGAAGGTCTTGCTTGAGCTTGTAAATTTGCGCCAGTCGATAGTGGGCAAACCCAAGCACTTCGTTTTGCGGCGGCGGGAATTGCACAACTTTTTCGTAAGCTTGCCGTGCATAATCCAATTTCGACGGATCGTCGTTGCCTTCCGCAAAAAAGAATTCACCAAACGCAAGATACGAGGCGGCAATCCAGGGCGAAGCGGGAAAGGACTTGATCAATTGAAAATAACTTTTTCGCGCTTTGTCGGGAGAGCCCATACGCTGATATTCGAGACCCATGAAATACAGGGCATCGTCGATACACCCGCGGTTCTTGGTAGGGTCGACGGAATTGACGGATTCGCAAAAATCTGGATGCTTTTGAATCAGCATTTCGTAATAATCGAGCATCTTTTTCTGCGCTGCGTGGCTCGTTCTTTCGAATCGTTCAACGTCTTTTGCCGCTCGCCCGTCGCCACGTAACGCCAGCGTTTTTGCATTCTGTTTGTCACGACGAGATGCCGACACCAATTCGTAATAATCTTCTGCCAATCGGCGCATGAGCCGAGGTCGATCGGGAGAATTCAGCGGAACGCTTGCAAACAACGCTTCAAGACCCTGGATTTCCGTCACGACCAATTGCAGGGCTCGTGGCGACCAACGCGATTTGCGGGGATCGATAACGAGCTCGGTCAATTCGGCATCGGCAGCCTTCGCGGTATCGTTTGGCACAGCCACGAGCGCTGGTTCTGGGTCTGATTCCGCAATTTGAACGGGCTGTTTCGCAGGTCCTCCGATGACAATGACCTGGCTATCGCCGCGGGGTTGGTCAGGTACGTTCCCTTGCTGTGTTCCACACGCAGCGAGCAATCCGGCCAATCCGCCATACAACCAAGCACGCAGGGTTCTCATGGTCGACGTAGGGTATCAGCTCGTCACGAACGAGCGGAGATCATTTTTCGACCAACGTGAAGAGATTCCTTTGCACCTCGCGACGAACTTTGCTAGCAAGCGCGCTCCGAACAAGCCGCGCGAGTGATCTCGCGCTCGCAATGACAAGGAGAATTCCCGTGGCAAACAAGGCACCCCTTGCGATCGTCAAAGAACGTTTTGGCGACAAAACAAAACTCGTCGAAGCCATCAAGGCTCTGGCGACAGAAGAACTCTGGCTGGGTCGAATGAACAGCGATCAAGGCGGAAACCGCGGTTTGGACCATGTTTCGAACGCAAAGCTTTTGCGCCTTCACGCAACGTTCACCGAGGTGAAGGAAAAATTCGGCACACGAGACAAACTCATCGAAGCTGTCTTGACGGCCGAAAATCGCACGAAAGACGCCGGTTACAAGAAGCGCATCGAAGCGTATCCCGTGCCGCGTCTGTACGATCACTTCAAGTCGGCATCGAAGCGCGCGAAGGCGACGGCAGCCGCAAAGAAGGCGTGAACTCGAACGTTTGTTTTTTCGTCTCCCCTTCAACCTGCGGAGTGTTTGGAGGGGAGACGTTTGATGTTTGGATGAGCTTGCGAGACGGCAGAACGCACGTTACATACACTCCGACAAACTCTCCACGTTTCATTCTCACGCACTTCTCTGGACAGGATTCGGCCTTCGGCGACGACGGAGACGTAAGAAGTTGAGCACGAACGAGATCGAAAACGACGACTGGACCAATTCGGACGCCAAAGACCTGTACATGATCGACCGTTGGGGTCGCGGGTACTTTGATGTGAGTCAGGACGGTCGAATCACTGTGGCTCCGTTGCAGGAGCGCGGGCGTAAAATTGCGTTGCTCGATGTGGTCGAGCAGGCGCGAGAGCAAGGGATGCGGACACCGCTGTTGATCCGCTTTCAAGACTTGCTGCACCATCGCGTGCGCGCGTTGAATGATGCCTTTTTTCGCGCCATTTCGGAGCACAAGTTTCGCGGGACGTACCGCGGCGTGTTCCCGATCAAGGTTAACCAACTCAAAGAGGTCGTCGAAGAAATTCTCGAAGCGGGCCGCTTGTATCACTACGGTCTCGAAGTTGGATCCAAGCCGGAACTCTTCGCGGGCCTCAGCGTGCACACCGACAACGAGTCGCTGATCGTGTGCAACGGGTACAAAGACGAGGCGTTCATTCGCACGGCGTTGCTCGGGCGAAAGCTGGGCAAAAAGGTCCTTCTCGTCGCGGAAAAACTCTCCGAGGTGCGCACGATCGTTCGAGTTGCAAAGGAAATGAACGTCGAGCCGATGCTCGGTTTGCGCGTTCGTCTCATGACGCAAGGCGCAGGAAAATGGGCCGATAGCGGCGGCGAACATGCGAAGTTTGGCTTGACAACCGCCGAGATTCTGGGCGCGTGTGCCATCTTGGCCGAAGCGGGTTTGAGCAACTCGTTCAAGCTGTTGCACTTCCACATCGGCTCGCAGGTGCCAGATATCTTGGTGATCAAACGAGCCGTGCGTGAAGCAACGCGTCACTACGCGAAACTGCGCAAGATGGGGCATCGCATCGAGTACATCGACGTCGGTGGTGGTTTGGCGATCGACTACGATGGTTCGCGTTCGACATTTCATTCATCGATGAACTATTCGGTGGAGGAATATGCGCGCGACATCGTCTTCAACATCGCGGATGTGTGTGACGATGAAAAAGTTCCGCATCCAAACATCGTCAGCGAATCGGGTCGCGCGATCGTTGCGCATCACTCGGTGCTCGTGGTGCAAGCGTTTGGTTCGATCGAAAAAACGCCGGAAGCTCCGATCGACATCAAGACCGAAGAGCACAAGCTCATCGCGAACTTGCTCGACACGCGAGACTCGCTCACGGAAGCAACGCTCGTCGAAGCGTGGCACGACATTTTGCAAGCCAAGGAAGAGTCGGAAAAACTCTTCGAACTTGGGTACTTGAACTTGGACGTGAAGGCGCGCGTCGAGTCGCTTTACTGGGAGATCGCGGAGCGCATTCAGAAGCTCGCGATGACGCTCGAGGAATCCGAGCGACCCGAAGATGTCGTGAAGATGCAGAACAACCTGGCGGACCAGTACATCTGCAACTTTTCGGTGTTTCAGTCGCTGCTGGATCATTGGGCCCTTGGTGCGTTGTTCCCGGTGGTCCCGATTCATCGCTTGAACGAGCGACCGAGCGCGGATTGCACGTTGGTGGACATCACGTGCGATTCGGAAGGCAAGGTGAGCAAGTTCATCGACTTGTCGGATGTCAGGGACACGCTGCCGCTGCATGCATTGCGTGGGGAAGAACCGTATTTCCTGGGCATCTTTTTGACAGGTGCGTATCAGGACATCATGGGCGACATTCACAACCTGTTTGGCCGGGTGAATGAAGTGCACGTTTTCCTCGATGACGACGAGGATTGCGGGTATTACGTCGAAGAGACCATTGCAGGGAATCAAATTCGTGAAGTTTTGGCGATGACACAATACGACACGCCAGGACTCATTGCGAAATTGAAGGCCCAAGTCGACGGCGCCATCAAACAAGACCTGATGAAACCCACCGAAGGTATGCGTCTTTTGGCCGACTACGAACGCGGTTTGAAAGACCAAACCTATTTGACGTTCTAGTTGACGTTTTCAACGTCGCTGCTCCTCACCCCTTGAACGTCGAGCCTCCAAAATCCCCAAAGGGTTCGTCTCGTTCCCGCACCGCCACCTTGAATCCTACTTCCGCAGCCCGTTTTTGGAAGGCGTAACCTTCCGACGTGTGCCGCGTGATTCCGTCAAAAAACGTGCCCAGCACTTGCAGCGATTGCAGGCCAGCCGCTTGCATCGTCTGGTTGACCAAAAGCTTCATCATCACCAGCTGATTGATTGGATTACGCGCAATTCGCTCCAGCAATATCTCAAAACGTTCGTCCAAACGATCTTGCGGAGCGCATTCGATGGCGAGGCCCCAATCGACGGCTTCTTTTCCATTCAAGCAATCGCCGGTAAACAAAAGTCGTTTGGCTTTTTCGGGGCCAATGCGGAGGGTCCAGACGGACGTTGTGGGGCAGCCCCAGACGCGGGCGGGTGGATAGCCGATTTTGGCATTTTCCTCGATAACGAGTAAATCGCTGCACAAGGCCATATCGGTTCCGCCGGCGACGCAGAAACCGTGGACTTTGCAGACGACGGGTTTGTTGGCATGAAATAAGCTCATGAATCCGCGCACATTACGGGACATCATTTGATAGTCGATGACGGGATCCCATACCGCATTGGGGTCGTGATTGCGGGACGTCACATTGGGATCGACGGGTGATCCTTTCGGGAATTTTGTAAAGGTATCGGCGCCGTGCGCATCGTCTTGAAGATGTTCGGCATTTTGAACGAGGTCATAACCGCCGCAAAATCCTTTGCCATTTCCGGCGAGCGCAATGACGTGCACGCGAGGATCGAGGTCCGCGCGTTCGACGCAATGAGCTAGTTCAATGGGCATATCGGGCGTAATGCCATTGCCACGTTCGGGGCGATTCAATGTGATCCGGGCAATGCGTCCGGTGACGTCGTAGGTCAGTGTTTTGAGGATATCCATGGGCTATTCGGGTGAAAGATGGGTGATGTGGAGGATGAACTTGGAGGTACCACGAATCCAGAAACAATGGAAGGCGCCTTCACGAGTTCGTTGAATGCCGACGATTTCCGAGGATTTCTCGTGTTACTGTGCTTCGTGCTGTTTTCTTGCCGCCGTGTCGCCGAACTGGTACGTCACGGTTGTTCGGCATTTCGCCATGAGCACGACGACCGCCAAAGACCCCGTTTCGAAAGCGAGCCTCGCGATGGCTCGTTATTCTGACGGAGATACGCGGGCTTTTGTCGAAGTCTACGACGAGCTCGCGACGGGATTGTATCAATATTTGCACAAGCTGACGCGGAACGAGGCGGCGGCCGAGGATCTGCTTCAACAAACGTTTCTGCGTATGCACGATGCACGCGGGCGATTTACGCCGGGGGCATCCGTGGAACCGTGGGCATTCTCCATTGCGCGTCGATTGTTCATTGATTGGTACCGACAAACTCGTAACGTCGTTGCGATGGGGTTGTTCGACGACGACGTGTTACCAGCGGCGGAACCGGATGCGGAAGCGATTTTGCATGGATACCAATTGGCCGAGCGGCTCGAGCGAGCATTACAAGCATTACCTCCGCAACACCGCGAGGTATTTTTGCTGGTGCGGGAGCATGGATTGAGTTTGGCGCAAGCGGCCGATGTTTTGGGAATCACGCAAATTGCCGTGAAAATGCGGGCCCATCGCGCATACGAAGGATTACGTGGGGCATTCGAAGAACCAGCCAATGAACGGAGGGAAATGTGAACGGTCCGCCAGCTACCTTGCGTGAGCGGGTTCTCGAGACGACGGCAAAACGTCCCTCGGCGACACGAGCCACGCATCGGCAACGCCGATTGGCGCTGATGATCTTGATTTTGGCTTTGCTTGTTGCGTCGAGTTCGATGATGGCGGGGCATCATGCCGACATGCCTGCTCGCCCGTTCGCTTACATGGTGACGATGCTGCTGGCCTCGTTTGTCGTGGCCATTGTGGCGGCATATTCGATGCTTACGCCAGGTTCGTCGGCGCTAGGGAGGTCCTCGCGATTTTATTCGGGATTGGCGATTGTTTCGCCGTGTATCTTGGCTGTTGCTGCATTGTTGGCGAATACTTTGGCACCATCGACGTGGGTCACGCCTGAGGTAG
>JBGAOI010000022.1:0-29674 GCA_044221885.1 Polyangium sp. (in: bacteria)
GGTTTGGTTCGATCATCGATAGCGCCAGTGGCATCGTCGAAATGACGGTGGCTCGTGAGAGGCCCGATGTTCGTGGACGAACCGTGGTGCTCGATGCCGTCGGCAATACGACGAAAGCTTTGACCAAAGCCCTGGCCAGTGTCGCCACCGTCTTGTCGACCGTTCTTCTCGTAACCGCGTGGATGGGTGAGATGCGGCGCTTGCATGTGCCCGCTCAGCCCGATTCAGCTCCCGTGATCACCTGGGGACGTCCCGAGGTCTACATGGGGGCTGTTGTCGGAACGATGCTCATTCTTTGGTTTACGGCGCGATGCGTGAGCGGTGTGTCCCGAGCCGCGCGACACATGTTCGAAGAAGCTCGACGGCAGCGCAGCATCGGTCCCGCAACGACGCCTCCTGATCCGACGGCGTGCGTGGAACTCGGCAGTCGAGCGGCCCTGGGTCAAGCGATCGTCCCAGCACTCGTGGGAGCCGTTGTTCCGTTGCTGGTTGGTCTGGGCTTGCGCTTTGGAGGAACGAAAGATAATGCTCTGATCGTTGCGGATGCGGTCGCGGCACTCATCATGGCTGCGACGATCGCTGGCGTCCTTGGCGCGCTTCTTCTCGGAAACGCGGGTGGCGCGTGGGACAATGCCAAGAAGTACATCGTGACAGGGGCCCATGGTGGCCGATACCTCGTCGATGAAACCGGCGCGCGTATCGACAATCCGACGTACATCGCTGCGGCCATTGGTGACACCGTCGGCGATCCGCTGAAAGACGCTGCCGGACCCGCAATCCGCGTACTCGTGAAAATGCTGTCCATTATTACAATCGTTTTTCTACCGTTCTTCCTGTGAAACCAGTATCGGTCGCGACGAAAATTCAATCCGGATCTCGCGCGACCAGGACAAACCCAAGTAGCCATATTCACCGTGCCGTCTCCTATCACTGATGCCCTTTCCACCCTGAGCGACCGTGGCTTGCGCCGCCTCCTTGGCGCGCGCACTTTTCTTCGGGGGCTCGAATACTTTCGACGTCGCGTTGTCGAGGACATCGATATTCGCGAAATGAGTGCCAGCGGCATCGTCCGTGCGAGCGATTCGGAACCACATCCGGTGCGCGTCGAACTGACCCCAGACGGCATCAAAAGCTCGTGTACGTGTGCGACCTTCGCCAAAGGAGGTCAGCACTGCAAGCACGTGGCCGCCCTGCTCATCACGTTGCGGGATCAAGCGCGCGGCACGCAGCCTCGACCCAACCCTCCACAACAACAGCAGCACGCCCCCATGCATTCGCCGAGCATGCACGCGAGTGGTCACGGGGGTGGTCACGGGGGTGGCCACGGGAGTGGTCATGCAGGAGGCCACGCGGGCCCAGATGCTCTCAAGCGACTTCGTCGGCGCGAACGTCATGGTGGCCCGGCGCCTCAACCTGCACCCGTGCCTGCGGTCTCGATGATTTCGTCAGGACAAACATCGAATCTCTCTGCATCACCCCAAGATGCGACTGCAAAACAAACGGGTATCGGGGCATGGTTGCCGCCGGATGGGGCGGGAGGTGCTCGACGCGTCGAGTTTCGTCTGCACGTGCGTCAAGGTGCTCTCACGGTGACGGTGCTCGATGCTGAAGCTCGTCAACCCATTCTTCCCTCGGTTGCGTTGTCGTGGCAGTCGCTCGCGCCCACGCCCGATCGCGATGCGCTGCGTGTGCTCGCCCGTTTCGAGAGTGGCAATCCGCGCCATCCCGCCGTGGATGTGCGTGGTGAAGACGTGGCTGAGTTGCTTCCGTTGCTCGATGGTCAGCGGGTGTTGCTCGAGCCGGCGCTCATGCAATTGCGTTTTTCGGATGATGTTCTGCGTCCACGTTTCGATCTCGAAACGATTGGCGGAGATACGATCATCGTCAAAGCAAGCTTCGAGAAGACCAGCGACAAACGAAGGTTTTCCCTCCTTCAAGGTGGTTGGTTCGAAGGTTGGCCGGGTTGGCACATCGACACGCAAGAAGGCATCGCCCGACGCGTCGACAAACGCGTCTCACCGGCTGCCATGCGACGATTGCTTCGTTCTCCAACGATTGGCGAACCGATGCGCGATCTCGTGCGGATCATCATGCAAGGTTTGCCCAAGGTGGCGCTTGAAGTTGGTGCCGAGCTTCCCGAGATTTCGCAGATCGTCGACGTTGTGGACTTGCATCCGACGTTCCGTATGCGTGCGGGCGGTTCGCTCGTCGAAGCGCACGTCCAGCTTTGGGCTGCGTACGGTGATGAAGAAGTGCAGGTTCGCGCCGATGGCATCACGCCACCGGTGTTGGTGCAGCTTCCAGACGAAGGCATGAAGCGTGCTCGTTGCATTCGCGTCGACATCGCGTTGCAACAAGAAGCGGCCAAGAAGCTTGCGGCGCTCGGGCTTCGACCTGACGAAACAGGTCAAGGCTTCATCGCCAACGGTGATGCGGCGATTCGTTTCTGGAGCGAAGGTCTCGCGGAACTTCCCGAAGATTGGGATCTGTTTGTCCCGGAAGACCTCGTTGACACCCAAGTTCGTCACAAGCCCATCGGGGCTTTTGCCAAGGTCACGAGCGGCATGGATTGGCTCAGCGTTCGTCTCTCTTTCGAGAGCGAAGGCGTGGCCGTCGACCGCGAAGAACTGCGGCGTTGTCTAGCCGAGGGCAAACGCTACGTGCGCCTCGAAGACGGATCGTTTGCCACGCTCGATGCGGATGCCGTCCGCGCGATGCTCGACCGCGAAATCGAGCTACTCACGGCAGCCGGCAGGAGCGGCAAGCTGTCCTTGGCGCATGCCGGGCGCGTTCAAGAACTGCTTGGTCAGGTGGGCAGTTCGAACGTCTCCGCGGGCGCGCGAGAACTCTTCCACAAGCTCTCGACCATCGACGAGATCGAAACCGTCAAGAAACCTCGCAACCTGAAAGCAACGCTTCGTCCGTACCAAGAGGGAGGTTTGGCGTGGTTGAAGTTCATCCACGGCATGTCCTCCGGTGGCGTTCTCGCTGATGACATGGGTCTTGGTAAAACCGTTCAAACGATCGCGCTTCTTCTGTCGGTCAAACAGGAAGAAAAGCAGCTCAAGGCGCTCATCGTGGCTCCGACGAGCGTCGTGACGAACTGGGAGCGCGAGCTCGAGCGGTTCTCTCCGACGTTGCGAGTGGCGTTGTGGCACGGAGCAGACCGGCATCTTCAAGTTGAAGCAGTGCAAGATGCCGAAGTCGTCATCACGAGTTACGCCTTGCTCCGCCGCGACGAAGAGTTCCTCACGAAGCTCGATTTGACCTACGCGATTCTCGACGAAGCGCAGCACATCAAGAATCCGATGTCGGCAACGGCAGCGACGGCCAAGCGCTTGAAGGCGCGTCGTCGTCTCGCACTCACCGGCACGCCGATCGAAAATCGCCTCAGTGAGATTTGGTCGATCTTCGACTTCGTTTCGCCGGGGCTCTTGGGGCCGCTCGACAAGTTCGAGTCGCGTTTTGCGCGACCGATCGAAAACGGCGACTACAAGATGGCGCAGCGACTACGCGCGATCATTCATCCCTTCATCTTGCGCCGCACGAAGCAAGAAGTGGCCAAGGATCTGCCGGAGAAGATCGAGACGGATCAGATTTGCGATCTCATGGGTGAGCAACGTGCGATGTACGCGCAGATTGCCCGTGAAGTACGCGCGCAGGTCATGGGCGAAGTGGAGCGAGTGGGTCTCGAGAAGAGCCACATTCAGATTCTTGCGGGCCTTACGCGTTTGCGTCAGGCGGCATGCGATCCGCGGCTCTTGGGTTTGCCGAAGGAGTTTGGCGATGATGATTCGGGCAAACTCGTTGCGTTGCGCGAGCTCATTTCCGAAGCGGTGGAAGGTGGCCACAAGGTGCTCGTCTTCAGCCAGTTCGTGATGATGCTGAAGCTCATCGAGAAGGCGATGAAAGAGGACGGCGTTCCGTACGAATACCTCGACGGATCGACGAAGGATCGTGCGGAACGTGTCGAACGGTTCCAGACGGATCCGACCGTGCCGGTGTTCCTCATCAGCCTCAAGGCGGGTGGCACGGGCTTGAATCTGACGGCAGCAGACACGGTGATTCACTTCGATCCGTGGTGGAATCCAGCGGTCGAGCAACAAGCGACGGATCGTGCGCATCGCATTGGACAAACCAAGGTGGTGACGGCGTATCGGTTGGTTGCTGCAGGGACGATCGAAGAGAAGATCTTGCAGCTCAAAGCAAAGAAGCGCGAGCTTGTGGCTTCGGTGTTGAGCGAAGATCAGGGTGGCGTGAAAAAACTCACGAAGTCGGATCTCGAAGAGCTTTTCGCGGTGGACTGAGCCGACTGAGGCGAAAGAAAAACCTCGTGACGTGTCGACGGATGTCGTCGATGTGTCGCGAGGTTTTTCTTTGTGGAAGGTTTGTCGAGAGAAACGGCGAGGTACGAGGCTACTTTTTACCGCTCAGGACCATGAGGTGGTACTTGCCAAACTCGCTTTGGCCGAGGGTGAAGAGGACTTCGATGAGGAGGCGATAGGGCGTTGTTTTGTCGACGACGACGATCGCTTCGGAGGAGTTGGGGTTGAGTCCCTTGGCGGTGCGGACGGCTTTGTCGAGGTCTCGGGCGCTTTGGAGGCGGTTGCCGAGGGGGACGATGTACATGTCGTTGGCGCCGCCCCGTTTGTCTTTCGCGTCGATGCCGGTGGCCGCGAGTTGTTCGCGCGGGGGGAGTTTAACGATGGGCGTCGAGTCTTCGCCGACGAGGATTTGGCTTTTGGAGACGACGATGAGGACGCCGTCTTCGGCGGGTTCGCCGGTCATCACGGACGCGGGCAAACGCAAGTCATCGGACTGGGGGATGGCGCCGGCGGACGAAGCAAGGCTCTTGAGGAGGAAGACGAGGATGATCGTCATCAAGTCGAGCATTGCGGTGATGTTGAGGAAGTCGATCTCGGGTTCGCGAGCGTTTTTCCTCTTGGCTTTTCGCAGGGCCGCTTTGTAGCGGACGAGGCTGCCTTGTTCAGGTTGTCCGGTCGTTTGTCCGGTGCTCATCGTCCTGCTCCCACGACACCGAAGTGCACATCGGGGAAGAGAGATTCTCCTTCACCGTCTTTGCGCAGAGAGTCCATCGTATCGATGATGGTGCCGTATTCGATGTTTGGTTTGGCGGTGATCGTGACTTGAGTTTCTTCTTTGAAGTCCGGGTTGGCGTTCTTCAATTTTTTGGCGCAGGCGGTGATGCCGACGAAGTCGTAGGAGCGTTGTCCGCCGTTGTTTTGGATGGGGAAGGTGATGCCGGCGCCGGTGCCGTTGCAGCCTGGGGCGATGTTGCCGCCTGAGGTTTTGAGAGAAATACCATCATCCGTGACAAACGCGGAGAGGTTGAGCGCTTTGGTGGCGACGTCGCTCTTGCCTTTGCCGCCGATGGCGGGCGGGGTCGTGTCGATCGACGTGATGAACGTGACCGACACGCTGGCCAAGACGAACATCATGACGTTCATGATGATGTCGAGATAGGGGACGATGTTGAGCTCGCCCGCTTCTTCGCCGGGACCCGGCTCGACGGGTTGAGACAAGCGCCGGATGCGAGATCGCTGGGCGGCGCTGAGCGGTGCATCGTTGTTCTCGGCCATGAAGCGCGCCCTAGATGTTCGGCTTGCTGATGGTGAGCAAGTTGAAGACGCGTTCGGTGGTGGCTTCGAGGTCGTGCTGGATGTTTTTGGATCGCGTGTGGAGAAGGACGTGCGCGATCATGCAGACGACAGCGATGCCGAGACCGAAGGCGGTGTTGTACATGGCTTCGGCGATACCGTTGGACAGCATTTGTTGCTTGACAGCCGCGGACAAACCTGGTGCGGCGATCGAAGCGAAGGTCTTGATGAGACCGCTGACGGTGCCGATGAGGCCGATGAGTGTGGCGATGTTGGCGAGTGACCAGAGCGTGCCGACTCGTTTTTCGACGGCGGGTTTCAGGTCGGAGAGTTTTTCGCTGAGGGCCGCATCGATTTCATCGGGGCCTTTGCTTGCTTGGGTCAAACCCGCTTTTACGAGCTGCAAGACGGGGTAATCGCCGGCATCGCAAAGTTTGATCGCGCGGTCGACGTTGCCGGCGACGACGAGCTTTTTGATCTGCACGAAGAACTCTTTCGAGTTCACGCGGTAGCGATCGAGTTGGAAGTACGCCCGCTCGATGATGATGGTCAGCACGATGGCGGAAACGACCACGTTCATCATGAGGAACGTGGGGTTTTCCTTGATGGCTGCCCACATCCCTACTTCGCCTCCACCTTCAGCCGCCAACATGAACAGGTGACGCATCCTCGCGGTCCTTTCTTCCTGCTTACTAACGATATGTCCGAAGCGTCGTTTCGAATCGACCGAGCCTCAAGTCGCGCTTCTTGGGCGCGAGGGGCGGGAATATAGACGCCGCGGAATCGGAGAGGCAAGCAAAGCGCGGAATAAAGCGGGGTTGGTTGTCGGGGCTCGAAATGTCCCTGTGTACTGGAGCTGGATCCTTTCAGGGGGTTTGCAAAAGACATGAGACTTCGAGATCCAGACCAAATCTGCTTGACGAGCGCTGGTCAGAGTCGCGAAGATGCGCCGGCCCAGCAGACATCGAACTTCACGGACGGATTTTGCAAAAGGTGCGGACGTGAAGGCGATACGAGCGGGGTCGAAGGAAGCGCAACACGCTTCTTGCACCAAGATGCACCACTCGGTTAGCGTCTCCGGCTGCATGAATGCGTTGGCCAATCGCCTTGCACACGATGTGGGGTGCGAGGCCGCGACAAACGGCGAGATCGCACGAAGTTCGTCGAAGAACCTGTCGCATTCCAACCTAGAAGATTTCCAAAGGGCGACACCTCGGCCCCAACTAGAGGCGCAAGCTGGAGGACGAATCAATGCACGCGATGTATGAGCACTTCAAAGAGGGTGGATGGGGCATGTGGCCCATCTTGTTTTGGTCGATCCTCACGATCGGCATCATCGTCGAGCGCGGGATCTATCTGTTTGGCTCGGCGATCAACAAGGACGTCTTCCTCGCTACGATGCAAAAGTGCATCCTCGCGGGTGACGTTGCTAAAGCCGTCAAGATGTGCTCCGCCGCCAACGCACCGCTTGCCCGTATCGTGCAAGCTGGGCTTGTCAAGGTGAATCGTCCTGACGAAGAAGTTCAAGCCGCCATGGACGAGGCAGCTCTTCGTGAGTTGCCGAAGCTGAGCGCACGCACCGCGTACCTCGGCCTTCTCGCCAACCTGTCGATGCTTTCGGGCCTCCTCGGGACGGTTACGGGCCTCATCATCGCCTTCGGTTCCGTCGGTGGTGAGTCGGTCGATCCGAGCCAAAAGGCTCGCGTTCTCGCGCAAGGCATCTCGGAAGCCATGAACTGCACCGCGTTCGGTCTCGCGGTCGCCATCGTCGGCCTCATCGGTTTCGCCGTTCTCAACGGCAAGACGCAACAGGTCGAAGACGACATCAACGAGGCATCCGTCATGGTGCTGAACCTCGTTGTTGCCAATCGCCAGAAGGTCAACGTCAACGCCGTTGGTCAAGCGGCGGCCTGATGACCTCGCAAAAAGGGGCAGTTTCCGCGCCGAAACTGCCCCTTTTTTCTTGCTATCCCTCTCGTGTTCGGATGCAATTTTTCGGAAACTTCCGAACGAGACCGGGTGTCGAAGGTAGAGGCGCCCTCGCCATGAGCGCGAGGTGATTCGCAAGATTTGGGAAAGACAAACTCTTTCCCAACCAATGTGCTCGCGAGCTCGAGCGTTGCAGGAGGCACAGCATGGGTGGCGTAGATGTCGGCGGCGGCGATGGGAAAAAGAAGGCAACCAATGCCGAAATCAACATGGTCCCCTTCATCGACCTGTTGATGTGCACAATTGCGTTTCTGTTGATTACCGCAGTTTGGGTTACCAACTCGCGTATGAACGCGGACGCTCAAGTTCCCGGTCCGCCAAACCCGGAAAAAGAACTGACCCCGCAAACGCCCGAAAAAGTGCTCAATCTGCACGTCGGCGAGTCAGATTTCGCGCTCATCTGGAAACAGGGCGCTACGGTCGTCAGCGAAATTCGCGTCCCGAAAAACAACGCTGAAGGCGATATCATTCGTTATCCCGAACTTGCCGCGAAGATCAAAACCGAGTGGGAGCAGAACGGAAGTCATCGCGATCCGAGCGACAAGAAGTTCGATCAAGCGATCATGCACAGTGACAATCGCACTCCTTTCAAGGAGATTATCGCGGTGCTCGACGCTCTCTACGGCACGAGGCGCATGGTGAAGCTCGCTGATGCTGAAAAAGAGCTTCCAGTCTTCAACATGACTTTTTCCGTTCGCTGAGGAGTACACGTAGATGAGTGGCGGAAAATCTCACAGTTCCAAACACCACAACCCGCATGCCCACGTAATTCATCAGCCGGGCAAGCGGCTCATGCACAGCATTTCGCTGAAGTTTGTCCAGAACAAAGTCGGTGGTCATGGCAAACGTGCCGTCGCCGGATCGCTCAACCTGGTCAGCTTCATCGACTTTCTCATCACCACCGTCATCTTCCTGAACTCGGCCGCATGCAGAAGATCGACGAACTCTTCACGATCCTGAAGAACAAGCGCGAACTCTGGAAGCAGGTTCAGCCAAACAAACCCTTCCCCGGTGTTTGCATTCTCCAGGTCGACCAGAACGTTCCAGCCCTCGTCGTCAAGAGCGTCTTCCAAACAGCAGCGTTCGCGGGCTACCCGAACGTCAGCTTCATGGTCGGCAAGCTCCCCAAGTCGGGAGGCTGAAAGCCTCATGCCCCCCGCGGCGGATGAACGCCCGCGAGGCCTCCCGTCCCTCGCACAATCCAAAGAGGACCGCGTTGCCGGCAAGGTTCGCTATCCCTCCACCAAGTTCTGGGGTTGGGCTGCGATCGTTCTTGCCGTCACCGGCATCGTTCACTGGAAACGAACCCAAGGCGAAGTCGAATCCATGCGCAGCGCATTGCTGGCCAAGCAACGCGCGGTCGTCTCGGAACTCGGTCCGCGTTGGCTTCCGCTCCGCGAAAAAATCGAAAATTGGTCCACCGAACTCGCTCGAGAACCCGGAGGCGAAGTCGTCGACAAAGACGTCCTCGCGTCGTGGAAGTTCCTGGACAAACCAGGCATCTACCTGCGTCTCGATGTCGACCAAGCCGCGACTCCTGAAACACTTCGCAAAGCTGCCAACGACTCGCTTCGCGATGGTTTTACCGCGTGCCTCTTTCGGGCCGACAACAAGAACCAGTTGACCGGCAAGGAGTGCAAACGCACGCGTGAATGCGAAATGGGCGAGATCTGCAACGAACTCGATCGCTGCGCTCCTCCCGCCCAACCGTACAACTTGCGGGTCGCCTACCGATCGCTTCGGGTTCTTTCGGACGATTTCATTCGCGATGTTCAAGACGCGTCGGGCGAACTCGAATTGCGCAAGTTTGTCCTGTTCTTCGACGACACCGTGAAAGACGACATCCCCGTCGTCATTCCGCTGCTCGAAAAGGCCCAGTATTTCGCGCTCGTACTCGATGAAAGCGTCGATGGCCTCGTGGTTCCTCAAGGCGGCACCAAGAGCGAGGCACTTCGTTCGGTGGCGCATCCGTCACGCGTCGGTATCTGGCGCCTTTCGGACAGCAAACTCGTTGTTCGCTTGCGGCGTAAACCCGACGTCGACCTCAAGCAGGCTGGCATGCCGCTCGAGGAAAAAGTCATGGCAGCTCAAAAACGCCAAGCTCTGAGTTGTGCGCTTGCAAGCGCTGTTCGTGACGCCAAGGGTGACACGGACGTCGTCATCGACAAACCCCAATAGATTCGCGTCGCTCGCTGCTCCTAGCGAACCAATCGATCCCGTACGTCGACGAGATGCGACGTCACGAGTTGTCGCCATCCGAGCGTGATCGAGAGGTAGGCGCCTTGTTCCAGCAAGCCAAACCTTTCGGTCCGGGCCATCGCGGCCGGGCTTGCCCGAAGTGCTCCGCGAATACCCAACATCGGGCCGGAAGCTCGAGGCAAAAACGGTAACGAAAATCCGAGTGAGAACTCGAGGCCTGGTTCATTCGCTGGGTTTGTCGGAAGACGCGGGATTGTCCAGTACGCACCGAGGCCGATCGCGAACGAATCGATGGCGAGGTCGAGTCGACCGCTTCCGATTTCCAGGTTGAAGGCGGTACGTGCCAGGAACATCGGTTCGATGACGAGGCCTACGCCAACCGAACGCGGGACGCGTCGGCTGCCATCGAGGGCATCGTTGTAGTTCACGTAAAGGCCCGCGGAAGACAGCAGCAGCGCCGAAGCGAAGGCCGAGAGGTTTGGTCCTTCTTGTGTAAACGCTGCACCCGCGCCCAGACGTAGATCGAGATCGCCGTCGTAACGACCGTAGGCTCCATCGTCGTCGGCGGCACGCGCTTGTGCGGGCAAGAAAAACCCCAGCAAACCACCGAGCCCCAGCATGGTTCGGACGAGGGTTTTACGAAGCGAACTTCGCGGCGAGACGTTGAACTCGAGCATCACTGGGTGAATGCCTCCCGCATCGCGTCGCGGAGTTCCGGCGCAAAGATGATGCGACAGCGCGTGAGTGTTTCGTTGCGCAAACGATCGAGCAAGAACGAGACTTCCGACGGTGGTCGAGGTCGACCGCGAGGAAACACGACGTGCAAGGAATCGTCTTCCGAATAGGGCACGTCGGTGGCTACGTCGAGGCCCACGTAGAGGCTGGGATCGAGTCCTGCTTGCGTCGCGATGTCGCGAGCTGTTTCCAAGGCGCGTTGGCGAGATGGTTCGTCGGGACAAGCAAATGCATGACTCGAATCGGAAGCTTGTGTGTCGGGTAGAAGCTCGATCGTCTTGAAAAGGGATCGGGCGCGAAGGCGTTTGCAAAGATCCGCGAGGACGGGATCTTTGGCGTTTTCCCAGGAACGAATGGCTCCCAGCAGAACTTGATCATCCAGTTCGAGGTACTGATCGAGCGACGGCGTATCGCCGGCGGCGATGACGGAGATCGCTTCAGGAAGCACAGGCAGATGCGTGCCGTCGGTGACGGTGGCGAGGGCTCGACGCAAGATGGCGCCGATCATCCATTCGGCGGAGCGAGTCGCTTTGTGGAAGTAGACCTGTTGGAACATGAAGTACCGCGCCAACAAGAAGGACTCGATTGCCTTTTTGGCCGTCGATGGCGAGTGAAGGGGCAGCGTGACCTGGTGGTCCTTTGGGTTCGCTGAAACGCAAACTGCGGAGCAACCACGGCAGATCGTAGTCGCCGTAGCGCACGCCCGTGGCGTGTGCATCGCGCAGCAAATAGTCGCAGCGATCGACGTCGAACGTGCCACTCACCGCACGCGCGAGGTACGGCAGCTCGTGTTTTCCTCGGATCAAATCGGCCACGCGTCGGGGCAAACCCGGATCGTCCGCAATGAGGCACCGATGCACTTCGGAGGACGGATCGAGCAAGATTCGAACGGTCCATTCTTCGTGTTCGACTGCCCGGGGCATTGCGCTTTCGAAAAGATGTGACAGGGGTCCGTGCCCGACGTCGTGGAGCAAAGCTGCCGCCAGGGCGTCTCGCGCGCGTTCACTCGTGACTCGTTGCCAAAAGGGTAAATCGCCATCGATTTGGCGGAACCGAGCGAGCAGGAGTTTCATCACATGCGCGGCGCCCAGAGCGTGAGAAAAGCGTGCATGCTCCGCTCCGGGATACGCCAACGAAGTGAGTCCGAGTTGTCGGATTCGACGGAGACGTTGCAGTTCGCGCGTATCCAAAAGGCGGGGAATGATTGCGTCTTCTTCGCTCTCGAAGGCGACGAGTCCATGAACTGCATCTCGTAAGATCACAAATCCTCCGCAGGCATCCTAGTCGTGGAAAACGTGCCCAGCATCTTCCTACCGCAGTCGACGAGATTCAGTTTGCAACACGAAACCCGTGTGCCGGTGAAGTTCGTCGAAACGAAAACCTACCTGGCGTTTGCAGCGAAGAGTGCCAATGGCAACTCGAAGCCCCAAACGCCCAACGAGGGGCTGGGAAAAACGCCCGCGACAAACACGACGGTTCCGGGTGGTTGTCCAGGAAAAACGATGGATGCTGCAATTTTCTGCGTGGCGCGCCCTGTTTCGTCGTGTAAGTGTCAAACGGTGACAGAAGCGTCGGTTGCGCGTAGGTCGACCCTTTACCTCGTAGGTGCCACGTGAGTTCTACCCGTGAACGACAAGATGAAGGCGTTGCAGTTGCGGCTGTTGGACCCTCCAATGCTGCACTCGATACGTCGACCGGTGCGTCGACCGTGGAGTCACCCGAGGACGTGTCCGAAGGTCCGTTGCGGCGTCTCGATCACATCCTGCGTGCGCTTCCGGTTTCGGAGCTGAATGCCCTCGTTCGGCGGCTAGGCATCCGCATCGATCCGCAGAAGCGCATTGATACGCCGTCGCAAGTTGCGCGAGCGCTCGTGGGAATTCCCGATGTGCGTGATCCGTCGCGACTGCAACCATCGAGTCGTGAACTCCTGTATCGCGTTGCCGAAGCTGGCGGTTCGCTGGTTGTTCCGAGTGTGCCGACAGGTCTCGAGCCGCTGATTGGTCGTGGCGTTTTGTATGCGCGCAAGATCGAAGCGGGCATCGAGCTCGTGTTGCCCATCGCGTTTCTCGTGCAGCTCAAGTCGTGGGAAGGTGAGGATCCTCGGGCGCTTCGCGCGTTGTTGTCGCAAGCCTCGTTTGAAACAGCGAGCGCGATTGCTGCGCATTATTTGGGTCGTCCCGCAACACCACCGATTGTCTTGTCCCTCGAAGTCGCATGGCAACAATTGTCCGATCCTGAACGATTGCAGAGCGAAGTCGCACGATTGGCACCCGTCGAGCGGCGTTTGCTCGAAGCCATCGATGCGGTGGGTGGTGAAGTCGAGACGCAGGAACTGTTGGATCTCGAGCGTGAGCCGATGCGGCTGCGCGGTGCTTCCGGTGTCACGGCAAGTCGTCGTGGAGCAGGGTTTGCCCTGGAACGCAGGGGGTTCTTGATTCCAATTCACCCCAACCGACACGTGATTCCCACGGAAATTGGACAGATTGTCGGAGCGGAACGACGCAAGCTTCGTGAAGCTCGTCGGGCACAAATTCGTTCGTTTGTCTTGGAAGAAGACCACGCACCTCGACGGGCCAGGTTTGCCGCGGACCCCGGCATGCTCGCGTTGGGTCTGGCGTTTGCCATGCGCGAACCGACCAGTGATTCACGCACGCTCAGTGAAGTCCGCGTGGGCGTGGGGACGCCGCGGTCGCTCATTCTTCGTTTTGCACAACGTTTTGGTCGCGACGTTGAAACGGTCGCGCTGTCGGTTGCGCTTTCGCGAGCCATCGGCTTGTGGGAGACGTCCGCCGCTTCGATCGTCACGCCACCAGGTGCTTTTGCGATTCGCGATCTGACGCGGGTTTTGTTCAATACGTGGCGTCGCGGTGGGGCATGGGATGAAGCCCGCCCTGAACGCGAAGTCCTCAGAACCGCAGGGGAAGGGCGCGAGTCGAGCCCCATTGGAGCGTTGCGAGAAATGGTCCTCGATGCCTTGCAAGAGCTCGGGGAAGGACGGTGGATTCCTTGGTCATCGTTGCGCGGATATCTCGCCGCGGACGATCGCATCGGCGGTGTCGAACGTTTGATCCGAAGGTGGGCCGAACGCATGAGCATCGAAGCGATCGATGCTGCGGAGATCACGCGACGCATCGCACTCGAATCCTTGCCCGCGCTTGGCATCTTGGATCTTGGCGGCGAAGGCGAACTCGACGATGGCATCACGCTTCGTCTCACCTCGCGCGGTCGAGCTCTCCTTGCGAGTGCGGATCCTCCGACGGACTTATCGTCGAGCGAGTTTGTCGACACGTACACGTTGCGGATTCATCCTTCGACACGTGTGGCGCATGCTTTGGCGCTCGTGCCGTTTGCCGAGGTCAGTCGCATAGCGGACAAACTCGACGTCGTCATTTCGGCGTCCAACATTTCGCGGGCTCTGTCGGCAGGTTTGGAAAGCGAATCACTTCGGGCGCGTATCGAAGCCGTTGCGGTTGTTCCGGACAACATCGCGCAAATGCTCGAACAAGCGAGCATCGTTCTCGGGCGGGCCACGTTCGTGCAAACGGCGGGATTTTTGTGGATCGAGGATCAGGAAATTCGCGAGCTTTTGCGGACACGACGACCTGTTGCCGACATGTTCATCGATCCGTCGCCTCCGGCTGGGCTGCTCATCGCCCCTGATGTTGATTTCGAGCGTCTCGTGCGACGTTGTCGGGGGCTTGGTGTCGAGATCGAGGCCGATGGTGCGCTCGTGCGGGCCCGTTCCATGAGTCCGCTTCCGACGACGCCCGAATCGTCACGTCCAGCATCGGCGACGCGTCCGCGTACGCGCGCATCGAGCACGCGGCCTCCTCGTCAATAACACCGTTTGTCTTGGCGTACGCGATGAAACGTAGCCGCCAAGTACGAGTGCCGAGTGAGGTTTGTCTTGGTTGCCGGTGGTTTGTCTACACAATCTCCGCCCCTCGTGCACTTTTCCTACGCTCTTCGTGAAGTTCTGACGGATACTCGGAGTGCATGACGCCGGATCGGCTTCCGAGGGTTGTCGTAGGACTAGCGATTGCGTTCAGCCTCGCTGTCCTACTCGCGCAACCTCGGTTCAAAGCGCTCGAACGACGCTTAGGCGTCACGATGCTCATCTCGGCAGGGCTGCCTTTCTTGGGCATGGGCGCGATTTTTTCCCAAGAAAGCGTCGGGGTTCTCACGCCTGCGGTGTTGAGCGATCTCAAGCCGGCATTCGAGTTTGGATTGGGGTGGATTGGGTTTGTCGTCGGGCTTCATTTTGACGTGCGGAAGCTCGATTCTCTCCCCGCGTCGCTTGGGCCCGTGATCGTCATCGAGTCGCTCGTTCCGATGCTCACGACGGCAGGTTTGTGCGGCATGGCGCTCGTCGGGATGGGCGTGTCTTGGGAAGACAATGCGTTTGTCCGGGATGCACTCGTGCTTGCGGCATGTGCGGCCCCGAGTGCGCCGATCAGCATGGAGGTTTGGCAGCGGCGGGTTGGTGAAAAAGCTGCACGAATGATTGATGAAGTCACGAGCATCGACGAGGTCGTGGGGTTGGTCGTACTCGCTTTTGTGGCCATTTTCTTTCGGCCGCACGCCACGGAAATTCGTTGGATCTTGCCGCCGAGTGCCTGGTTTTTGATGACGTTTGGTCTTGGCGGAACGCTGGGAATCATCACGTACGTGTTGCTGCGTGGCGCTCACAATGCTGCGGAAGAGCTGGCGCTTTTGCTGGGCGCGGTTGCGTTGTCCGCAGGAGTTGCTGGGTATCTCGCGCTCAGCGTTCCCGTCATTTGTGCCATCGCGGGAGCGCTCTTGGCGAACTTGCCGCTGCGCGATCTTGCCGGCTTGCGCGCGACGCTCATCGGCGTCGAGAGGCCGATTTATCTCATCTTTTTGCTCGTCGTTGGCGCGACGTGGCGGCCTGGTGAGTGGCAAGGATGGATCCTTGCGCCAGCGTTTGTCTTGGCGCGTGTCGCGGGCAAACGTCTTGGAGCGATCTGGTCGAAACGAGCCGGGCCGAAAGAGTTGCCTTCAGCCGGGATGCTTGCGCTCGCACTTGCGCCACAGAGTCCGATCTCGATCGTGGTCATCGTGAGTGCGGCGACGCTTTACGAAGGGCAAGGTGCCGAGCGTGTTCGGTGGGCGATCAATGCGGTGATCATCGGTGGGGTGTTGTCCGAGTTTGTGCCGATGTGACGATCACGGGCTCGGGTGCCGCGCTCGCGTTCGGGTTTCTGCTCGTATCCGCGCTTCAAACTGCGCACATTTTTCATGAACTCCGGTTGCCACATCTCACGGGCTTCATCCTTTGCGGTGCGCTTTTCGGCCCAGAAGTTCTTGGGCTCATTACGCCCCCCATGCTCAACGACCTTACGGTCGTGAAGAAAGTGGCCGTTGGACTCATCGCGCTGATGGCGGGTTGCGAGCTCAACTTTGTCAGTCTTTGGCCGAAGATCCGCACGATTGGCGCCATCGTCGTCGTGAGTTTGGTGACGTGTGCGCTGATGCTGTTCGCGTTTTTCTTCGCGATCTCGTCGCAGTTGCCGTTCATGGCCGACCTCGAACCAGCGCAGCGCGCTGTTATTTCGCTCATTTTGGCGAACGTTCTGTGCGCGCGTTCGCCGGCGGTCGTCATCAGCATTTTGAAGGAGTCACGGGCCGCAGGACCTCTGACGGAACTTGCGTTGTCGACGGTCGTCGTGGCGGATTTGACGGTGGTCGTGGCCTTTGCGTTTTCGGATTCGCTCGCCAAGAAGGTTTTTCCTGTTGCTGGGGCGAGCGAAACGTCCGTGTTTGGTGCGCTCGCTGCTCACATTCTCGGCTCGATTCTCGTCGGGGTCGTCATCGCGCTGATCTTTCAGCTCTACATTCGACGCGTTCGACAACGCATTGGCCTGTTTGTCTTTGTCGTTTTGTTTGTCGTGGCGGAAGCTGGTCGCGCGTATCACCTCGACCCATTGCTCGTCGGTTTGTCGGCGGGGTTGTTTTTGGAAAACGTGAGTCCTGTCAGCGGAAATGAGGTCGTGCACGAGACCGAAATCGCTGCGATGCCCACCTTTGCGGTGTTTTTTGTGGTCGTTGGGGCCGAAGTTCATCTGCATGCGTTCATGTCCGTCGCATTGTTTGCCGTGCTGACCGCGCTCGTACGTGCGACGGGACTTTTCACGGGGACGATGATTGCTGGACGCATCGTTCGACTCGACCCCGCCATTACGCGCAAAGTTCCTTTTGCTATGTTTCCGCAGGCCGGCGTTGCGATTGGCTTGGCGGGCCTTGTGGCTTCTTCGTTTTCGCCTTGGGGACCCGAGGCCGCGACGATGATTCTCGGTACTGTCGTCATTAATGAAATGCTTGGACCCATCTTGCTCCGTGCGGCATTGGCTCGTGCGGGCGAGGTAGGACGCAAACGTGATCCGAGTCTCGTCGATCAGCCTTCGCACGCACCTGTGTCCGAAGCTGAGATCCACACCTGATGTTGTTCGATCGTTCGTCGTCAAATTGTTTTGCAAGCCAAACTCGATGCCAGGAGCTTCCACGTGACCGCCCAGAATCCCGACCCCGGCCCTTCCGGTGATTCGTTTCCCTGCTCGAGTTGTGGCGCAAAACTGCACTACGACGCGACGATTCAAGCGCTGAAGTGTCCGTATTGCGGCACGCAACAAGCGATGCCGGCGAGTCCCACAGGCGCGCGTGAGATCCCCATCGAAGAAGGTCAACGTTTGGCCCAACGCGGCTACGGCACGACCGTTCAACAGGTGGGCTGCAACGAATGTGGCGCGGTCGTGAACGTGACCCCGGGCGAACAAACGGCGACGTGCACGTTCTGCAAGTCGCATCAGGTTCTGGCGCGAGAAGCTGCTGCAAATCCGATTCGCCCAGAATCCGTCGTTCCCTTCAAGGTCGACAAGAACGCAGCCGCTGCCCGATTCGAAGAGTGGCTCGGATCTTTGTGGTTTCGTCCGAACAACCTTCGCGAGATGGCCAAGGTCGAAGGTTTGGCCGGGGTATACATCCCGTACTGGACCTTCGATGCTCGCGTCCATTCGCACTGGACGGCTCAAGCTGGCTACTACTACTACGTCGACGAAACCTACACCGACGAACAAGGGCAACAACAAACTCGCAAAGTGCAGAAAACGCGCTGGGAACCGGCAAGCGGACAACGCTCGGATACCTACGACGACGTCATTGTTTGCGCCTCAAAAGGTTTGCCCCACAATCTCGGCGACGAACTCAAATCGTTCGATACCAAAGCATTAACGCCGTATCGCCCGGAGTTTCTCGCGGGTTGGCGCGCCGAGGCTTATGCGCTCGATCTCATGCCTGCATGGGACATCGGCCAAGCGAAGATGGCCAACGAACAGCATTCACGTTGCTCGCGCGATGTCCCCGGCGACACGCAGAGCAACCTGCAAGTCCACAACAACTTTGCGCATGTGACGTTCAAGCATGTGCTCCTCCCCATTTGGGTCGCGGCATACCGGTACCAAGACAAACCGTATCAGTTCTTGGTCAACGGCCAGACGGGTGAGGTTGTGGGCAAAGCGCCTTATTCGATCATCAAGATCGTCCTCTTTATCCTCTTTATTCTCGCCATCGTTGCCGGGATCTTCCTGGCGACGCAGTCGAAGACGCCCAAGCGCACACGCGTTTCTGATCGAGGTTCGACGATGTTCGTCTTGGCATCCGATGCTGGCCGGTGCACGCTTGCCGGCCATGTCGCTACCTAGCCCTGTTTTTCACCGCTGGGCGTCGCGTTTTCTCGCTCTTGCTCTCGGATTCGCCGTGCCTTTTGCCGCCCCTGCGTTCACCGCAGATGCACGCGCCGAGCAGTCCGCGAAGATCGACATCCCGTTTCAAAAGTACAAACTCGACAACGGACTCGTCGTCATTTTGCACGAGGATCATTCGTTGCCTCTCGTCGTGGTGAACACCTGCGTCAAAGTGGGTTCACGCTTCGAGGAACCGAAACGCACTGGTTTCGCGCATCTTTTCGAGCACTTGATGTTCATGGGCACCAAGCGTGTCCCGCCCAAGATGTTCGATGCGTGGATGGAGAACGCGGGTGGTTCGAACAACGCGTGGACCAGCACGGATCGCACCGATTATTACGACATCGGACCATCGAATTCGGTCGACTTGCTGTTGTGGCTCGAAGCGGATCGTTTCGCGTCGCTCGCCGACGAGATGACCCAGGAAAAACTCGACACGCAACGTGGGGTTGTCCGGAACGAACGTCGTCAACGATCGGAAAACGTGCCTTACGCGAAAGGGGATCTGCGTTTGTCCGAGCTGCTGTTTCCCGTCGGGCATCCGTACCATCACCCAACGATCGGTTCACACGAAGACCTGCAAGCTGCAACCGTTCGCGATGTGAAGAACTTCTTCCGCAGGTGGTACGTCCCGAACAACGCGTCGCTGGTCGTTGCGGGGGATTTCGATCCCGCGTTTGTCAAACCGCTCATCGAAAAACGCTTCGGGCCCTTGCGCAATACGCCCGTGCCGGCAGCGCCCGAGGTTCCAAAAGTCAAACTCGGCAAGGTGGTTCGTGAAACCCTCACGGACAACGTCGAGCTGAGCAAGGTGGTCATGGCGTGGCACAGCGCGTCGCGATACGCGCCGGGTGATGCGGAACTCGACTTGCTCTCGCTCATTCTCACCGAAGGCAAGGTGAGTCGTTTGTACAAGGCGCTCGTTTACGATCAGTCATTGGCGCAAGAAGTCGTGGCGTACCAAGCGTCGTCCGATGCCGGATCGTATTTCGCGATCGAAGCGATTGCTCAGCCTGGGGTTTCGCTCGAGAAACTCGAAGCGGCCATCGATGCCGAGATCAAGAAGCTGGCGTCGGAAAACGTGAGTGCAGCGGAGCTCACGCGGGCCCAGAACCAGTACGAAACGAGCTTCGTTTCGCGGCTGCAATCGATTCATCGCCGCGCGATGACGCTCAACCTGTACGAAACGTACACCGGGGATCCAGCGTTTGCCGAGAAAGACCTCGACCGGTATCGCGGGGTCACACCGGCGTCACTTTTGGCCATCACGAAAAACACGCTCGACCCGAATGCACGCGTGATCATGCACATCGTTCCCGAGAAAAAGCCGGAGGAGGCCAAGCGATGAAAACGCTGCGCACGCTGTTGCTGTCGTCGACCATGCTGCTCGTCGCTTGCGGTGGTACTGGTTCGACAAACAAGACGACGCCGCAAGTTGCGACAAACGCCGAGCCGCCGGAACCTCCGCCGCTCAACATCGACTTGGGCCCCAAGCCGGAAGTTGGTCAACCCAAACCGTTCGCGCCACCCAAGGTCGATACATTCCAATTGAAGAACGGCATGAAGGTCTGGCTCGCGTCGCGGCCAGGCTTGCCACTCGTGTCGATGTCCCTCGTGATGCTCGGTGGTTCGTCGATTGATCCGGAAGACAAACCTGGGTTGATGCACATCACGACGAACATGCTCGATGAGGGGGCGGGAAAACGTAGTGCGATCGAGATCTCGGGGGCGGTGAGCGATCTCGGAGCGTCGCTGGGAATTCACACGGGTGTTGATGCGACGACGGTGTCGCTCACGGTGCTCAAGAAAAACTTTGGCGCCGCGTTTGCGATCTTCGCGGATGTCGTCGCGCGTCCGCAATTTGATGAACGAGAGTTCAAGCGCGTCTCTGACTTGTGGCGCAACGATCTCAAGTCACGTCCGGACGAACCTTCGCGTGTGGCTTACTTGGTGAACAGCGCCGTGTTGTACGGACCAGGGACGCCGTACGGCCATCCGACGGAAGGGTTGCTCGATCCGGCAGAGAAGATCGATCTGGCGACGGTGAAGAAGTTTTACGCGGAGACTTTCCGTCCCGATCGCGCGGTGCTCGTGGCGGCGGGTGACATCACGCGCGAGGAGCTGACGAAGGCGATCGAGACAAACCTTGGAACGTGGAAGGCGGCGACGCCTGCGCCGAAGAAGCCGGCGAAAGAAAAGGTCCACGAGCCCAAACCTGCGTCCGAGCGACCAAAGATCGTGCTCGTCGATCGGCCGAAAGCGCCGCAATCGGTGATTACGATCGTTCGCGATGGCGTCATGGCTTCGGAACCCGATGCACAACGTATCGACCTCGTAAACACGCCGCTTGGTGGTTCCTTTACTTCACGATTGAACCAAAACCTGCGCGAGGAAAAACACTGGGCGTATGGCGCCAAGTCGCACTTCCTGGGTACGCGTGGCAAGGGAGCGTTTTGGGCGATGGCTTCGGTGGAGACGCCCGCGACGGGACCGGCGTTGAAGGAAGCGCTGCGCGAGCTCGACAAGATGGCGCAAGAAGGGCCCACGGCGGAGGAACTCGAGAAGGCCAAGGCGCAAGATCGTTCGGACTTGTTGACGACATTCGAAACGGTCAGCGAGACGGCGGATCGACTCGCAGCGTTGGCGCGATTGGGTTTGTTTCCGACGTATGACTTCGACGCGAGTGCGTCGCGACAATCGCAAAAACTTACGGATGTTGCGGCGTTGGCCAAGGCGCATGTGGATCCAGCCACCGCGACCATCGTCGTCGTGGGTCCCAAAGAAGCGGTGTGGAAGGATCTCGTGGCGCTTGGTCGAGGTGAACCGGTGTTGTGGGATGCCGAGGGCAAACCCGTGGCCGCTGTTGCGCCCAAGGAAGAGCCCAAGCCCGATCCCAAGGATGCGGACAAACCCAAGGCGGAGACCAAGCCGAAGGCGAAGTAGCGGTTGCTGACGTGGGATGGTAGGGGAAGCCCGATCGAGTCGTCGATCGGGCTTTTTCGTTACGGCTTGGTGGGAAAGAAATCGATCGGGTTTGTCGGAGCACCCTCGTGCAGGATGCCATCACCGAACCAGTAGATGAAGCGCGGTTCCGACTGGCCGTCGATGAAGGCTTCGACGCGCAGGATCGCACCTGGTGTGACGTCGATCTCGGCGGCGTCGTAATCGCCGCTGGTTTCGAAGTGCAGATCCACCGCGCCTTGACCTTGTTTCACGGTGGCCGAGTCGAAGCCTTCAAGGTTTTCCTCGGTGATCGCGAAGATCGAGGCGGAGGTATCCACGGACGTAAAGATGTCGAACGGACACGTCGTGCCGGAGAAGTTCGTGTCGCAGGTGGTCCAGATTCGGTAGTGACCGCCCGCGTAGTACTCGACAAACACGCCGACACCGTCACCAGGTTTGGAATCGAGCGCGACGTCCGTATCGATGTTGACGAGCATCGGCTCGATTGGCGGAGGTGGTGTTGTGGTGCCGCCGTTGTCGATGACCGTCGTGTTGTCGTCGTCGACGATGATGCAGCCGGTGAGCGCACTGATTCCAACGCAAAGCGTGAGAATGCGCGAGCGCATCGCCAGTGAACGAAGGTTGAGGTTCTTAAGATGAGAAAGCATGACCGTACTCCTGTTCGTAGAGATGAACTGTACCGGTGAGCTTCGAGACTAGCGACGTCCGCCGCGCGACGGTGAGAACGAACGCGATGGCGAAGACGGCCGCGACGGTGTGAACGACCGCGATGGTGACGACGACGGGCGCGATGGTGAAACGGACGGACGCGACGGAGAAATCGACGGGCGCGACGGTGTCGTCGAAGGCCGCGACGGTTGGGTTGTTGTCGTCGAGGGCCGCGAATTCTTCGTCGGACTGGCGTGCGATTCCTTGTGCGGAGTTGCTGCGGGGCGGCTCGGCGGCGTGTTCACGTTGGCGTCGTTGCCTACGGAACGCGTAACGGGTCGTGTTTCAACAGCGTTTGTCCGAGCGGACGGACGCGCGTTGGTCGGGTTGGCCAACGTGGAAGGACGTGCGTCACCAGGGTTTGGCCGAGCGGCACTCGGATCACGTTGCGTGGGCAACTGTGACGCTCGGACGCGACGGGCCTCGATGGCGTTTGTCCGGGCTTGTGGTGTGGAGCTACGATGGGCAAACGCTGTGGCGCGTGCATCAGGCTTGCTGCGTTTTTGAGGCGCGTCATTTTGCGGAATCTTTGCATCGGAGAGTGTCGGCGATGCGGGACGATATGCTCGAGCGCTCCTCGCAGACGAAGCTGAAGCGCTGACAGAAGGACGTGCTGGGCGATAGGGACGTGAATGCGCGCCGACGCGTTGAATGACGTCGCGATCACGCACGACGTACGTGTGGACGTTACGACGAAACACAAGCGGCCGTAATGGAACGGGATGTAGCCCCAGTCGTAATCGCTGACCCACATCCAATCGTCGTTCTGATCGAGTTCCCAGTGGCCCGACGTCTGGTAAGGCGCGAAGTCTGTCCCGACAACCGTCGCATCGGGATACCAAACCGTGCCGTACGTCGTGTCATCCGACCACGTGCCGTAATCTTCGAGTGGCTCGCGGAAATCCGTGAGAGCTGAAGGGTCGGTGTCGACGCTGTATTCGTCGCCTTCGACGGCGACTGCTGCGTTGGCATCGGTGGTGACGTTGACTTGCACCTGAACTTGCGGCGCAGCCGTTGCGCTTACTGCAGCTTTTGCGTCGGCTGCGGGAGCTTGTTCTTCATCCGCGAAGAAACCTTTGACGGGTGTATCCGCATGTACCGCCGTGGGTGTGAACGAAAAGGCGGATGCGAGGACCGCCAGCGCGATGGGGAGGAACCCTCGGCTACGCGTGGCAGCGTTGGTTGTGGGGGATTTTGACTCGGACGAGGATTTGAAAGCGCGCATGGTCTACCTCGATGATGGGTCGTTCGCAGCGTGAACGCCAGAACGGAAAGCAACTGAGGACGGTCCTTGCAAGCATCGTTCCGCAGTCGTGCCGGTTCGACGGATGAGGGCTGAGATCGTTTCTCAAGCGAATGATGATTCTGGCATGACGGCGGTTCCAAAGTTTTCACGCCGCGACAAAACGCATGTAAGGTGGGGACGTGCTTGTACGGAAAGGATGGGCGGGGGTCGTTGCAATTTCGGTGTTCGGAGCCGGTGGTACGGCGATGGCGCAATCGACGCCTATTACGCCGACGACGGGTGTACGCATCGATCAGCTTCAGCCAGCATCACCCGAGAGCCCGTTTTTGCGTGCGCTTGGACCTCACGAACCTGGCAACAACACCATCGAGTTCGCGTTTGGCGCGTCGTTCGACTACGGCCTGAATCCGATCAAAATCGTCAGCATTGACACGGCGGGCAACGAAAAGGCCGAAGCCAGTCCCATCGAAAACGCGCTGCTCGCGCATATCGGTGGATCCATCACGCCGATTCCTTGGCTCACCGTGGATCTTGCGTTGCCGATCGCGCTGTACGTTGGAGGCACAGTGCCCCCACCAACTGCTGAGGGGAAAGATCCTTATGGGACCACGTTTGCCCGTCCGAGTGGCCTAGGCGTGGGCGATCTTCGCGCTGGCATTCATTTCCGACCGCTCGACAAAAAAGCGAAAACGTTTGTTGTTGGCGCTCGATTCTGGGCCCCGATGGGAACGGAAAAAGTCCTGCTTTCGGATCGCGCTCCTCGTGCCGAAGTGGACCTCGGCTTTGCTGCCGAACGCGACGCTCTTCGTTATGGATGCACGGCGTCGATCTCGCCGTTCATGTTTCTTGGCGACATCGGTTTTGCTCATGATGGCGATCGCGCTTCGCTTGCATGTGCAGGTCAATATCGTTTGGGCTCGAAGTTTTGGCTCGGGCTCGAACCGACCATCGCCGTATTTACGCAACGACAAACTGCGCTCGGTGAGAATAAAGGTGACCCGCCTTCATCGGTCGACCTCTTGATCGAACCGATGATCTCGGCACGTATTGTTCTCAAGGGGCTGCAAATCGGGGCTTCCGCTGGACCAGGGTTTGGCTGGGCACCTGGTGGCCCAGCGTTCCGCGGGGTACTCAGTTTCGCGTATGTCGGCGGTGGTCGACCGAAGCCGCCTCCACCGAAGGGACCGTCGGATCGCGACCTCGACAAGATCCTCGACAAGGACGACGCTTGTCCGGACGAAGCCGGACCGGAAAACAAAGATCCCGCGAAGCGTGGCTGCCCTGCCGCCGACAAAGATGGCGACGGCATCGCCGACGAAAGTGATGCTTGTCCGGACACACCCGGCGTGAAGCACGAGAGTGAACTCGCCAATGGTTGCCCGGATATCGACAACGATCTGATTCCGGAACCAGCCGATACATGCCCGAACGAACCGGGTGTGCCGCCGTATGGCTGTCCGAAACACGCGCGACTTGCGGGTGAGTCGTTCACGATCAAGCCGCCGATCAAGTTCCAATCGAACACGAGTGACAAACTCACCGAAGATTCCATTGCGGCCATCGAAGAGATCACGGCCACGATGCGCGCCAATCCCAAGATCGAGCAGGTCAGCATCTCGCTCGGTACCAAGGGCGTGAACGCGGCCATCAGCGACCAACGCGCGCAAGCGATCATCTTCGTGTTGCGTTCCGGCAGCCTCGATTCGAACCGCTACGAAGTCGTTCTTCGCGACGATCTCAGGGCGGGTACGGTCGAAGCGCGCATCATCAAGTGACGGTCATTCTTCGTCGTACCAAATCTGCGGCGAACCTTTTGTATCCGTAAGTTCGGCTCGTTCCGACGTCGATTGCTCGAGCAATCGGAGGCGAGCAACTTCGTCTTCTGCACGAGACAAACGTCGATCGGCTTCTCGAAGTTTGCGGCTCAAGACCTGCAAAACACCCAAGGCGATCTCTACGGTGTCTTGAGACGCGGCGATGAAATCTTCCGCGGATACACGCAACGCTTCGAGAGGCGCTTCCGCTTTAGCCGTCACGACGCGTGGTTCGCGATCCAAGACGGAAGCTTCGCCGAACACTTCATTGGCACCTCGTTTGGCGACTTCTTTCCCGTCCACGGACAAACTCACGCTGCCCGAGATGACGAAGTACATCGAGCCGCCAGGATCGCCTTGCTTGTAGATCACGTCGCCTTGGGCAAAGGTCAGGACTTCCGCGGCCCGGGCCAAACCCACGAGTTCTTCACCCGAGATCCGCGCGAAGATCGGAACACGTTGCAGGAACAAAACTTTCTCGATGGTCGTGTACATGCCGTCTCCCGCTTCAATCCCTGATTGTCCTGTACGTTTCCAAAAGATCGCCCAACTCCTGACGGTGGGATCAGGATCGTCGAGCAACCGATTCAACGCTTCGGTCGCTCCTTCAGGCTTCATCTCCACCACTGCAATGGCGCCAGCTTCTCGCACCAACGGCTCGTGATGGTCGAGCGCTCGAAGGGCGAGCTCCGTACATGACGTGATGCGCTTGGTCGCGACAGCGTCGAGCGCCAATGCCGCGCGGTACGGGTCATTCGAGGCAAGTTCTGCCGCGACAAACTCGGGTACGTCGGCCGGAGCAGGCAAAACTTTGTTCTCGGGAAACGACTGCGTGAGTTCGAGGTAACGATCGAAAAGAGCCAAGAGGCGTGCGCCTTGGTGACGATCGAGAAGCGATTCGAGCACTTCGAAGGCGTTGGCTCGAAGCGAGGGATCTTTGCCAAAGACGTGCGCACGTACGCCCGCAACGACTTCACGCGGATACACGAGCTCGCAAAGGCGCAAGATGCGAATCAGCCCTTTGCGGAGGCGAATGAGCATGTGTGCGTCCAGAAGAACCATGGCGATGGCGGGACGAACGCGGAGGTAGAGATTGCTGTCGTTTTCGTGGGCGGCGGCTTCGCGTTCGATGCGCGCGCGTACCGGACCGAGAGGCAAAGGCACAGCACCCAGGGACAAACGGAGACGCGAGGCGGAAGCAAGGATCTTCTGACGGACGCGATCGTCGGGTTCGTCGATGTGATCGAGTAAGGCGGACAGAGCTTGCGGGGTGCCGATGCGCCACAAGAGGCGCGGGATCGCCAACCGAATGGAGGCGTGCGCGGTGGCATCGCCCAAGGTTGTCGAGAGGTGCGGAAGGGCGCGATTGCCGAGCGACAGGATGGCGTTTGTCGCGGAACGGCGCAGGTTACGAAGTTCGAGGGCGTCGACGAGCCGCGGAAGGATACGGGGCGTTGCGGTCGTCGAAGCAGCAACGAGGGCTGCTTGGCGCACGGTGGGGTCGACGTCGTCGAGCAGACGGGCGAGGGCGCGTTCGAGGGAAGTTTGTCCGGCTAGGCCCAAGGTTTGAGCCGCAACGATTCGATCGTGCGGATCGGGACTTTCGAGCAAGGCGCGTAAACGTGGTGCACCGTCGAGCATGCCGTCGAGTCCGCCGTAACGAAGCAAGGCTCCGATGGCCGCGGCCCGTACGGCTTCATCTTCGCGTGAAGCGAGGGCGCTGAGTTCGTCATGGGCATCCTCGCCGAGCGAACGCGCAATGGTTTCGACGGCCAAACCTCGGACTTCGGGGTCTTCGTCATCGAGACGCGCGCGAATGAGTTCCAGGCGGGCTTCGTGCGTGAGGGTCCAGGATGCGCGGAGCGCGGCAGCTCGAACTTGGGGCGAGGTGTGGGCCATGAGTTGGGGCAAAGCGTCGCGTACGCGATCAGGATCGATCTGGCGCAAGCGATCCATGGCGAAAAGGACGCGTGGAGCGTCGTGGCTGAGAAGGGCTTCGGTGAGGACGCGATCGAGTCGGCTTTGTTCAGCGGGCAAGTCGTCACTGAAGCGACCTCGAACGAGCGTTCCGCGCATGGCGTCGACGTATCCGCGCTGGATCCGCTGCAACATGGGGAGGATCGTCAAACCGAGGGGTAGGGTGAGCCATCCGAGGTGGGCCGCGGCGTTGATGAGTTCGGGTCCGGCTTGGGTAGCGGCTCCGGTTGGGGCGAAAGCGACGAGAAGGAAGGCACCGATTCCGTAACCGAGGGGCTTCATGATCGCGATGGCGAGCGTGCGTACGTGTTCGCGTTGTGCGGCCGGGAACGGGAAGAGCAGGAGTTGCAACGTGACGTCGAAGATGGAGAACTGAAGGGCGTTGTCGCTGGTCTTGAGGATGGTGGCGGTCGTGATGGTGGGCAGAATGACGAGCAACGCGGAGCTGCTCAAAAAGGCGAGGGGCAGGGCAGCGGCTGCGCCGATGACGCCCCATCGTTTGAGGATCTGCGGGGTGACGACAAACTGGATGAAAAGTCCGACAAACCCTACAGTGCCGTAAAACGTGCCCATGAACGAGGCGAGTTCGTCGCGGGAGGGGTACGTGGACCGGGCAATGGCTTTGAATTGGTAATCGCCAATGGTGAGGATGGTAAAAAGGACGAGGATCGTGGCGGCAATAGCAGCGACGTAGGGCGATTTGAGCGATGCCGACAAAGGCTCGGGGGGTTTGTCGGCGCGTTCGTCGCGACGGTTGGCGACGGCGATGCCGTGGCGTTTGGCGATGATACGGCAGAGGAGGGCGATGAGGAGGAGTGCGAGAACAAGGACAAAGATGAGGTTTTCGGTGCCGATGATGGGGGCAATAGCGCGCCGGCGGCCAACCCGGCGCAGATGGTGTCGGTGATGCGGCCTGCGCCGATCCAGGCGAAAGCGCGTTTGGCGCTGCGGGCATCGTAGAGGTCCTGGGCAATGGTCCAGGAGAGCATGACGGCCAAATTGGCGATGACTTCGCACCAGATGGCGAAGATGAAGTAGGCGGCGCGGATGTCGTACTCGATGAGGACACGCAGGACGAGGTAGGTTGTCGCGGCAAACAGGGCGAAGGCCGTGCCAAACCTGGCTCGAGGTACGCGGCGAACGGCGCGTTCGTAACCGAGGGCGACGACGGCGGAGACAACGCCGTAGGCGATCCACATGGGCGCGATCCAGGTGACGGGGAATCGCGTAAGGAAGAGGGCGTCGCGGGCGGTGCGTCCCATGACGAGGAGCAAGGCGGCGAGGAAAAGGAGCGAGGAAAGGAGGACGATGCGTTCGAGTTCGGCTCGACTCATGGCGAGGCCGAGGCTGGACAAGGCGCGAGGTTGTGGTCCTGCCGTACCGTCCGAGGTTTTGCTCGGCGGGTTTTGCGATGTAGACGATGGAGGACCTTGGGTCGTCACGTAAACGGAGAGCCTAGACGATGTCGGTGGTCAAAGGTGGGTGGCACCTTTCGGAGGGATCGGGACGCAGGAAATGGTTGCTCGAGGTGGGTGCAGGTGCGTGCAACCGCTTGTTGGGCTGGGTGCTTCTTGATATGCTGACGTTCATGCTCGCCGAAAAGCTTGAGAACCGTCTCCCAGCCGATCATCCTGCGTTGCAGGCTGCGTTGCGGGCCCCGATCGAAGCCGAGACGGACGAGGAACGTGAGGCGGTCGAGGCGGCGATGAACTCGGGGCAGCTCGTTCCGGGCTCGATGGTGACGGCCGAGCTCGGGCGGCGCGCACGTCGCAGCCATGGCTGAGTTGGAGATCTTCTGGACGCCCGCAGCGATCTGGGCGCTCCACCGCATTCACTGGCGCGACGGCGAGATTATCGATGCGGCAGTGCAGAGCTTTGCTCGCACGGGCGAGGGGCGGGTGGCTCGGGTTGACGGGTCGGGGCTCCAGCTTCGCCTTTATGTATTGCCCTATGTCGTGCGGCTCAACCTGGATCCGAACACGGGTGTGTTATTGGTCGTCTGGCTCTGGCGGCAGCCAGGTGTCGCCAAGTAAAACCATCGTGACAACGTGAGAAAAAACGTTTGGCACGGTGTACGCATGACGCGCGCGTATGCATGCAACCGAACGTTATGCGGAAAAACGTATTGAATGCGGTTCCGTTGAATTGCACGCAGGCGAGTTGAAACCGCACGCGGGGACATGAAAACGAGCCGATCGAGCCGATATCGGCTGAAAACGGCACCATAACGGACGGTCCGATCGTGCCGTCAACGATGCGTAACCCCGCGATGTTTGGTCATCCGACAGAATCGCAACAGATACCGACAGACGATCTCGACGTCTCGTTTCGTGCGATTCGTAGCGCGCGCGCACGTGGCGATCGGGACGCAACGAAGCAAGCTTGGCTCGACTTGGGAACGTTGCTTGGCATCCCCGTTCAGGATGCGCCCAAATCGTCCGTAAAACGCACGCGCAAGCGTTCGGCGTAGCTCGCCCCAAATGCACGACGGGCGCACCCTGCCATGATGCGCCCGTCCTACCACTTCGACGCTTCCGAGCGGCTCTAGCTGAACAGCCAAACAAAACCCGCAACGACGAACGCGATAAGCCCGAAATCATCACGCCCACACAAGACCATTACGAGCCCCGCGGCGAATACGAGACGGGCGATCCATTGCAGTTC
>JBGAOI010000230.1:0-9946 GCA_044221885.1 Polyangium sp. (in: bacteria)
AGTACCCACCGTCACTGTCCTACCTGCTCATGACGCTTGGGCCCGCCTTGATTGCCTTGGGTTTGATGGAGCGCAACGATTACCCAGGCAAACGTGTTTTGCTCGTTTTCGGCCGAGCACCCCTCTTTTACTACATCCTGCACTTGTACTTGATTCACGCTGGATCCATTGCGCTCTTCGTTTCGGTGTATGGTCTGCAAAAGTTTCTTGCGACTACCCAACGTTTTGGTATGCCCGAGGAAATGCTCTTCGGGCTCCCGCTCGTGTACTTGGGAACAGCCATTGTGGTTGCGCTTCTTTACCCGCTCTGTCGTTGGTTTGCGGACCTCAAACGTCGCCGGCGTGATCTGTGGTGGTTGAGTTATCTTTGACGTGATCGCTGGGTAAAACCGCGTCTCCTGTACCTAGAGAGAAGTTCGACTTGCAAGCCTGTTAAACGCTGCGCGTTCTGGAAAACATGGCGACGAGTCGCCGCGTGGCTTTCGGCAGTTTCCATCACGCCAGTTGACGATGGGGGCGATGCCCTAAACCCTCATTTCATGCGGTACAGGTCGTTGGTGGAGAACGAAAAATAGCGACGATGACAAACGAATGTGCAGAAGTGCTTGGCATCTTCTCCCGTTTTGGTACAGAGTGCGCCGCGACCATGAAGCCTCTTCTCGTTACCAGCGCTCTGCCCTACGCCAACGGCCACCTGCACCTCGGTCACTTGCTCGAGTACACGATGACCGACATCTTCGTGCGTTACCACAAGATGACGGGCCGCCATGTCATCTACATCTGCGCCGACGATACTCACGGCACATCGATCATGATTCGCGCTCGCAGGGAAGGGCGCAGTGAAGCGGACGTCATCGGCGATATGAGCGTCGCGCATCAGCGGGATTTCAGTGAGTTCAGCATCAAGTTCGATCACTACGGCAGCACGAACTCGGACGCCACGCGCCAGGTTTGTCACGAAATCTGGGCTTCGCTTCGAGCCAACGGCCGCGTCGCCGATCGCGATGTCACGCAGCTTTTCGATCCCGTTGCGGGAACGTTTTTGGCGGATAGGTTCGTCAAGGGAAACTGTCCCAAGTGTGGAGCCGTGGATCAATACGGCGACAGTTGTGACAAGTGCGGATCGACCTACGCCGCGACGGATTTGGTGGATCCAAAAAGCACCTTGTCGGGAGCTCGCCCTGAAATTCGCAGCGCTTCACACTTGTTCGTTTCCATCGAACCCGACCGACCTTTCTTGACGGAATGGGTCCAGGGACATGTGCCCAAAGAAATCGCCAATTACCTCGCGGGGCATTTCTTGGCCGAACCTTTGCGCGATTGGGACGTATCGCGACCGGCGCCCTATTTCGGATTCGAGATCCCCGATGCTCCCGGGCATTATTGGTACGTTTGGTTCGACGCACCCATTGGATACATCGGCACGACACGTGAATGGTGTGCAGCACACGGCGAAAACCCCGACAAGTGGTGGAAAAGCGACGAAACGGAAATCGTTCACGTCATTGGCAAAGACATCGTCTACTTCCACACGCTCTTCTGGCCCGCGATGCTCAAAAGCGCCGGGTTTTCTTTGCCAAACCGAGTCCAAGTGCATGGTTTCTTGACCGTCAATGGCGAGAAAATGTCCAAAAGCAAAGGGACGTTCGTCCTGGCCCGGACGTACCTCGAGCACCTCGACGCATCGTACTTGCGTTATTATTACGCGAGCAAACTCGGTGCCCGCGTGGAAGATTTCGACCTCGGTTTGGAAGAGTTCGTCCAAAAGGTCAACTCCGAGCTCGTGAACAAGATTGTGAACTTGGCCAGTCGTTCGTCACGCATGGTGGCGAAAACGGGTTTGTCGGCTGAATATCCCGAGGACGGTGGGTTGTTTGCCGCGGGAGCAAAAGCAGGCGCGGAAATTGCCGATGCGTATGCTTCGTTCGACTTTGCGCGAGCCATTCGCTTGATTATTGCGCTGGCCGATCGGGCGAATGAATATGTCGATCGTGCAGCTCCTTGGGCGCTTGCAAAACAGCCTGGGAAAGAAACCGAGATGCAAGCGGCGTGTTCGGTGGCGTTGAATTTGTATCGCCAAATCGTGCTCTACTTGCAGCCTGTTCTGCCAAACCTGGCGGCCGCTTCGGGCACTTTGCTCAATTGCCCCATGGACCAGTGGGAGCTTGCGCAAACGCCGCTCGTGGGAACACCCGTCTCGAAATACGAACACTTGATGAAACGAATGGAAATGGATGCGGTGCAAAAAATGATCGAAGCAGCAAAAGCTCTAGCTATCGCCGAATCCGAGAATGCTGGATCGGCCGATGGTTCGGCCAAAGTGGAAGAAGATTCGGGCGACGCGTTGGCCAAAGAACCTTTGGCCGCGGAATGCACGATTGAAGATTTTACGAAGGTGGACATGCGTGTCGCGCGAATCATCGCTGCGGAAGAAGTCCCTGGAGCCAAAAAACTCTTGGGCCTCACGGTGTCCCTGGGTGGCGGTGTCACGCGCAAGGTATTCGCGGGCATCAAAGCGCATTACGATCCGAAAACGTTGATTGGGCGGCTCGTGATTGTGTGCGCCAACCTGAAGCCACGCCAAATGAAGTTTGGCACAAGTGAAGGGATGATTTTGGCGGCAGGGGATGGCGATTCGTCCTTCGTGCTTTCGCCCGACAGTGGAGCAAAGCCCGGTATGCGTGTGCATTGACAAGAGATCAGCCATGGAGGCTCGACATCGTTCGGATGCCGAGCTTCCTTGACCCTCGTTGTGGGTTTTTTCGGACAATCTGCTCAGTACAGGGCAAACGACGCGATCGTATCAGGCAATCGTCAATAACCATTCCTTGGCCAATTCCAGAATCCGCCGCGGTTCGATCGAGTCTTCGAGGTAATGTTGTCGATACCGAGGATCGGCAATTTTCGCGGCATTCGCGAGCACTTCCTGGTGCGCCTTTTCCAATGCGGCACAAGCCTTGTCATGTTGCCCCGCGGCTTCCAAGGATTCGACGTGGACAAGTCGCAAATAGATAGCTCGAAAATACGCGCAGGCTCCGGTTGTTTCATACACCGCCACGCCTTCGGAAGCGGCTTCGATCGCTTCGTCCACGCGACCTTGCGCCAAACGAATTCGCGCCAGGGTTGCGAGAATCGCCGGCGTATCTAGCACATTTTTCGGCCGTAACATCCGAATTGCCGCGGTGATTTCGCGATCGGCGCCTTCGATATCTCCTTCGCGACGCAAAACCTCGGCAAGGGCCCAACGTCCTTCGCCTTCGTCGCTGCTCAAGTGTCGCGTGGCACCATATTGAATCAGCAAATCTGCCCAACGTTTGGCGTGAGCGTAGTCGCCTCGTTCTGCGAGAACCCAGGTCAAGCAAATGGGTCGCGGGGTAGCGGAAAAACCCATTTCTTCATGGGACAAGGTCACGCTCAGCAATAGTTTTTCAGCTTCTTCACGCGCGCCCAGGAACCATGTTTGCATGCCCAGAAATGATTGCGCCACTTGTGCCAGTCGTTCGAAATGAACCATTCGCCCGGCACTCATCGCAAATTCCGCATATCCGCGGGCTTTCCATGGATCCTGATGCGCATACGCTTCGCGCGCGGCGCTCATGATGTACCAAATGCCCATGGCTCGAGCATCGTAACTTGCTGCCTCCTGTGCAAATCGATAAATGCGATCCATGATGAGATCCGCGACCTGAGGTCGACCGGACAAGTCGAGGATATACGCCGCGACGGTATGCGCAAAAGCCAAAGCTGCTTCGGTTCCTTTTTGGACTTCGATCTGCCCGAGTGCGAACATTGCCGCGCCAAACTCTTCGGGTTTGCCCAAGTGTGCTCCCCCGAGCATCTTGATCAACATTCCTCGAATCCACGGCTCGCTGCCCATGGGTGCGTCGCGAACAACCTCTTCCGCGTACGGCAACGCATTGGCAATTTCGTTGCGTTGATAATAGTGAAGTTCGCAAAACAGCCCCAGGAGTTCAATGCGCAATTCTTGGGGCACGGAACAGGCCAAACCTTTGCGCGTATAGGCCAACGAGGTATTGGTGTCTCCACCGAGGTGCGCTTGTTCTCCCGCCGAAAAATAATACTTTCCCGCGCGAGCGCCGTCCCCACCGACCTCGAAGTGCTCGGCCAAAACGACTGGATCGCGCTCGCCGTGTAATTCGAGCCATTCGGCGGCGAGCCGATGCCCCAGCGTGAGATCGTCATTCGTGAGCATGGCATACGCGCCTTCACGAAGAAGCGCATGACGAAATGCATATTCGTCTTGACCCGCAAAACGACTTTCTTCACGGCGTACCAAAAGTTCTCGGTCGGTCAATTCTGCTAAAAGTTCATGCAGCATTCCGTCGCTTTCGCTGGTTCCGAGCAAGCAAGCGATGGCTTGCATCCAGAATACTTCGCCGAAAATGCTGCCTGCACGCAAAATGCGCCGTGCGCGTTCATCCAGTTCCGACAAACGCGATTGCACCATGGCCACGACTGTTTCGGGCAAATTGTCCACTTTGCCCGATGCCGCTGCCCGAATGAGTTCTTCCAAGTAAAACGCATTCCCTTCGGACAACTTCACGAGCTTGTTCAAAAGTTCGCCATTGACTCCATCACCGAGCACATGGCGCGCCAGTCGTTCGACCGCTTTGGCTCCCAATTGCTTCAACCGAACTTCGTGCACGTCGCGTTCCAGCCACAATCGCGGAAATACCTCGTGCACTTCGGGTCGCGCGAGCGCCATGACAAAGAGCGGCAAGGCTTTTTTATCGCGAAGCGCTCGATCCAGGAACTTGACAGTGGGAAAGTCGCCCCAATGCAGGTCTTCGAGCAAAACGAACACGGGCCCCTTTTTACATTCGGCGTCGAGAAATTCGAGCCATGCTTCCCGCATGTGATCATTCATGAGTTGCGCGTCTTTTCGAGCGGCAGTCAGCAGCGGGTGGACATCATCGGAATAAGGTGTCCCAATCAATTCGGCCAGGAATACTAATACATAATGACACTTGGGCTGAGATATACAATCAGCCACTCGATTTTCAAGTTGCTTGCGGCGGACGTCGATGGGGTCGCCTTCGCGCACGCCAGTCGCATTGCGAATGATTTGCCCCAACAGTCCGAATGCCGAGCCTGCGCGTAATGCGTCACCGCGACCGGACCAAATTCGCAATTCTTTGAATCGTTCGCGTGTGGCCCGGACGAACTCTTGGGCCAGCCGCGATTTCCCCACACCGGCTGGCGCCGTCACCAGCACCGCTTGTGCGGCTTCTTCCTCGAGACATTCCTCCAAGACTTGTTCGAGCATCCGTAGTTCGCGGTCTCGTCCAACACACGGCGTGGCTCGACCCAAAAGTAGTCGCGTCCCTTCACCAAGGGCACGTTCGCCCAGCAATAACGAAAGCCCCCCGTCCACTTCCCGCACATCGAATCGGGCGTCCAAGAGTCCCGCGACGATGTCATCGACCAAAATGGGCTCTTCCGTTGCCTCGTCGCGTTGGGGAACGCCCGCAGCCAAACGCTTGGCAACGACTTCAATGGTATGTCCAAGCGAACCTCGCCGCGCTTCGAGTGTATGACTACGACCCATGGCCAATGCAATGTGCCTGCCGCGACCGTGTGCCCGCAAAGCCAAAGCACAACGGGCCGCTTGGGCTACCAAATCCGTCGCCAATGCTGTCCCGAGCAACAACACACTCACGGAGCCATCAAACATCCGTTCTGCACGTCCACCGTGTCGAGCCGCTTCTTTGAGCAGCGCTTGATCTTCAGGTACCGCGACAAACGTCGCCTCTGTACCTTTTTCGTGTTGTTGTGCAATCTGATCGGGATGAGGCGCCACGAGAATCAAGGCAATGCCTCGCTGTTCGCCACCACGAAGTCCCGCGGAGCGTCGGGTCGGCGCTTTTTGAGGTGTCGCATCGACCTCGACATCGCCGAAGGCTCGAAGCGCATCCACGACAGCTCGACCATCAGCAGGCCGATCTTCTGGATCCTTTGAAAGCATTTGGGTCACGAGCGTGTCGAGTGCTTCCGGAACGTCCGCGCGTCGGTCGCGAAGATGCGGCGGCTCTTCGAAGAGAATTTTCGCCAAAATCGCGGGCAAATGACTGGCCGCAAAAGGAACTTGCCCCGTGAGGCATTCGAAGATCAGCACACCGAGGGAAAACACGTCGGCTCGTGCGTCGACGGCCTCTGCGCCCCGGGCTTGCTCGGGGGCCATGTACCCAGGCGTGCCCATCATCACGCCCGATTGCGTTACGCGCGTCGTGGCTGTTTGTCTTGCCAGACCAACATCGATCACCTTCGCTTGATCGATACGTCCATTGACGAGGTACACATTGCTTGGCTTGAGGTCGCGGTGCACCACGCCTCGCGCATGGGCAAACCCCAGCGCTCCCGCGACGAGAATGGCCAGCGAGACCGTTTCGCTCAGTGACAAGGTGCCTTGGGCCAGACGATCGGCAAGGTCGAGACCTTCGAGCCAATCCATGACCAGGTACGCTTGGCTGTCCGGCGTCGAACCGTGGGCGATGTACCGAACGATGTGCGGATGTTCGAGTTGCGCGAGAATCCGGGCTTCGCGGGCAAAACGTGCATCAGCACCTTGCGCCAAGATTTTCACGGCCACGGGCTGTTTGGAAGAAAGATCGATCGCCTTCCACACTTCTCCCATCCCGCCACTTCCAGCGAGTCGCTCGAGTTCAAAGCGTTCGGCAATGACAATCCCTTCGCGCATGGCCGAAGTATCGGCTGGACGAGGTGGCTACGCAAAGAGAATTTTCCGTCAAAATCCAAACGAATACAATACGTGCGATTTGGCGCCGCACGTGTCGACGGACTCCTGATAGGCTACGCAGATGGCCCGTCCACGTCGAATCCTTGGTGTACAAAACAAAACGACGGTGATTGGTACGAGCGCGTTATTGGCGTTTGGAGGAATCGCGTGCAACCGTTCGACGCCGCCCGCACCAACGGCGACTTCTGGTCAAACGGTTGCGGACACATTGGCGTCCTCCGTGGAGCCACCCAAGGCACCTCCGCTTCCCAAAGAAGACGCTTCGGTTGTGGCGCGAGCGTTTGCCCCATACGTCGTGACCCTTCCGCAGATAGCCAAACGCACGCTGTATACGTGGACGAAAGCCGATCAAATTGCAGCGCTCGAGACGAACCCGACGCTTTTGACGCGCAGCGATTCGCCGGAATTTGGAACGTCGTATTTCGAGCAAATCCTTGACGAACGAGCCAAAAACAACAACAAATTGGCAAAATTGTTGCGATCGGAGGCGTTTGCCAAACAAAGATATGCCTGGGTGGCGCCGTTTGCGACGCATAACGGAATCGGCAATGAATCCTACGGAGACGAACTCATTCGAATCGATCTCAAGCCGGAAGCTTGGTTTGTCGTTGTCAAGGTGAGTTCTCCAGATATTTCCGTGGTGGACATGAACAACAACGTGGTGCCACCAAGTGAAGCGTTGGCACATCCCGAACGTATTGCCGCCGCGTATTTCGTGCAGGACAAACCGGCGACGGGGTATCGCGCATCGATGGCCGGACCGAATGAACGAATTGGGTACCGCGAATACGTTGTCGTCAATGAATCCATGATCGCGTCGTATTCGATTGGTACGCCCGAAATCGCGGCCGAAGTGGACAACGAAATCCGGGCGCTCGAAAGCTTGCTGCGGTATTTGAAGACAAACGAATTGCCGTTGAAGCAATGGATAGCATGGATGGTCAACGTCACGACGGTCGAATGGGCCAGCGAGCCGGATTCGCAATCGGCGATCAACATGTACGATGCAACGTTGGCATTTGCCGACTACAACTACTTTCCGGCGGATGTCTACGTTGAGCGCCTCGTGGAAGGTTTACGCAAATTCCATCGACGAGACAAACCCATGACCCATGTACCCACGGTGCCATTTCCAAAATCAGCCGCCCAAAAAGCCGGCCCGCCGCCTCGAGTGTGGAAAAGTGGCGGAACGTTTTGACTTTCGATGATTTCACGGAGCCGTGACGTCACCACGAATGGTTTGTCCAAGCATCGTACTTCCGAGCCACAGGCCGTGGACGAAGTAGGTGCCGGTATCCGAATCGGGCAAGATATCGTGGGTATACGAGCCTGCGTACGGCAGCACGGTCAACGATTCAATGTGCGCGTCTTGCAAGGATTCGCCGGGTTTCAAGTCCCATAAGAAGCGCCCGTCTCCCGTTGGATGTTCTCCTGATATTTCCACGACGAACCCATCGGCCAATCGAATCTGCGCGACGGAATGGTTTGTCACGCATAAACGTTGCGTCGCAAGAATACGCACGGCTGCAATGTGGCCGTGATCAACGCTCCACACGAAATCATTCGTTCGCAAATCTTCAATCGGAATTTCTCCGCGCGGCGTCGATAACGCGGTTCCTGTCGTAACGCACCGACAAGGAGAACACGGGCCACCGTTACCGCCACACATGCCAAACACGACATCCGGCGGAGCGCCGTCGTGCGCAATCGGACCTCCAGGTTTGATGCATTTTCCGTTGGCCAAGCACTGGCCCGTCGGACAAGGTCGACCCGTTGTGTTTGTCGAAGTTGGCCATGGGCGAGGTTCCGGCGCAACTTGCGGCAAAGGTCGGGGCGCCGGTGGAGGCAATGGCGGAGGCAATCGCTCAATCGTATCGCTTGGCGGCTGTTGTGTTGGAATGGCTGGCACCAGAAAAGGTGACGTGGGCGCCGGTGTGTTGATCGTGACGGGCGCAATCGGTGCAGGCCGTGTCGTGGGTCGACCGTCTGCCGTTGCGACGACCGTGGGCTCGGTTCGAGCGGATTCGGCTTGCTCTTCGGGCTCAATTGCAGGCGATGGCGATTGCTTGCAAGACACGAGTAACAGGCCAAGACAAACGAATGCGCAGCGCATGTAGAGAGCGTACTGCACCTCGGCCCATCGGCCAATCAAATCTTGACGTCGTTACATACGTGGACTTACGCTGCGCAATTCTATGGGCGACTCGATGCCGGGGTAAATCTGCAACGACAAACGCCTGTTTATGGCGCCAACGTTGGCGTATTGTCAATCCATCGAATTCGCCCCAAAGCGACGGTCAAGTCCACCACCAGCTTGATATTCACGGATTCCAATACCGCGTGGCATGCCGTCTTGTCGAGCGAAGCTTTGGTCTTCTGTTGCTGCTCTTTCGGAATCGCGGCCCAGTCTTTCGACCAAGCCTCGAAGCCACCAGGCGATTGGCAAATGATTTCCACCGAATCCGTCGTTGATTTCCAGCGCGCTCCGAGTTTGTCCCCATTCGATTCACAAGCGCCTCGCCCGAGCGATTTGCTGGCGACCTGACAAACCTTCATTTGCGTATCGACGACGCAATTGCGCAAAAACAATTCTCCATCCGCTTCGTCGAATGTGCCCACAGCATCGAGTTTGTCGCCGCGTTTGCGTGAAGAAAGAGCTGCTTCTTCGCCCGCTTTCAAAAAACACCGCAATCGAGGGGCATCAGGTGCAGCATCCTCGGGGTTTTTCGGAAATGTAACAAATGCGCCGCGTTTTTCGTCTTTGCCAACTTCACCGATGGCCCCAAAAATCAACGCATTTTTGCCACGATATCGCGTCGCCGCAGCCTTTTTGTCTTTTTCGTACGCATCGAGCACGTCGGGTGCCGTCACGTCGAAATTCGGTGGCGGTCCCACGAGCGTCTCCGCTCCCGCGCTCGGCGCGCTCGACGATGAACTCGGAGCACTTGCCGCACCATTCGCCGAACCATCCGCACCTGACTTGGAACAGCCGTCAAGCGTCAGAACAAAGATGGGCACCAACAACAACCACGAATTCGTCATGCGCACGACCGAACCTTACGCTGCTTCCGACTTCAAAACAAGCCGTTTGTGACGCTACGGATCTTCGACCATCGCGAACACCTCGGTCGACACCCCAGCGAGTGCAGCGGCACCTTCCGGCGCTTC
>JBGAOI010000231.1:0-9907 GCA_044221885.1 Polyangium sp. (in: bacteria)
ACCTGGCGCTCAAAGGGCAGCTCGAAGGGCGCTTCGTGCCGATTTCCGAATACTTCGTCGATGCAGCCGCCGGCAAACTCCCCTCCGTGGCGTTCGTAGATCCGGGCATTGCCCGTGAAAGTTACGATCAAAACGACGAACACCCGCCAGCCATTCCGACGATTGGTGAACAGTTTGTCGCCACGGTGGTCGACGCGCTCACGAAAAGTCCTCAATGGAGCAAATCCGCGTTTTTCCTGACCTACGATGAACATGGCGGATTTTACGATCACGTCGTGCCTCCCGAGGCGTGTCCCCCCGACGACAAAACGCCCTTGCTCAAGGCTGGCGATACCGATGCGAAATTCGATCAACTCGGCATGCGTGTTCCGTTCTTGGTCGTCTCGCCTTATGCCAAAAAGCATTACGTCGACCACAACACGTACGATCACTCGTCGATTCTCCGTTTCATCGAAGCACGATTCCAGATCCCGGCAATGACCCATCGCGATGCCAATGCCGAAGCGCCCTGGGACATGTTCGACTTCGAGAATCCCCCTCATGCCACGCCCCCGACCATCACGCTCCCGCCTACGGTTGACCAAGCCAAACTCGATGCGTGCAAAGCCATCTTCGATCCTTGAACTGACGCTCGTCTTCGCGCTTCTTGTTTGCGGTTGTCGCGACAACCCATCCCCATCCGTGACCCATGCTGTCGATGCTGCACCGTCCAGTGCCGCGTCTTCTGCGTCGTCGGCGTCAGCGGAATCCTCGAACTTTGTTCCGCTCATCGGCACTCCCGCATCACGTGCGCTCGCTGTCCAAGCCACGATCGCGCGGCGTTTGTCATCCGGTACGGTTTCTCCGGACGATCCCGACGTTCTTGCATTTCGTCGTGCCCTCGCTGCGGGAGCTCCCTTGTGGCGACGACGCGAAATGCTCGCCGGCGAAGTCATTTTCGGCCCGCTGAAGTCTGTCGACGAAGCGGGAGGTGCGTTGACTCGTCTCGACGCGGCGCTCGTGCGTGCCGATGCTGCCGCTGCGCGTGAAGCGCTCGAATTGATCGCCGCTCCGTTGCGGCTGTTTGTGGAAACATCGAAGACGCTTGTCTTCTCCAGTATGGTTCTCGGACAAACACTTTCCGCGGTCGCGTATGACCTTGGATCCTTGGCCCTCGAATCAACACCTGCGTTGCCGGACGGTTTGTCTTGTGTGCTAGCGGATCTTCAAGGCGCGCTGGATTTCATCGAAACAGGCGCAAATGTCTTGGCGTCGCGAGATCCCCGGGCGAGCAAAAATGCGCTTTCGGCGGTTGCGGCTGATGTGATCGCGTTGCGTTCCCGGCTCGATGCGGCGGTCACTGCACGCTCCTTCGTGGATCGCGCGTCGTTTGTCTTGCACACAGGTCGCCTTGGATCATCGCTACGCCACCTAGGTTCGACGGTCGGGCTGGATCTTCGGCCGCCGTATCGGCCGCGGGTTGTGGTCAAGACAAACGAGCGCGAGGAACACGTTTCGGCCTTTACAATCCCAGCTCGAAACTTCGCCGCGGATGATCCCCAGACCAAGGCGTATGTGGATCTCGGCCACGCACTTTTTTTTGACAAACGCCTCTCTGCGCAAAACGTGCGCGCCTGCGCGTCTTGCCACATTCCGGAGAAGGGTTTGGCGGATGGAACACAACGTCCGCGATCGCTCGAAGCGGGGGTTACGTTGCGACACACTCCGTCGCTGCTCTACGGCTCGCTTCAGGCCGCGTATCTGTGGGATGGTCGAGTTTTGACGGCCGAGCGTCAGGCGATGGGTGTGATTCACGCCAAGGCTGAGATGGGTTTGACGGATCAAGGCATCGTAGAGGCGCTGGAACGCGCCGAGGATCTTCGGCCGCTTGTTACAGCGCTTGGTCTGGCGAAAGTCACGCCCGAGGTCGTTGGACGGGCACTCGCGGCGTATCAGGCGCACGAGTTCGTCCCGGCCGATGCTCCGATCGATCGGTATGCTCGAGGGGACGAGACGGCGCTTTCGGACAAAGCACGTGCCGGCCTTGATGTATTTGCGGGTCGAGCTCGTTGCGGTCGTTGTCATGTTCCGCCTTTTTTTGGCGGTTCTCGCCCGCGAGATTTCACCGTTCCGGTCTTTGCTGTGCTTGGTGTTCCAACGACGCCTGAAGCCACGACGATCGATTCGGATCTTGGTCGAGGTGCCGTGACGCACCGAGACACGGATGCCCATGCGTTCAAGACGCCCACGGTGCGCAACATCGTGCGCACCGCACCGTACTTTCATCACGGCGCGTATCGAACCCTCGAGCAAGTCATCGATTTTTACGATCGTGGAGGCGGTCGAGGGCTTGGTTTGTCTGTGCCGAATCAAGATCCGGATGTGCGGAAACTAGGTCTATCTGCGGATGAAAAAGCTTCGCTGCTCGATTTTTTACGCGTTGCGTTGCTCGATGCGACCGCACCAAACGATGTGGCTACGAAGCGCCGAACGACGAAATAGGAGCATTCACCATCGAGATCTTGTCTCGACCAACTCGCCGGAATGTGGCATTCATCGGAGGCAGGTATGAGTCGTCAACGGACAGACAAACCCTTGGTCGCAGGCGAAAACGAAAGTCGTCTTGACGAGACCGAGGATGAATTCGACGCACATAACGCGGAAGAAGACGAAGAAGACGAAGACGACGACGAAGACGTCGCCCCATGTGTGGTGCTCGGGCGTTTGTCGGACCTGAAGGGGCATGCGGATGCCGCGTTGCTCCGTGCGCATGGCGAACGTCCTGTTTGGTTCATGATCCAGGATGACGCTGATTTCATGACCTTGTTCGACAAACTCCCTGAACGTCCTGTGCCTGCGTCGTTATCGCGATCCATCATGGATGTGTTGCGTTCGTTTGCAGCATCGGAAAGTGACGCGTTACAAACGGTGTTGGGATCGACGGATGCCATTGAGTTTGGCTTCCATGAACGAGCATCGGTGGATGATGTCGCGTTGGCTTTTGAAGAAGATGGCTTCGACGTGGCATTCGTGCTTTCCGAGGGCAAAATCGTCGAAATCGTTGACGACGACGAATGAATGGGCATGACGCCCCATGGATGTTCGCAAATCGTCAGGGCAAACAATCAAGAATATCGGATCGATGGGCCGTGGATCAAGACGCTGGATCCAGGCTTTGGGGATGCTCGAACCGGCGTGAATTCCGGCGAATAGGGATTGGCTCGTGCGTATTCGCGCGGATAACGTGGCACGAATCAAATGTTCCGGATTGTGGCGGACGCGTACGGTAAGTAGCAGTGGCGACGACTGATCCGATCGCGTGAGATCCAGGATCTCGTGGGTCGAGCGGTGTTGCTGCGGGCTCCGAAATTCAGCCGTTTGAAAGCAATTTTTGAAATGCGTCGTCAAAAATTTGGTCTCTCGTGGGCATTCCGAGGGACAATGGCGCCGTTGAAAAATCATTGTCGGGATCGTGTGGATCACGACGCGGTTCATTTTTCCGCGTGACGAGAAGGAGCGTCGGCGTTGTGGCGCTTTTGTGCTTCTGGCCTGGTGTCGATCGATGGAATGTAACAACAATGGACAAGTCGAGGCGTTTGCGCTGATCTCGTCACGGGGTTACAGGCAATCTGCGCCAGCGTTCAGGAGTGGGGGCGACATGCGATAACCAAGGCGCGTCGTATTACATTCAATGGGGCCTGGCACATCGAATGACCAGACACCTGACCACCATCAGGTTTGGGAGGAAATCTTTGGATCTCGTGGACTCGAACACGTTTCAGGGTGGGCAACTCAAAACTCATGTTCGAAAACCTCGGCAAAATTCGTGAGAGTCAAAAAAATGATCGCGGAGCAATTTTTTTATGAATTTCCGACCCCCCTTTGGCAACTCGTACGGCACGTGTTCCATTGTCGCTTGGGGCACATTGTTCAACCCAACGCATCAACCCTTCTGCTGAACTTTTGACGAGGATCGAGTAATCATGAATACGTTTGTCCAGGCAGTGGGTGATTGCAGTTCGCGAGGTAGGTCATGAATCGACGTGCAAGGCTTGAAGGCAACAGCCTTCTTCGGTGGACGTTGGCGTTTTCGGCATTGGCATCTGTTGGGGCGTGTGGGGCGGAGGCACCTGGGTGGGGTTTGTCGGAATCTGACGAATCATCGAGCGCACTGACGCCTGAGGTGTTGGAGCGAAGGGGAGATCGTTCGTCTTCGCAGATGCCCGTTGAACTTCGCGCGGCATACATTCGGAGCGTTCAGAAGGACGCATCGGAAGTGTACGGGGCGGAGCTGGTTCGTCCGGGCGAGTTTCATCTTACGAACCCGGCGCAATCCTTTGCGGGCAAGCTCAATCGTGATGGTCTCGAGCTTGCGCCGACCGATGCTGCTTGGTCGTTGTCGTTGCGCACGACGAGCGTCGGGTGCATCGGGGCACCTGTTTTGCTTGACCAACCCACCGTAGAAGCGGAAGGGAACCGAGTTCGTCTCGTCCGTTCGGCTGTCGACGAGTGGTATTTGAACGGTCCGTTGGGTGTCGAGCAAGGGTTCGTCCTGGATGAAGCTCCGGCGTGTGCGGGCGAAAAAGTCATTCAAATGCAGTTGGGTGGGGATCTTCGGGCCGAACTCGACGACGAAGATGGTGATGGGCAAGGCGAATTGATTCGCTTCGTTCGTCCAGATGGAACGCCGAAAGCCAGTATGTCGCATCTTTATGTGCGGGATGCGGACGGCAAACGAATTCCGGCGTGGATGAGCGTTGAATTGGGGACGATTTCGATTCATGTGGATGATGCGGGCGCGACGTACCCGCTCGATGTTGATCCGCTCGTTGCCGTGCTCGAAGCGAAAATTCCGACGCCTGACAATCAGCCGAACGATCAATTCGGATATGGTTTGTCCTTCTCCGGCAATGCGGTTCTTGTCGGTGTTCCCAAGAGTGATGATTTTGGGACAGATTCGGGGGCGGGTTATGTGTTCGTGCGACAATCTCCGGGCGTTTGGGTGCAACAAGGTCCCAAACTTCTGCCTGCGGATGGTCGTCCCGGACAATGGTTTGGTTTTTCCGTTGCCCTTTCCGGCGATACGGCGGTTTTGACGGCTCCATTTGACAACGACGGTGGATTCGCGGCTGGCTCGGCGTACGTATTTGTCCGTAATGGCAACGTATGGTCGCAGCAAGCCAAATTGCGCCCGTCGGACAATGTGAGCGGCGACGTATTTGGTATTTCCGGTGCGATCCATGGTGATCGAGTCGTCGTTGGCGCGCACGGTTGCGACACTGTGCAAAATGGCAACGAATCCGGCGCAGCGTATTCATTTACGCGAACTGCCGGTATTTGGACGCAGGAGCAAAAGCTCATTGCCAGCGATGGCGAACAGAATGATTTGTTTGGAGCAACCGTTGCGGTTTCAGGAGCGGCCATTGGCGTGGGGGCAGTATGGGACAACGATCTCGGTTTTCATTCCGGGTCGATGTACATGTTTGGCCTGAATGGTCCGACATGGGAACAGAAGCAAAAGATTTTGGCTCCCAATGGCGGGGCTGGCGATCTTTTCAGTTATTGGGCCGCAATCTCCAGCGACAAGATGATTGTCTCGGCCGCACTTTACGACGATGGAGTGGCCAATTCCGATTACGGCGCGGCGTTCATTTACGTCAACGTTGCGAGTAGCTGGGTTTTGGAACAAAAACTCACCGCTCCCGACCGTAAGCCTGGTGATTGGTTTGGCTCGCACGTGGCCATTGAAAACAATTCGGCCATTGTCGGGGCGCAACAAACCGATGAATTCGGTGTTGATTCCGGATCCGCGTATTGGTTTATCCGAACGAACGGAACGTGGAATATGCGCGACAAACTTCTTCCGCAACCGGGCGCGCAAGGCGACAGGTTTGGCTGGACAGTCGGTGTTTCGGGAGGTTTGGCCGCTGTTGGTGCTCCATTCGACGATACGAAAGCGACGGATGCCGGAGCGGTTTACATCTTCACGGAAAAGAAAACCAATGGCGAACCGTGCGGAGGCAACATTGAATGCTTGAGCGATATTTGTGTCGACGGCGTTTGTTGTGACACGGTTTGCGGTGGCGGTAATGCGAACGATTGCCAAGCGTGCAGCGTCGTCGCGGGCGGGCCAACGGATGGGACTTGTTCGGCCATTGCTGCAGGCGTGAGTTGTCGGGCGTCCGCGGGAGCGTGTGATGCCGCGGAAACGTGTAATGGCGTGGATTTGTCCTGCCCAACCGACCGCAAAGTTTCGGCTGGTACCGAATGCCGTCCCTCTCTGGGATTGTGCGATGCCGCCGAGAAATGTGACGGTGTGACAAACAATTGTCCCACCGATACATTGTCGCCTTCCGGCACGGTTTGTCGCCCATCTGCGGGTTCGTGCGATATTGCTGAAACATGCAGTGGCGTCAGTCCGGCATGTCCTGCGGATACCACGGTTACAGCCGGCACGGTTTGTCGCGCTTCCGCGGGACCTTGCGACGCGGCGGAAGTTTGCGACGGAGCAAGCGGCGTTTGTCCGAACGACCGAAAAGTCACGAATGGCACCGAGTGTCGTGCATCCGCGGGCGCGTGCGACGCTGCCGAGGTTTGTGACGGCACAACGAATACATGTCCCGCGGATGAAAAAACGCCTGCGGGCACGACGTGCCGCGCCTCGGTAGGAGCGTGTGACAATCCGGAAGCGTGCGACGGCGCGAACAACGATTGCCCCGTTGATACGAAACTCGCAATGGGCACGTTGTGTCGCGCATCCAATGGTATTTGCGACCAACCCGAAGTTTGCGATGGGACAACCGACGTTTGCCCCACTGATAACAAATCGCCAATGGGAACGCTTTGCCGCGCTGCCGCTGGCGTCTGCGATTCACCAGAAACCTGTGACGGCACGAATGACGCTTGTCCCACGGATACGAAACCGCCAGCAGGAACGGTTTGTCGCGCTTCTGCAGGCTTGTGTGACGTGGCCGAGACATGCGACGGGACAAACAACAATTGTCCCGACGACGGCAAAGTCGCCAGCGGCCAGGTTTGTCGCTTGGCCAAGGGGCTTTGCGACGAATTCGAATTCTGCGACGGCGCGAGCAATGATTGTCCCGAGGACAAGAAAACATCGCAAGGCGTCTTCTGTCGCGCTCCGGCAGGACTTTGCGACGAACCCGAACAATGCGACGGTGCGAATGACGCTTGTCCTCCCGACAAACTCACCGGTAACGGCATCGTTTGTCGTCCGACCAAGGGCGCTTGTGACGTGACGGAAGTCTGCAATGGCTTGAGCGTGCAATGCCCAGCGGACAAACTCGTGGCTTCCGGCGTGACGTGTCGCGAATCCCAAGGCACGTGCGATATCGAAGAAAAGTGCGACGGAAAAGATCCTGAATGCCCGACAAACCAACGCGTCGGCGCAGGCATCCCGTGCCGAGCTTCCGGTGGCGAATGCGATGCTGTCGAACTTTGCGATGGCAAAACTGACAATTGCCCCACGGACGAACCCGCGCCAGACGGTACGATCTGCACCGTCGGCTTCTGCAAGGAAGGCGTTTGTACCGACGTACCACCCGACCCCCCGAAGGACCTTGCGCTCTACGGCGGTGGTCCGATCTGCCAAACCAATTCAGGCGGCACGTCGTCAACCGCTTGGCCCGTTGCGTTCCTCGCCATGGCGCTTGCTTCCTTCCGCCGTCGCTTCCGCCCCGCCAAACCTTGAAGGCCCGTTCTTCCCCGCCAAACCCGTCGCTGGGTAAAATCAGCGACGACACGGGCCTGGCCCAATCCCTCCGTTCACGATCCCGCACGGCATTTCTCAAGCTGCTGGCCGGCTTTCAAGAGGCCGACCAGCACGCCCAAGGCGCTTTTTCTTTGGGTCGCGAACGAGCCATCTATCCGGGGCTCGTTTCCGCCGTCTTGCGGCTCGTAGTGGTTCTGTTCGCCGAAGCTCGGGGCGTCGCGCGCAACGGTACGAAGCTCGATACTCTGCATTCGCTGCATCGGCGTCTCGTGCCGAATCGCCAAGGCGTACTTTTCGATACGCATGACGCGTGGGCGCATGTGCTCAGCACGTGGAAAGGTTTTCATCGGGACGTTCCGCGTTCCGAGCGCATTGAGACGGACGCCCTGTTTCACCCCAACTCAACAGCGTTTCTCGATATTCAGCTACCTGACGATTTGGTTTTTCGGGTGCTCGATGCATTGCTCGAAGGCGACGCACCCCGTCTTGACTTCGCCCGTCTCGATCTCGAGCACCTTGGCACCTTCTATGAAGGGCTCATGGCCTTCGATTCATTGGATTCGCGCATCCATTACGACATTTCCGCAACCGTCGATATGCGTGATGCTCCGAGTGATGATCGAAAGCGTCTTGGGGCGCATTATACGTCCCGCACTATCACGCAAATCGTGATTGAACGTGCCTTTGCGCCTCTTGTTGCCGGCGCGAATTCTTCCGAAACGTTGCTCGCGTTGCGAATATGTGATCCGGCCATGGGCTCCGGTGCATTCCTTCTCGAAGGTTGCCGGCATTTGGCTCATGCCGTGGTTGCGTCGTGGGAACGAGCGGGAAATCGGCCAAGTGTTTGTCCTGGCGAAGATGTGGCGACGGCAGCATTGAGACTCGTTGCGGAGCATTGCATTTACGGTGTCGACAAGAATCCGCGCGCGGCGGAACTTGCTCGCTGGGCCTTGTGGCTTTTGACCGCGTCGCGCCATGGCCCCGGTGTTTTGCTCGACGAACATATTCGATCGGGCGATTCGCTCGTGGGTCGTCCCGGGGGGGCGCATTGGTTTTCTGGAGAATTGCCGCGAAAATGGCAAAAGCATGCGCTAGAATGGGCGCGCCGTCGGCCGTTTCATTGGGATACGGAATTTCAGACCATTATCGAACAGGGAGGGTTCGATATTTTTATCGGGAATCCTCCGTGGGTATCGTATGCGGGCCGCGCGGCCCAGCCGCTCGATGACGATTTGCGGGCATATTACACGGATAGTTATGCAGCGTTTGCGGGTTACAAGAACTTGCAAGGGCTTTTTGTGTCCCGATGTGCTGGTATGTTGCGTCCTGGTGGTAGGCTTGGGTTTGTCTTGCCATCATCGATGTCGGAACTCGAAGGGTACCTGCCCACGCGTCGTGCGCATGAAGGTCTGAGCGTTTGTGACGACGAATTGCCTGATTTTGGCGACGTATTCGATGACGTTTTTCAGCCCAGCATGGCCCTTTTGTCCACGCGGCGTTCAGAGCTTAGCGTCATGGATCACCCTCGGCCTTGGCCCTTGCATCGCTCGGACCTCGATGCTGAAAGCATTGCTCTTCTTACGCGTTTGTCGGCACTAGCGACGTTTCCGCCCGAGCTTTTTGGTGAACGTGGATTTCAATCGATGGGTGACGATATTCAGCATTTGCACGAGCTCGACGCGCCTTCGGGCGCGTTTCGCACGGGCGTGCGCGTAGGCGGGGACATTGAACCTTTTTTGCGTCGTTCGCCCAAATTTTATTGTGATGCCTCGTTGTTTGGGGGACGATTCCGGGCCGCGGAAGAATGGGCCCGTGTGGATCTCTTGATTCGGCAAACGGCGCGGTTTCCCATGGTTGCTCTTGCGGATGGTCAAGCATTTCGTAATTCGATCCTGGCTGGCTTTTCTTCGCAAAAATGGAATCGGTTTTTCCTTTTGGCGTGGCTCAACGCGTCGCCTATTCGCTGGTTTCATTACGTACGCAATCGCGATGCGCGTCAAGGCATGCCGCAAGTCAAAATTGCCCACCTTCGAGCGATCCCGGCCCCCCCAATCAACGCGTTTGTCCAACCCATCCAGGACTTAGGACAAACCTTTGGGCAACGCAACACGGGCATTGGTCTCGACGAACAGGCGCAGCTCGATGAACTCGTGGCCGATGCGCTGGAATTGAGTCCCGGTGATCGACGAATCATCC
>JBGAOI010000232.1:0-9877 GCA_044221885.1 Polyangium sp. (in: bacteria)
AGACCTACACGCTCGAGCCCGGCCGTCCCAATGAAGTGCAAGCACCGTCGCGAGTTTTCACGACGGGCGAAATTCGGGCCATTGTGCGGGTCCGAAATGAAAACGACTCGTGGCGCCCCTTCAAAAGCCCGTCGGCATACATTGGCTCGCGCAGATATCCTTATGGGTACACATCACAAGACAACGGCGTTTATTATGCCAGTTCCAAAGGTTCGTCGGCGTTGAAGGACACGCATCCCATTACGTTGATTGGGATGGCCGAAAGCATCGGCAATGTCCGGATTCGGGCGTATGTACCCATAAATGCCGATGGCAGCGGCCAGGGCATGTGGATGAGCCACATGATGCGCAACGTGCCGTTCACGGTGGACTCGTGCAAACATCCCGACCCGTGCGGCCCGGACCGTGACAACGATGGGATAGGCGATCATTGCGACAATTGTGCGAGCGTGTCCAACAAGTCGCAATTGGACTGGGACAAAGACGGCAAGGGCGACGCGTGCGAAGAGGTTTGTGTGACCATCGTCCGCGGCGGGAAAGATGGAGACGTAGCCGATACGTTTCTTGCAAGCGACGACCCGTCAAACTTTGGGACAAAGCAGGAGCTGATGGTCTCGAAACCACCGTACACGTCGGGCTTTACGTCGTCACTCGTCAAATTTGACGTCAACGCCATTCCCAAGAAAACGCCCATCGAAAGTGCCACGATGACCTTTTTCGGACTCGGTGTGAGCACGAAGCCAACCATGGTGGCAATGAGTCTGGTCAAAAGCCAGTGGGATGAACATTCCGTCACGGATGCATCACCTATTACCTTGCTCGCGACAGATCTGGGGCCATCGTTTCTCGGTGTAATGGGCCCGATGAGCGTGGATCTGGAAACGTCTGTGGTTGAAGCGTGGGTGAACCATAGCATTGACCCAAATGGTATTTTCGCAGAGAGTATTGAGCCAAATGGAATCCTGCTGTGGCGAGACAGTGGATCCTTTGCGCAATTCGCAAGCAGCGAGCACGAACAGGCGCTACGACCTCGTTTGACGGTCTGCTACAAACGATCAATTCCCGAGTAATGGATTGTCTGGGCCTGAAGCTCAGAAAACCAATCCCGTCCTCGATGCGACGTACCATTTGCTACCAGGTTCGCCCTGCCGCAATGCAGGAAAACCCGTTGCGGTGCCATTGGTGGATTTTGAAGGTGACGCTTGTCCGCAAGAAATGAGTTTTGATATCGGGGCAGACGAATACGTGCCGTGACGAGAATCCCCACTACCTCAACGGCCGAGTCACAAGGTCCGCCGCGAGCATTCTCAATGCCGCTTCCCGCGGGTGACCCTCACGCCAAACCAACCGAAACCAATCCACCGGCAATTCGATATTCGGCAGGATCAATTCGAGTTTCCCACGGCGAAGATCCCGCTCGACGAAATATCGCGGCAATACCGCAACCCCGGCTCCTTCGAGCACACGTAATCGTACCGCGCCAATCGTACCGAGAATGTCCACGCGACGAAAAGCCCAATCTTCTCCGCCCGGGCGAGCATCCAAAAAATAGCGAAAAAGCGCAAGATCTCGGTGCGCATCCAGCAATGTATGTTGTCTGCAATCCTCGCGGCTCGTGAGCGGCCGCTCTGCAAGCAATCGACGATTTCCCACGAATACATAACGCTCCTCGTGCAGCCGTGCATAAGAAAACCCCGCATCCGATAATCGCGCACTCGAAACGAAAGCATCGATGATCTCCCGCTGCACTTGCCGCACCAAATCGGGCGTATCGCCAAAAGAAAGATGCAATCGACGCTCGGGACGCGCCTTTTCCAGCCCATCGAGCGCTGGCACGAGCCAACTCATGCCCAACTCGAAACGCGTGCCAATGGAAAGTTCATAAGGCAGCGGCGCAAGCGCTTCGCCCCGAATCACTTCGGCGCATCGCCGTGCCTGATCGAGACAACGTTGTGCCTCGGGCAAAAGCCGCTCACCCGCAATGCTGAGCGCTACGCGTCGCGTGGTGCGATCGAAAAGTGGTGCACCCAGGGTCGCCTCGAGGCGTTGAATGCGATCACTAAATGCCGCGGGCGATAACGCTACGGCTCGAGCTGCATCGCGAAAATTGAGTTGTCTTGCGGCAGCCAGGAAACACCGCAAAGACTCGAGGTCGGGGACGGAGAGGTGTGGGAGGTGGGCAGGTTTGTCGATCATTGTTCGGAATTTCCGAACGATACAGTATCAAAAGTTCTGATTTACAGTTCATTTTTGTTCGCTCATTCTTGGAGCGCGGGATGAAGCCTCGGGGGATGCTTGGGGCACTTTTGACACGATGGCTTGCACAACGAGGGACAACGATGAACATCGAAAAACTTTTCCACGTATTGGTTCTCGGCGGCGCAGCAATGGGTCTTGCCGCGTGTGGTGATGCCAAAGAAGGCGGCGCAGGCGGCAGTGGCGCTGGATCCAATGAAGGTGGCCAGGGTGGAGCCGGTGGAATGAATGGCCAGGGTGGAGCCGCGGGTATGGGTGGCAATGGTGGAAGTGCCGGTGAAGGCGCGGGAGGAACGGCGGGAGCGGGTGGAAGCAGTTTGCAATGCTCGATGCCTCCGGGCAGTCCAGCGGATCCCTGCGGTTGTCCGTGCTGTTGGGCGGACAATTGCCTCAATACGGAGCCTTGTTGTGCGGGATTTTGCACGGCGGGTAATGCTGGGGCAGGTTGTTGCGGTGGGTGACTTGACGGCACAGGAAGCGCGAATGGCGGCGGCTCGAGTTTGGCGCCATCGCGCTCGGGCCGAGCTGGAAGCGTCGGCGCGATTCACGCGGCTTGCTGCGGAATTGGCGGCCGGTGATGCGGTTGCCCCGGTCATTGCAATGGCGCGTGACGCGGCAGCGGATGAATTGCGCCATGCGGAACAATGCGCGAACCTCGTGCGGGCATTCGAGGGCGGGTCATTCGAGCTCGAGGTTATGCCCCAAGCGCGGGTTGTCGCGCCAAACGGATTGGCTTCTCGTGAGCGATTGGTGTACGAAGTCGTGGCGATGTCTTGCGTGACGGAAACGCTGAGTGCGGCATTGCTTGGTGAGCTTGTGGCGCAAGCGACCGATGCATTGGTGCGCGAAACGATGCACGGCATTTTGCGGGACGAAGTGAATCATGCGCGGCTTGGCTGGGCGCATCTTGCGGCGGAGCGTGAGCGTGGCGTTGCGGATGTGGTGGGGCCATCGCTTCCGGCGATGCTTGCGGGCACGGTATCCGAGGAATTGTTTGCATCGTGGGCGGAGCATCCGGCGCAGCAGATGCTATCGGGCCTTGGGGCGCTGGATCGTGGTGAACGGAGGCGAATTTTTTGCGATACATTGACGCAGGTGGTTTTTCCTGGATTGCGTCGATTTGGTGTGGATACGGCGGGCGGGGAAAACTGGCTGGCGGTGCGCATGGGAGCGGGGCCGGCGTAGATTTGATGCAATGGGGCAAAGCGTGTCCTCGTTGCGTCATGTGTTGTTCCTAGCCATGAAGGTCGGAAGTCGAGCGGCTCATCGAGCGCGACGAAACACTTCCGGTCGCCAGGTCTCGCTACGAAGAGCTCAAGAAGACCGTTCGCGTCATCGAGATCGGTCGTATTTCACGAGCTGCGTGAAGGACAATCGCGCGACGCGTATGCGCGTAGCGGATCGCGGACGTTGCGAGTGGCGTTATGACTGCGCGGGCGTGCGTAGGTGCGTCGATTGTCGATGATGGCTTCTCAAATAACCAGGTAAACGAAGGATCATCGAGCCGTTTGAATAAGCCCCGAATATCGAAGTCCGGGCCGAAGTCGTTCTTCTTCACTGGCATACCAATTACTTTCTAATGCGCGCGTAGTTCAGGCAGCCCCAGAGTTACGAAGGGCGCGCTTGATCTCTTCTACCTCGCCTGGCTTCTTTTCCCCCGCGGCCTCGATGCGCTCGATGAAATGCAGGTATTCGGAGCGCACGGCTGAACAATGGTCGGAGCGTTCCTACGCTGTGCAATTTGATGCAAAGGCCACCGATGAGGGCGAAGTGACCGAGGTGAAAATTCGGGATACGACGATGCGTGATCCCGAAGTGGTGGAATGTTTGCGGCAAGCCATCGCCACGACGACCATTCCTGAACGTGCCCTTCGAAAGCCTTCGGTACGGCCATTTTCAGGCGGTGAGCGGATGACGCGCGAGCAACGTGGGCCGATCGGTTCGGACTCGGAGTCGCAGAATCCCCTCGTCTGGGTCATCGCCATCGTTGTTGACGAAGTCGGGGTGACAGCGATCATCGAAGTCGGCATCGGCATCATCGCGGCGGTCGGGATACTATCGACGCCAAGGAAGCCGAGTCCGAAAGACGAGTGCACGGACAAGTACACGGACTGCATGGACTCGCCGCTGGGAAAACTTGTTCTAGACGTATATGGAAAGACGCTGTGCGAAACCTGCCGCTCGCTTTGTCAGAGCGATGGGGCGTGGCCATCGGCTGTAAAAATGACGCATCGCTGGTACTCTTGCAGGTAGTAGCAAATTCCGAACGCAGCTCGATGCTCAGTAAGAAATAGGTCAATGGGCGGAACAGCACCCACGGGAGAGAATGATGAGCGATGAAAGACTGGATGACACCAACGGCTTAGACAAGGCCTTGGACGAACGTACGGAGTACGAAAAATGGGCCGAAGGCGTGTTCCTTGCACTATCACGAGCACGCGGAGCCGCATCGGTCAGATACATTCGAGACAAAACCATCGATTTCGATTCGGTGGTCGCTGAGTACCGGGCGATTGAAGCTGAATACCTCGCCCATTTTCGCGACGATGAAAAGAATACCTACCATGTTCGAAGGATCATGACGGAAATGCTTCTGCAGGCCACCTGGGACAAAGATCAGCCCTTCGAAACGGGGGAGCGCTACTGGAACGATTTGCGGCAATTGGGGTTTTATAACATCGACCGCGAATGCAATGCGACATTGTTGTTCGGCGAAATTTGCCGCGACCATGGACAAACCGATACCGGCCTTGCGGTGGTCGATGCACTCATCGCCAAACTCGAACGATTACGCACGCAACCGATTGTCGGTGACTGGGATGCCGAGGATTACGACAGTAACCTGGATTCCATGCGAAGACTCCGCGCGCGACTGGAAGCAGAACGGGCTTGAGCCGAAGCGGTCTTGTAAGGGCGTGATTCATCACGCTCCTACAACATGAAATGCGTCTATTACGCGAGGTTCGTGGATTGATGATGAAAACGACGAAATGGTTGGCAACACCAACTCGTATCGTTCATCGAGAAGAAAAAGAAGAAGGCCGGCCTTCTTTAGCGTCACTCTTTCCGCCCACCCCCACTCATTGAAACGCCAGAATGCCGAACCCATTCACGCAAGCCGCTGGACCAAGCATCCTTTGGCGTGACACGTTTCCGGCCGATTACGGCAAGCACTGGGAGAGCATGACGCCGATGGTGCCGTCCGCGTTGAAGGCCAGGTCGTCGCGGCCATCGCCGTTCCAATCTCCGCTGACGGTGCCACTGGGATTCAAACCGCTGAGGTAATCAATTGGAGCTGCCAATGCGCCATTGCTGTGGTTCAGAAATACGGCAATCGCATTGAATCTATCCCTGGCCACGAGATCCAGCTTCCCGTCGTCGTTCACATCCGCCACCGCCAGGTCCCCATATCCCTGGTAAACGACGGGCGCGGCAAACGAGAATGGTCCTTGTCGCAAAAACACGTTGATCCCATTGATCGCAGTCGTGACAACATCGAACATACCGTCGCCATTGAAGTCGCCCAGTTTGACACTCGTTGCCTTTTCCACATTTGCGGAGCCAACGGTATCGAACTTCCCACTGGCGTTGGGTTTCATGATCCTGACCGCGTTTTGATCGCAATGGGCGAAGGCCAGTTCCTGTGCTCCGTCGTTGTCGAAATCAGCCGCAGCCAAGTGTTGGCCCGACCCGACGCACTGGACGTAGGATGGCCAAGACTCGCTGTACGATCCGCTGAAGGTTCCATCCCCGTTACCCATCATCATCGAAATCCGGTTATAGCCCGGCTGGTTCTTCGGCATGATCGGAGCGGCTTCGAACATTGACAAGGCGACATCGACGTGGCCGTCACCATTGAAGTCGCCGGTCGTTACGGCGTTTATGCCCGGCCACGTGCCAGTGCTGTATTGCTGCACAAAGGTATTGTCGCCCTGATTGAACAAGATGCCATACCTGTCGGCATGCGTAGTAACGAGATCCTGCAGACCATCGCCATTAAAATCACCGGCCGCTACATAACCTATCGCCGAACCGGCCGCTGCCGATGTATAGGCATTTGAAAACGACCCGCTACCGTCATTGATCAACGCCACGACAGCCGAAGATTGAGTCGATGGTGCCACGAAGTCCAGTTTGCCATCGTTGTTCACATCGACAACAATAGGTTTTCGGAGTCCCGTGCCGAAATTGGGCACATCTTCGATAGGGAAAGTGCCATCCCCTAAATTGGGTAAAATGCTCCCGACAGAATAGCCCGCGACGATGTCGCGTTTTCCGTCGCCCGTAGCGTCAAAGACGGAAAGCGTTTTGACGGGACCGGGGCTCAGATAATCGGATCGCATCGAAAACGCGCCATTTTGATTGGAGTGCACGCTCACGTAGAATGAGGACGTGTTTGCCGAGATGAGGTCGATATCGCCGTCATGATCGATATCTGCAGCCACGAGCTCATCGTTGCGGTCTGTGATTGTGTAATCGACTTTGGACGCAAACGTGCCACCTCCGCCATTCCGCAGCACTGCCATCTGGTTGGAAGAGTTGGTGACTGCGAGGTCCGGTTTGCCATCGCCGGTGAAGTCCGCTGCGGCCAAAGCCATGGGGTTCGATAGCGCGGGATAATCGACTTTGGCGGCAAATGTGCCATTACCGGTGTTCATCAAAACGCTGACGTTCGAGCTCGGATAGAAGTTTCCGTTGGCTGTGGCGATGTCCATTTTCCCATCGCCATTCAAATCCACGGCTGCCACTGCGCGAGGCTCCGGGCTTGTGGCGTAGGTGACTTGGGGGGCAAATGTGCCATTGCCATTGTTCATGAGCACACTGATGGTGTCGTTCTTGAAGTTTGCCGCCACGATGTCGTTCTTCTTGCCATCACCATTAAAATCGGCTACGGCAACGGATTCGGGAGAAGTGCCGACGGGTTGGTCGACTTTGGCTGCGAACGTGCCATTACCAAGATTGATGTACACGCTCACGTTGGTACCATGACGATTCCCAGTAACCAAATCGGGTTTGCCATCACCGTTCAAGTCCGCGGCGACAATCGAGCGGGCCGACGATGCCGCGACATAATCAACGTTGGCCGCGAACGTGCTATTTCCAGTCGCAAGCAGCACACTGATAAAAGGTTTGTCGTCGTTCGTCGTGACGATATCGATGCGGCCGTCGCCGTTCAAATCGGCCGACGCCATTGAGGTTGGGTATCCGTTCATTTGGATTCCAGGTATTGTGGGTGGATCTGGCAGTCCAAGCTCCGTGCACGGCGACGGCGTGCACGTTAATGTGCACGTACCCTCCATGCCTGGAACATCACACGCATAACAAGCATTCGAACAAGCGCTATTGCAACACACGCCGCTCGCGCAGGCGTTCGATAAGCACTCCGAATCGACGTTGCAGCTTGTGCCGTTGGCAGCAAGCACCGTACAAACGCCAGTTCCATCGCAATGGCCCATCGCGCATTCATTGTCGGGATCCGTATCGACCGCAATGACATCACATGTTCCGTCGGTTCCACCGCCTTTTTTGGCCGCCGAGCACGCACGGCAGGGTCCGTCGCAGACCTCATTACAGCAAACACCATCGACGCAATCATTCGACAAACAATCGGCGTTGTTAACGCAGGCAACGCCATTGTCGAATTGGCACGTGGCCGATCCGGAACACGCTCCGGTTGGACATTCGTTGTCGGGATCCGTGGCGTATTGGAGGTTTTCGCAGGTGCCATCCATGCCCGAGCCTTTTTTCGTTGCTGAACAAGCCTGGCACGTCCCCGAACACTCCGTGTCACAACATAAGCCGTCAACACAGAATCCCGAAACGCATTGCGCGCCGTCCGTGCACGATGTTCCGTTGATCCAGATCGGATCGTTGATTTCACACGCTGTGAAAGCCAAGATCATCGCCCAAGGTATCGCGAGCCAGGACGATCGAACCAGTGTATTCCGCATGTTTGTATTCCCATGTAGGCGGGTTGAGCGTTGTGGCGTGATACGCGTTGGCCTACGTAGGAAGCTTGGTTGCTTGAAGGGTCCTACATGTTCACAGAATTCAAACAAGGATGGCGCGTCGATGGCGGCACGATCACCGACGCATCTCCGAGACTGCGGGCGCGAGTGGCGCATGATCCGCCCGTGGGGGAATGCATCTCAATGCCGCCGCATGGGAAATCGCTTCACGGCACCACGAGCTGATCAACCGCGACAAACGGCGAACCTTGCGGCAAATTCGAGAAACTCGTGCCCGCGACACTCACTTCGTACGTTCCGGGATACACCGTTCCAGCAAATGAAAACGCCGTATCGCAAACGGAGGCCATTGTCAGTGTATACCCTTGCGCCAATTCCTTGAAAATCACCGTAGCCGGCGACGCCGACGAACACGTCCTCATCGGGGGCGCCTTGTTTAATGTCACACTGCCCGCAATCGCTACCGCCAGCACATTCAACGGCAACGAGTTGGATGCATTCTGAATGCTTCGCGCCGTGTGCACCGTATACGGTGAACCCTGCGGCAAATTCGAGAATGTCGTGCCCGCTACGCTGACTTTGTACGTACCTGGGTACACCGTTCCAGCATACGACGCTGTTGCATCACACAATGAATTCAGCGTCAAATCATAACCTTGGTTCACCTCGTGAAAGAGCACCGTCGCTGGAGATGCCGACGAACACGTTTTCATGAGCGGCATTCCATTCAGGGTCACACCACCATCCACGTTCACCGCCAAGACATTGAGCGGCAACATGTTGCTCGCATTTTGAATCGCGAGCGTCGGATGCACCGTATACGGCGAACCTTGAGGCAAATTGGAAAACGTCGTGCCTTTCACGCTCACTTGGTACGTCCCTGGATACACCGTCCCACTGAACGACGCTGTCGCATCACAAAGCGAATTCAACGTCAAATCGTATCCTTGATTCACTTCGTGGAAAAGCACCGTTGCCGGAGATGCCGACGAACATGATTTCACGAGCGGCATTGAATTCAGCGCCACGCCACCATTGACATTCACCGCGAGTACATTGAGCGGCAATGCATTGTTCGCATTTTGAATCGCGAGCGACGGATGCACCGTGTACGGCGAACCTTGGGGCAAATTGGAAAAAGTGGTGCCTTGGACGCTAACCTTGTACGTGCCCGGATACACCGTTCCGCTAAAAGACGCTGTTGCGTCACACAGCGAATTCAGCGTTAAATCGTATCCTTGATTGATTTCGTGAAACAAAATGGTCGCCGGAGACGCCGACGAGCACGATTTGACGAGTTGCGCCAGATTGAGCGTCACGCCGCCATTGACATTCACCGCTTGTACATTGAGAGGTAAAGCATTGTTGGCATTCGTGATGTTTAATGCCGAATGCACCGTATAAGGCGAGCCTTGCGGCAAATTGGAAAAAGTGGTGCCTTGGACGCTGACCTTGTACGTTCCTGGATACACCGTTCCGCTAAACGACGCTGTTGCATCACACAGCGAATTGAGCGTCAAATCGTATCCCTTGTTGATTTCGTGAAACAAAATGGTCGCCGGAGACGCCGACGAACACGATTTGACGAGTTGCGCCAGATTGAGCGTCACGCCACCCGTCACATTGACCGCTTGTACATCGAGAGGTAAAGC
>JBGAOI010000233.1:0-9875 GCA_044221885.1 Polyangium sp. (in: bacteria)
GACCCGCGGGGGTTTTTCGTCGTTATGGGCTAACGATCAACCAAAGAGCGGGAGCTCTTCCTTTTCCTTGATCGGGAAACGGATAGCGAGTTCGCTTTGGTCAATCCCGGCCAAACGGCGCAATGCACGGTGCACGTGGCCTGGCTTGAGGCGCAAACCGCCGCCTTCCACGGGCGCCAACGTATTGGGATCGATGTTGTAGGGATTGTGGCGATCGGTCGTTTTGCCAATGACCGTATCTCCAGGAATTCCCTTGCCCATGAGCATCATGCTCGTAATGGACCAATGGTCTTTGCCATCGCCTCCATTGTACCCCGGCGTGCGGCCGAAGTCCGAACCCATGACGATCACGATATTGCCCCAGATGCCGAAGTTCTTGGCTTCTTCGACCAGGTAATCGATGCCGTCCCAGATCCTCGCCACTGAAGGGAATTGACCTTGGTCGTTGTTGCCGTGGGTATCGAATCCACCGGAGGTCAAATTGACGCTCACGCAAATACCAGCGCGGTAGGCAGCGAGCGCAATTTGAACCTGACGACGCAAATTCGAATTCTCGAGTTGTGCCGGAAGGTATTCCGTCAGTTTCTTGAGCTCATTTTGACCCGAACGAGCCGTATAGAGCATACCCATGGCTTGTTGCAATCGCGGAAGGTTTTGCTTGGCCGCATAAGCTTGGTGCCGAGCATCTCGCGTTGCGGCCATACGAGCCGCCGTTTCATCGGTGAAATACGGCGTCTTGTCTTGGTCGTACAGCGGATCGATGGTGTTTGGAAAGGCAATCTTGCGAATCGCTTCCAAGTTACCGACGCGGGTCACCGCAACCGCTCCACCCGTTACGTCATAACCACCATAGGAGATATAGGACATGGGTTGAGCTTCGCCTGCCGCTGCCGCCACGAGAGCCGCAAAGGAGGCTTTGTTTTCGGTGAGGGTACCGGACCACGTTACACGCGTACCGACATCATGGCTGTTCGTCGATGTATCGACGCCATTGAGAATCATGAGATCCTTGGCGTATTTATCGAAAAACGCTTTGTTTTCGGCCGAAGGCGCATAACGCATTCCGCTCGTGCTTCCCGCCGCCGTACCGATGTCGGTTGCGAGATAATGGTTCATCGGATCGGGATCGTTTGGCCCTGAAGAACCTTTCGGATCACAGAAGCTCGTCACGTCCCAACCACCGCTGGCATGCATTGTCACATAAAGCGGTCCGGTATACGGAGCACCGGCATTCGCTTTGGAGGCAAAGGGCATGTTGGCCGCGGCCACTCCGAGCCCTGCCGCCGATGTAAGCTTGAGAAAGTCTCGTCGATCCATGGGCTCTCCTACTCGTAAAGGAATTGGTAGTCCGAAAGCAGGTACGAAGTAACGGTCATCCAGGAACGAATGACGTAGTTGGGATCCTGCGTCAGTTTGTCCTCGTCGGGCAATGGCGCGCGGGTCCAGAAGTCGCTTTCGACACGGCACGGGCCTTCGAGCTGTTCTGGATATTTCGCTTCCTGCATTGGATCGCTCATACCTTTGATACCTTCGCGATAGGTTTCGAGGAAGAGCTGGTAGGTGCGCTCGATTTCCGGATGTCCATCGGGGAGTTTTTCTCCGAGGATCCGTTCATGCAAGTGCTTGATGTTTTTCTTGATCGCCACCACGGCCGGTTCGACCGGGAATCCGTTCTTGTCTTCCGGTTCGAATGTGAGTTCGACATGCGGGAACAAGACGCGTTCTTCGGCTGATTTCCAGAATTCGCGAGGTACGACGCGACAAGCCATTTCATTGGACATGCGCTCGGCGATATTGGCCATGATGCCGTTCGGGCTCGTCACGCGTTTGACGACGTCATTGGAATCGATACCGCCGTAAAGCATGCGATATTGATCCCGAATGACGAGGTAATCATTGGACCAGCCGCCATCTTCGAAGGCGCGGGGACGCCACGGATAACCGGTGACGGCCCAGATCTTGCGATGGAGCTGTTCGGGCGTGAGGAATCGACCCATACCGAGCGTGGAGAGCTGCGATTGTTGGTCTTTGGTGAGTGGCTTCGAGTTCTTGGCGCGGTAATAGGGCGACTTGATGATTTCTTTGAAGACAACCTTCAGATTGAAGTTGCTGCCTTTGAAATCATGCGCGATCTTGCTGAACTCCGAATAGATCGCCAAGTACGAATCGAATTCCTTTTCGAAGTCGGGCGACGTGGTATCGGAAGGAGCAATCGGCGGTGGTTGTCCGGTCATACCCGTAAAGATCGTGTATGCGGCAGCCAACGCGAAGCGCGGATCGTTGGAAATACGCGGCGCGAGCCATTGCAGAGCTTGCGGGAGTTTTTCGTACGGAACCTTTTCCGCGCCAAACCCCGGTGGACGCATATCGTCGAGCGGTGGTTTCATGGGATCGTAACGAGCGCGGTCGTCGAATTGCCGGAACGAACCAGCAATGGGATCGATCGCTTCGTGACAAACCTTACACTGCGCGGCATTCATCGTCGGATTAACTTCCGTGATGATCGTTTGATCAATCGGTTGTTCCGCCGTCTTCAGAATGTCGGTACCGAGGAAGAACTCGTAGACCTTGCGGGCGCGAGCACGATTGCGATTCGTATCCGTCGTCGGATAACGATTCAAAAACATCGGCGAAGTGAGAATACCGGCGGTTGGAATCGTCGGAATTTTCGCCTCAACGTATTCATTGGGATCGGCGTCGTTCTTGAACGTCACACCCGAGAGCATGAACGCTTGCGCCGAGAATGGATTGACCATGACGTAATCAGCGGTGAGAATCTCCGTAAACGGACGATTCTCGCGCACAACGTGGGCAATCAATTCAAGCGGTTCGCGGGCAACGCCGCGGTTTGTCCAAGCGCGGAGACGATTGTACAGATCATCGAAGTTACGTGCGCCGTACTTTTCAATGAGCGGTGTCGTCACGGTCGGATCGGTCAATCCGTTGTACCACTTGGGCGCGTAATAATCGACGTCGTTGAGCAAGTTGACCGCGTCTTCATTCTCGAGATAACGATCGGTCAAGAGGACGTCATTGTAGATTTCCTTGAGACGCGTGTAGAACGCCTCTTCGGTCATCATTTTGTCGAGAATGGGATCAAGGGCGCCAATGCCACCTTGTTCGACCGCCGCAACTTCAGCGTCCGTGGGCAATCGACCGACGAGCGAAAGCGATGCTTTGCGCAACGTTTCCGTCGGCGTCGACATTTGCACCCCGGCAAACACCGCGTTCAGATTCGTTTCACACGAAGAGGGCTCGTTGATACGATTGGTGAGTTCTTCGAGCGCGGCATAATCCTCGCTGCCCTTCTCGATGACGACACCGCCCGGATGTTTGCGCGACGCAGTTCCACCCGTGGGCATCGCCAACAATTGCGAAACACCGTCCTGCTGCAATGCAGACGCGGCTTTGAGGATTTCGTAGTTCGTATCGAGAAACCCGGCCTCGGTACTGCTCCGCAATACCAAGCTCGAATTGCCCGCCGCACCTTGCGGGTTATGACAACCAACGCATTTGACGGCGAGAACAGGCGCCCACACCTTCTGGGCAAAATACATTTGATCCGATACACACGCATCTCCGCTGTCTTCGGAGCTGCAACCAGTAAAGCCCAGTGTACCCGCGCCAGCTACGGCAAGGGTCACCAAACCCATCGACCATTTTTTATCGAGTCGTCTTCGCATTCGCGCCATGAGCGACCTCGTTCGTTGTCCAAGCCGCACCTTGCAACTTGGAAAGTCATAGGCAACGTTCCACCTATAACACGAAGGTTCCCTGACGGAATCGAGCAAATCGCCAGAAATGACGAATTTATGGCGCTCACGTCTTTTGATTATTTCACGCAGAACGAAATAAGAGACCACGAGCGCAATCGCATGGTCGTGTTTGGGCGCATGATGAAATGCCTCGCACCCGATTCATGTCATCGGGCCAAGCATCTCAACAGAAATGGATAAGCCGCGAAAATGTATTGACGAGACGACGTTCAGATGCCGCCGGTTCCACCGGCTCCACCCGTTCCGCCGGTTCCACCGGCCCCACCCGTTCCTGAAGACGAAGACGACGACGCCGTGCTCGAAGACGACGACGCTGTGCTCGAAGACGAGGATGACGCAGCCGACGAACTCGACGAGGCGGAGGTACTCGACGAACCGTTACCGCCACAAACTTTTTCGATCTTGCAATCGGTGCAGGAACAACCTTCGAGGTACGGAACGCACGAGCCGTTGTCGACGCAGTTCATGGTACAGCGAGGTGTGTTGGTGCAATCAGGACAAACGCAATCTTCGTCGAGATCACATGTGCCATCGGGATCGCCGTCGCAACCGACGCTCGATGGAGGGCATTGGGCGACTTTGAAGTAACAATCGACGCACGTGCAATCCTCAGCACCTTCGGCAAAGTTGCACGTTCCATCGTCGGTACACGTGCTCTTGCACGCCGCGCTGATGGCACAATCCACGCATTCGCACGTTTCGGGATTGTCCCCCATGTAGTTACAAAACCCGTCCGGCTGATTGCCATTGCAAACCGGCGGAGCGGCCCCACCTCCGCCCACGCCGTTCGAATTCGACGCGGCCGAGGAACCACTGTTTGTCACTCCATCCGTGCAGCCGAAGAAGAAAAGGCCAACGAACAAAACCGAAGAAGTAAGAGCGGCGGTCAAGGTGCGCATGATTGTGCAGAATCACCGCGCTCGGGGCATGACGTCAACAGGACTCTGCATACGCCCGCAAAGATGCTAAAGGCGGCGCATGCGTCGTCTCACAACCACGAGCTCCCCTCTTGCACTCGCTGTCTTCGCCGCCCTGGTCACAGGCTGTGCTGGCGAAGGACCAACTCGCCCCACGGCGTCAAACCCAGCGCCCGAGACATCCTCGAACACCGCTTCGACAGCAACAGCAACGGCAACAGCAACCGCAACAGCAACCGCAACCGCAACGACACCCGCCGTTACGAAACCGCTGTTCATGAATCCTGGTGGCATGTGGGTCCCGGGACAACTTGCAACGCACCAAGAGCCCCTCAAGTTGGCGGGGTTTGAATTGGAACCGAAAGTCTTGACGGATCCGACGTCAGCGCCTCTCGGTGCCGTCGTGAGTCTCGGTGGATGTTCGGCGTCGTTTGTCTCGGCGGATGGTCTCCTGGCGACGAACCATCATTGTGTGACGGGCATGTTGCAGTTCATTTCGCCCGAGGGTCAGAACTATGGAAAGTCTGGCTACCATGCCAAGACGCGTGCCGACGAAAAATGGGTGGGACCCACGAGTCGCGTGTTCATCACGCAATCGTTCAAGGACGTAACATCTGAAATGCGCGCGGGCCTGAATAAGCTGGGTTCCGATCGCGCTCGTTTCGACAAACTCGAAGAACGCGAGAAGGGCATTGTTGCCGCGTGTGAAAAAGGGCGTCCGGAAATCCGTTGTTCCGTGAAGCGCTACTTTGGCGGCGCACAATATCTGCTCATCGAACAACTCGAACTACGCGACGTACGTTTGGTGTACGCGCCGCCGGAAGGCGTTGGTGATTTCGGTGGTGAAATCGATAACTGGCGGTGGCCTCGACACGGCGGGGACTTTGCATTTCTTCGCGCGTATGTCGGAACGGATCAGAAACCTGCGGATAACTCCGCGACCAACGTTCCTTACAAACCGCGTCATCATCTTCGCCTCGCTTCGAAACCACTCGTTGCTGGAGATTTCGTCTTGGTTGCCGGATACCCCGGAATGACAAACCGCCTCGAATCGGCGCTCGAAATTCGCGAACGACTCGAATGGGACTACCCGCGTCGGATCAGTGCGCTCGAACAGTCCATCTCGACGCTTGAAGCGTTGATCAAGCAAGACCCCAAGCTGGAAGTGAAAATTCAACCGAAGCTAGGTTATTTCGGCAACGGACTCACGAAGACACGAGGTTTGTCCGAAGGACTGGGCAAAGGCGGCGTCGCAGCCCAACGCGAAAAAGAAGACGCTGCCCTGGCGGCATGGATCGAAGCGGTTCCTGAGCGCAAGAAGACGTTTGGGGATGTGATGAAGCAGATGGCCAAAGCGTCGGCGGAGAAAAAGAAGACGCGCGAAGAAGACCGGGCAATCGAGATCGTTGCATCGAGTACCGACATGCTTTTCGCGGCGATGACGATCGTCCGCATGGCGGATGAACGCGACAAACCGGATGCTTCACGCAACCCGATTTTCCAAGAACGCAACTGGAAGCGTCTCGAACAACGCCTGGCCCGGATGACCAAGTCTTACGATCGAGCGATCGATCTCGCCCTGCTGGGCTTGTCCCTCGAACGTCTGTCCAAACTCCCCGATGCAGATCGCCCGGGGTTTGTTACGACGATCGTCGGTAAAAAACTCGATCGAGCGTCCATCGACAAAGCGATTGGCGAGTTGTACGCCACGACAAAGCTCGAAGAGGAGAAGACGCGTATCGAGCTTTTCCACAAGGGGAAGAAAGCCGACCTGGCCAAGAGTTCAGATCCGTTGATTCGTTTGGCCGTGACGTTGAAGCCGTTGGTCGAAGCGGCAGAGAATCGCGAAAAAGCCTACGAAGGCGTGATGAGTTTGGTGCATCCGCGTTACTTCGAAGCCTTGCAACTCATGCGCGGAAGCGTGCTTGCTCCTGATGCGAACGGCACTCTTCGCGTCACGTACGGCACGGTGCGGGGGTATCGCCCGAAGCCTGAAGCCTCTGAATACCGGCCGTTCACAACGATCTCGGAGATGGTCGCGAAGGTGACGAACAAAGAACCGTTCTTCGTTCCGGCAAAGTTTGTCGAAGCAGCGCGCGCGAAGAAGTTTGGCAAGTACGCAAGCGCTGAACTGGACGAGGTGCCGGTCGACTTCTTGAGCGACTTGGACATCACGGGCGGAAATTCGGGTTCACCGACGATCAACTCGAAAGGGGAGCTCGTAGGTTTGGCTTTCGATGGCAACTACGAGAGCATGGCTTCCGATGTGGTGTTTTTGCCGGAAATCACGCGGACGATTCATGTGGATTTCCGCTATGTGCAGTGGATTTTGGACGTTGACGGAGCGGACAACGTCTTGACGGAACTTGGCGTGACGCCATCCATCGACTGACGCGCAAACTTCGCGCTGAAGTGCAAAACTTGCGCCATCTCGTCGAGGTCTTGTAGACCCGATGTGGATGGCGCTTCGTTTCCATCGAGAAATTCGACGGATCCTGACGAGGGACGAGTGAAGGCCCGCGGGTTGCATGACGAGCAACTCACGATGACGACCTTCCAGCGGATCCTTGTGCCCACGGACTTTTCGGATTGCTCGCATGCCGCTTGTGACTTGGCGGTGAAGCTGGCCACAACGTACGGCGCGACCATCGAGCTGTTGCATGTGGACGAACCCCCAGCCTGGCAAGGGTTTGTCATTCCTGAACTCGCTGTGAGTATGCAGAATGGGACGAGCACGTCATTACACGAGTTTGTCCAGACGCGAGCGCGGCGGGCGCTTGGACATTTGGTGGAGAAGTTGCAGCAGGCGGGTGTGGGTCAAGTGCAGCAGCGAATGGCGGCGGGTGATGCGAGCCGGGTGATTTTGGAGGTAGCGCGGGAGGATCATTGCGATCTCATCGTGATGGGGACGCATGGTCGCAAGGGATTTGAGCGGTTGGTGATGGGGAGTGTTGCGGAGCGAGTCGTGCGTCAGGCGGATTGTCCGGTGTTGACGGTGCGGATCACGGAGGACGATACGGGAGCGGAAACGGACGAGCGGTCTACGGACGAGGTGGCGCCATGAGTAGCGACCCGGCGCATGTGCAACGTTTGTCGATACGCACCGGCAAGGAAGGCCGCGCGATCGTGCATTGTGCGCGGCAGGGTGTCGATGTCGATGTATCGAGCTGTCAATCCTGTGGACATTGCATCGGATTGTCTGCACGAGATTCATACCTCGTTTGCAGTTGGCAAGGACGCGATGCTACGAGTGGAGAAGGACACGCTCAACCGATGAAAACAGCACAAACCTCGACTTCACCCGTGATGGTAGCCATGTCGCTTGGCCTTGGACGTTTCGAGCGGCGGGTCGTCACTGCGAGTCTCGATGATTCGGTCTTCGATGTGGCGGGGGTCATGCGTGACGAGCATGTGGGTTGTGTGGTGGTGATTCGTGATGGGCGTCCCGTGGGAATTTTGACGGATCGAGACATCGTGTTGCGGGTTGTCGCGGCGGGACTCGATCCACGGACGGTGCAGGTTGCGGGTATTGTCACGTACGACGCGGCGACGGTGTTACGAACGGACGGGTTCGAGACGGCTGTACGCATCATGCGAGAGCATGGCGTGCGTCGTTTGCCTATTGTCGATGCTGATGGGCGTGTGACGGGCATCGTGACTGCGGATGACCTCGTAGCCTTGTTGGGTCGTGAGCTCTCGGCGCTCGGCGAAGCCATTGCTGGCAACGTCGATGGGTCGGAAAGTCGCTGAATATGTACGGGGAGCAGTCTGGCCGATCGACGTCGCGGGAAGACATTGCGACCGAACTGCTACGTTATGTTCGTTTCAGCTCAAACGATACGCAGTTGTTGCAGGCCTTTCGGCCTCGAGCAACGCCGCATTTCGAGCGGATCGCGGTCGAGTTTTACGATCGCATTCGCGAGCATGAAGGGGCGCACGACGTTTTTACGGGCGAGGAGCAAATTGCTCGACTTCAGCGGTCTCTGGTGCGGTGGATGGATCGTCTATGCTCGGGCCCGCACGACGCCGCATATTTTGCAGAAACGGCTAAAATCGGGCGTATTCACGTAACGATTGGTTTGCCGCAGCGGTACATGTTTGGCGCGATGGCGCTGATTCGCATTGCGCTCAATCACATTGCTGACGAGACGATGGGGGTGGATGCTGCAGCGTGCCGAGAGGCGTTGAATCGAGCGATCGACATTGACCTTGGCGTGATGCTGGAGAGTTACCACGATCACTTGGTGGCGCGTCTTCGCCAGAAGAATCGATTCGAGCGGGCGGAACTCGATCAAGCGTTGCGGAGAACGGAACACCGTTATGTGACGGCGGTGGAGCTGGCGCGGGTACTGTTTGTCGGAATTGATCGCGAAGGTCGAATTCGTTTGTTTAATCGCGAAGCGGAGCATGTGACAGGATTGGGCCGAGAAGAAGTGCTCGACAAACCGTTTGTCGAGACGCTCATTGCGGCGCCTTTGCTGGAGGAACAGGGCGCATTGATTCGCTCGATTTTGGCAGCTCACGAGGCGGCGCCCAAAGTTCACGAGATGGACAGTGTGCTTTGCACGCGCACGAGCAAAATGCGGGATGTGCGTTGGCAGCTTGCGTATGCACCGGGTCAAGGTGACGACGTCGTTCTTTTTGCGATGGGTCGCGACACGACGGACGAGCAAGCATTGGCGGCGCGGGTACGGCAATCGGAAAAGCTTGCGGCAGTGGGGACGTTGGCGGCGGGGTTGGCGCATGAGATACGCAATCCGTTGAATGGGGCGAGGTTGCATGCGACGTTTCTGGAGCGAGGGCTTCAGAAGAAAGGTGCGTCGCCGGATCAACTCGACGCGATTCGTATTGTGACGGAAGAAATCAAGCGACTTGGGGATTTGGTCAGCGAATTCTTGGATTTTGCGCGTCCGAATCCGCTTGACTTGAAGCCAGCTTCCTTGCGAGCAATTTGCGAACGAGCTGTGAATCTCATTTCGCCGGCAGCATTGAAGCAGGACACTCGAATTCATGTCGATTTGCCGATGTACGATATCGTTCTCGAGATGGATGCCGGCAAAATGGAACAAGTGTTGTTGAACCTTTTGCAAAACTCCATGGAAGCGCTCGTCGGCATTACGAACGCGGCAGTGACAATGCGGCTCAGGCGACGTCCACGGCAAGCGGTGATTGAAGTGGAAGA
>JBGAOI010000234.1:0-9859 GCA_044221885.1 Polyangium sp. (in: bacteria)
GTGTGGTATGTGCCGACAAACCCTCGCCGAGTTTGTTATGGACATTCCGATTCGTTTGGCTGCGGACAGTGAGACAAACCCCTTCCGCATGACGACGCTCGCGGCGCTTCTTCCCGAAGCGTTTCGCGCACACCCGATTTCCTGATGCGCTGATCAATCCCCGTCGATCGGATGATTCTCGATCTCTTGCAGTCGCGCCGCGGCTTGCGTGAGCGCTTCACGCGTGTGTTCGAGCGCCAGGCGATCCTGCTCCCAACGCGTCCGCATACGCGTCACGCGTGAAGCCGTCGCAATCGCTTCAGCGACGAAGCGATCCTTTTCAGCACCAACTTTTTCGAGCTCGGCTTTGAGCGTTCGAAGCTCGGTCTCGATGCGGTTTGCCAGAACAGAATTCTCGTTCTTCAGTTTCGTAACTTCAGCGCTCAAGAGCGTCCGCTGCTCTTCGGTTTCTTCGAGTTTGATCCGCGTGTCTTGCAGGTCGGCTCCCAACGCAATCACGTACCGATCCAACTCCTGCACCGCGGAACGAGACGCCGCATCACGCTCTTCGATCGCGCGATCTCGTTCATTGCGCATCTTCTCGACCTCGGCGGCGTGAGTGCCAGCGAGCTCGCGAAGTTTGCCCTCGTAATGCTCGACAAGTTCGAGACGCACGCGTTCGGCGGCATCGCGCTCGGCCTTCATGAGCGCTTCGTTGTGCAGCGTTTCGAGTTCTGCAGCTCCGCGCACCCACTCGTCGGCAAACTCGCGGTTACGAACGGCCAAACGTTCGTCCGCGGCCGTTTGTTGCGCCGCCAATTGCGTTGCGTGCTCGGCCTTCAGCCGCTCGAGCGCGTCGTTGTTTTCCTGACGAACCTTTTCGATGGCCGCCGCATGGGTGACCGCAAGCTGCTCGAGTTCTTGCGCATGCTCCCCACGCAGATTGGCGATCTCCGTCTCGTGCGCGGCATCCACCTCACCCGCGTGTGCTTCTTCTCGTGCTCGAAGTTCCGCCACGTGTCGCGCTTCGATCGACGCCAACTGTGCCGTATGTTCTTCGGACAAACGATCTCGTTCAGCCGCGAGGCGCGAGGTTTCGCTCGCCAAACGCGCTTCCGCGCCGGCGATCGCCGAACGCAACTCTTCGGCAGACGCGAGTGCTGCTTCTTTGGCGTTTTTCTCTTCCGCCAATCGGCGTTCGACCGCTTCCACGCGAGCTTGGGCGTCGGCTTCCGCAGCTTCGAGCCGAACAGCCGCTTCGGACTCTTGGGCCCGCATTTTTGTTTCGAGCTTGCCCGTCAACAACTCGAAGTTTTCCGCGCGCATCAACAACACCGAACGTTCTTCTTCGAGGCGTTCGAGTTTTACCGCGAAGTCTTGAGCGCTTCGCTCCCAGTCGGCCGCGCGATCGGTGAGGTCTGCTTTCTCCCTTTCGAAGGCGAGGTTCGCATCCCGAAGCTCGAGAAGCTCTTTGTCCTTCGTCGAGACTTGATCGCGGAGCGCGAGAAGCTCTTTGTCTTTCTTGTTGAGCGCTTCACGCAAATCGAGAAATTCGCGGCTCGGACCGCGCGCAGGTCCAGTTGTCGTCGCGACAGCAAGCTTGGTCTTCAGTTCCTCGACTTCATGCCGCAAACGAATGACTTCATCAGGGTCGGGTCGAGCTTCGAGCAACTGAACGTTCGAACGTGAAGCAACGGCCAACTCGAGACGTGCGACTTCATCACGGTTTCGTCCCAGTTCTTCATTGGTCTGGGCGAGTTCTGCTCGAAGTTGCTCCACGAGCGCCGCATCAGACAGCGACAAACCCTGCACTTCATGGCCAACTGGCTGCGACGGAGGCGGGGGCGCAGATCGCGTGGTGACGGGACCTTTGGTGACGACACTTCGAGGTGGAGGCGGAGGCGGTATCGATGGCGCTTTCGGAGCGATGGAATCGCTGGTTTTCGCACGAGCAATTGGCGGTGGCGGCGGTGGCGGCAGTGGTGCCAGGACAATCGGTGGGACTGGGGGCGCGGGTAGTGGTGGTGCGGGAATCGTCGGAGGATCAGGAAGCAAACTCGGCGCTTGTTTTGGTGCCACGCTGGCGTCTTTAGGCGCCTCGTCCCCCATCAAGCGATCGAAAGCACCGCCGAGAAAATCATCAATCTCAGTTTCCGCCTCACCCGTTTTTCCTGGCGTTGGTACTTCAGCGGGCGCGCCGAGATCTTCGATCTCGTCATCGAAAACGATCGGATCGTCGATCGCGATCGCTTCAGGCTCGATAGCCGCCGCAATGGGAATCAACTGGCGAATGTGCGCAACAAGCTCACCGAGGGCGATGGGTTTGCGAACGTAGTCATCGGCCCGAGTCTTCAAACGACGATGTTGTTCGAACGTTTCCTCGTTCGAGTCGCTCGACATGATGATGAGCGGAACATCTTTGAGCTGAGGGTCCTTCTTGAGCTTGTTACAGACAGAAAAACCATTCATCCGCGGCAGTTCGATGGACAGGAGGATGATGTCGGGGCGATCGTTTGCCGCGATCTGAAGCCCAGCGTTTCCATCGTCGACGATCTGCACCGTGCAGCCAAGGCGCCCAAGTTCGGTGCGGAGCTCCCAAGCAAATGCCGGCTCGCTCTCGAAAACGAGAATTTTGGTCATGTCAGGGCCTATGGGGTCGGAATGACGATATTCGATTTGACCGGGGAATTGTTCAAATTCGATACGTCAGATCCCGACGTTTCCCCGCGTCGTTCGCAGCTATTCGTTGGGTGGCGGGATGGTTCGCGCTGGGGACCATGCAAAGTGGCCTGGTCGTTCATCCCCGAAACACATGCCCATCTCACGTGCGGTGACGACTGTGTCGCAAGCGAGATCAACGGTCTTCGTGCGACCAGCCACGTCGGCAAGAGGAAGCAGTTCGATGCGATGGTTTCGCAAGGCCACCATGCCGCTCGCGCAACCTTCCACGAGAAATCGCACCGCAGCGGCACCGAAACGAAGCGACAAGACGCGATCGAAATTCGTCGGGCCGCCACCTCGCTGCAAGTGCCCAAGAACGAGGGAACGCGTTTCTTTTCCCGTACGTTGACCAAGTTCCTGAGCAACACGTTCGGCGATGCCACCAAGCACTGCCACACGACGAAACGCATCGCCTTCATTGCGAATCGTTACATCGCCACCTCGCATCATTGCGCCTTCAGCTGCAACGACGATGGAAAAACGCCGCCCACGATTTTCTCGCTCGCGAATTTTTTCGACGATGGGCTCGTACGAGAACGGAACCTCGGGAATGAGAATGACGTCCGCGCCGCCAGCAATTCCCGCGTGAAGCGCAATCCATCCCGCATGACGGCCCATGAGTTCCACAACCATGACGCGTTCATGTGCTTCGGCCGTCGTGTGCAATCGATCGATCGCTTCGGTCGCGATGGACACGGCTGTATCGAAGCCAAACGTAAGTTCCGTACCGAAGACATCGTTGTCGATGGTCTTTGGTACACCAACGATCAGCGGCAAACCCCGCTGAGCGAGGGCGTTGGCGATGCGCAACGAACCGTCCCCACCAATCGCGATCAAGGCGTCGAACCCAAGCTCATCAAATCGAGCGATCAATTCGTCCGCACGATCTTCAGGCACGACTTTGCCGTCGCGTTCGACCGGATAATGAAACGGGTCACCTCGATTGGCCGTACCAAGGATGGTTCCACCCACATGCATGATGCCGCGCACGGCTCGGCGATCGAGGCGCATCAGTCCTTGGTCGCTGTCCTCGAGCAGCCCGCGATATCCATGGCGAATCCCCCACACTTCAATTCCTCGTTCTGCACCAGCTAGCGCGATGGCGCGCAGAACGGCGTTGAGTCCAGGCGCGTCGCCGCCACCTGTGTTGACTGCAATCTTGCGAATGTGACGAGACATTTGTGCAGGAGGATCGCGATCCCGTTCCCGGATGGCAAGTGCCAAGCATCACGAAGCCCCACGGTGATCTAGGACGAGCACAGATCAGGCAACGATCGCTGACACTCGTTCATGTTATGCAGTTGAAAGCACGCGCGAACGAAGGTTCGTCTCAACTAAACGGAGAACCCCATGCACAACGACAATACGCCCAACGATCACGCCTCGGACAACGCACGCCGCCAACAAGAACAAGCCGAGAAGGCGCAAGCGGAACAACAGCTCCGCAAGCAAGAAGAAGCAGACAAGCGCTCCTGATCGGCGCGCTGTTTGTCTTTCGGAACCGATTATTGTCCCGCCTTTTTGAGTAGCCAATCGATCATCGCCCCGCCTACGTCGTGCCCGCCCACAAGCTGCGCACGCGCGAAGTAACACGGAAAATTGCACTCGAGCACGAAGTGATTGCCGTGCGGATCTTCGAGAAGGTCCACTCCGCCAAACTCGACGTCGATCGCGCGCGCAGAGCGCACTGCGCTGTCCATGATTTCAGGTCGCGGTGGGTCGCGGTAGTCGGCAGGATCGTCTGACGCGTGCGTACGAAAATCATCCGGATCCGTACGATTTCGGTAATAACCGACAACGCGATCCCCGACGACGATGCAACGCCAGTGGATCGCATCTGCAACGTAGGCCATGAGCACAGGCATTCGTCCTGACGCACGCGCGTGATCCATCGTGGAGAAGAGGCCAGCGAGCGTGTCGATGCGAATCACGCCAACACCGCCCGAGGTATTCGCAAACTTCATCACGATGGGCAAACCGCCCAACGCGTCGACGTATCGACGCAACATCGCGCGATCCGTCGTTGCTCCCCAAACCCATTTCGCGACGGGAATTCCCGCCCGCTCGAACATGACGAGATCCGGTCCAACAGAACGAAAAACCCCATCGTCGCCCGTGTAAAACGTCGCCACACCTGAACCGAACAATGCTTGCTCGACGCGCATCGCCAACATGGATGCAGCCGGCCGATACATCATCGATCCGGGCTCCAGAGGTTTGGCCGAACTAAAATCGAAGGTCCGAGATTCGACCACATCAAACGGAACTTTTCGAGCGTCGCAAGCCTCCCGCAACACGCGTCGCGTCGCTTCCGGAACGCCGTCATCGACGCATACGAACTTTCGGTACCGCATGGGTTTGTCGGACTTCATGTCACGTTTGGCCCGCGCATCGAGGTTCGTCCGGGCGCTATCAATGGGCGCGTAAACAAAGTACGCAAGGTTTGCCTTGTCCCCAGCAACGAGCTTGTGCGACCGATGCGCAGACCGTTTGTCGACATCTCCATTTGGTTCGTAATTGAACCAAATGGCGAGCCGCCCTGCTTTGGACTGGATCGAGACAGGTTCCGGCAGTGCGTCCGGGAAAAACGTCTCGCCCCCCTCGACCGTATCCGTGAGGTACACGATGGCGGTCGCCACGAGGTACGCGTCACGAATGACGTATTTGTCCATGTGCAGCGGATGAAAATCGCCAATCGAATACCGACGAAAACGCAACGTGTCGTTGAGCAATACGCAGCGAAACCCGAGGATCTCGGTAATCTGTTCGACAAGACCAACCAGGACAGGATCCGCGACAATAGGTAGCTCTCCGGACAAACCCGTCTCATTCTGGGTCCAAGCGATACCGTGTGCGGCGAGAGCTTCGCGCGTGCCGTACTGAGCCAGTACGTGCTGACAAACTTCTTCGGTGGTGAAGTTGTCTTGCACGTAGACACGTGGTTGTTCAGCAAGGCGTTGAAGTTCGGTCGGCATGACCTGGAAGGGACCGCGCGTCGCTTGCCGTGTCAAGTCACCTTGACGGAGCGGCAATGGCCACGAACCGAGTGACTCGACCGCGTTTGACTTTCACAAAGGCAGCACTGCCAGCAGCAACCTTGTTCATCGCCGAATCGAAAGCCCGAGCATCCAGCACGGGTGCATTGTTGACCTCGACGATGATGTCACCACGTTCGAGTTCGCTTTCGGGATCCGTCACGCGGTCGACGCGAACGCCTCCGCCGGGCATGTCCGCAAGTTCAGCACCGTAGCGATCTTGATTGGATGACGACGGTGGTTCGGGTTTACGAACCGGCGGTTTGTCGTCGTCATCGGCTTCGAGCAAATCGAGACTCGCCGTGACGTCCATGGGTTTTCCATTCCGAACCAGGGCAACTTTGATGTTGGACTTGGGCACATTCCGCGCAACGTTTCGCGGCAGTTCGTCGGCATGAACGATTGCGGTTCCATTCACCGAAACGATCACGTCGCCTTGCTTGATCCCTGCACGGTCGGCAGATCCGCCGGGCGCAACATCAGAAACGAGCGCACCTTTCGGCGACGACAAACCCAATGCTTTGGCAAGGTTTGGCGTGACGGGTTGGAAAGCCAAACCAAGTTTGCCTCGTTCCACATGCCCTTTGTCACGGAGCTGAGGCAACACGTCTTTCAGTGTGTCGATCGGAATGGCAAACCCAATTCCATTGGCGCGCGCTCGGATCAACGTGTTGATGCCAATCACTTCCCCCTTCCAATTGAAGAGAGGACCTCCGCTGTTGCCCGGATTGATGCTCGCATCGGTCTGAATGTAGTTGTCGTAGAGGCCCATATCGATCGAACGCGCTTTGGCGCTCACGATGCCCAACGTGACCGTGTGTCCAAGTCCAAATGGATTTCCCACGGCGAGCACATGTTCACCCACGCGAAGACCATCGCTCGTACCCATGGTTGCTTGTGACAAACCTTCGACCTTCTTGAGCTTGAGAAGTGCCAGGTCGAGTTTGACGTCGCGCCCGACAATATCCGCCTCGAGCTCACGCTCGTCGAACAGGCGCACTTTGACCTTGTCGGCACCTTCGATGACGTGCGCGTTTGTCACAACGTACCCATCTGCGGAGATGATGAAACCTGTCCCGAGCGCGGTTTGCGCCATGGGTCTCTCGGGCATTTGTGGACCGTGAGGACCGAAGAAGAAGTCGAAGGGGTTTGTCGCGCGCATCCCCGGCGGAGGCGTGTGCATCGTCGTGATGTTGACGACGACGGGTTTGACCTTCTCGGCGAGGTCGGCAACGTTGAACGTTGCGGGCGCTGGGGTCGGCGCGGAGGCATCGTTGCCAGCGTTTGCCGGAGCGACCGAAGAAGCGTCGTGCGCAGAAACAACCGGGGTCACGTAGGCTTCGCGCCCGCAACCCACCAGGTTCAGCGTGCCGCCGGCCAACAGAACGGCCAGAGAAGCGCTAGAAACGAAAGGGGTTGTTCGCTGAGAAAAACTCGTGGACGTCATGGTTGTTCCCTTTGCACAGAGCCGATCCGCCAACGACCAAGCTGAGAATTTATTCCACACGCTGCGGCATCGAGTCAGAAGCGACACGAGATGATGCACCTTGGAAATGAACGGATGATGTACAGCAACATCGTACGCAAGCGTTTCGAAGGCACGCATCGAAACGGCAAACGAGCGCTGCCTGTCGCGAATGCGGTCGCTCTGATACGGTTCACCCCGACAAAGGACCTATGACGAATCAAACGCAGGGCATCGAAGGACGACGTATCGGATTCGTGGGTGGCGGCAGCATGGCCGGAGCCTTGATCCGAGGTCTTTTGCATTCCGCTACCCTCACGTCCCAACAAATTCGGGCGAGCGACGTCAAGTCGGAGCGACTTGGCGAACTCGAACGCACGTACGGCATTGAAACAACAACGGACAACGAAGCTTTGGTTCGTTGGGCCGATGTGATCGTTCTCGCGGTCAAACCTCAAATCGTCGATCGCGTCCTGGGTTCGATCGCCAGCGGCCTGAACGAAGGCGATCTCGTCATTTCCATTGCGGCCGGCGTACCGCTCGAAGCCCTGGAAAGTCGCTTGCCAGAACGGGCGCGCGTCATTCGATCGATGCCCAATACCGCAGCCATTGCCCTCGCGGGAGCAACCGCCATCGCGCCGGGTTCTCACGCGACACAAGAAGACATCGACGTCGCCCGAGCGTTGTTTCATGCGGTGGGACGTTGCGTCGTGCTCGACGAGTCCTTGATCGATGCGGTTACGGGCCTGAGTGGAAGCGGCCCGGCGTACATCATGTTGATGATCGAAGCGCTTGCGGATGGCGGCGTAAAAGTCGGTCTGAGCCGCGACACAGCCCTATTGCTTGCAGCTCAAACGGTTTATGGTGCCGCGAAATTGCAACTCGAAACAGGCGAACATCCGGGTCGACTCAAAGATATGGTGACGAGTCCTGGAGGAACGGCGATTGCTGGTCTGCACACGCTCGAAGCGGGAGGTCTGCGCACCACGCTGATTGACGCCGTCGAAGCAGCGACAAACCGCGCCAGCGAGCTTGGTGAACAAATGGCGAAGAAGTTGCGACGTTGAGCACCGAGCGATGAAGCTTTGGGCCATTAGCGATTTGCATGTCGGATTTGCCGACAATCGACGGGCGCTCACGACGGTGACGGCGCGGCCCGATGATTGGCTGATTGTCGGCGGGGATCTGGGGGAAAACCTCGAACACGTGCAATTCGTATTCGACACCTTGGGCCCTCGGTTCGCCAAACTCATTTGGGTCCCTGGAAATCACGAATTGTGGGTCGATCCGCGCGCACCAGCAAGTGATCCGCGCGGAGAAGCGCGATATTCGATGTACGTCGATTATTGTCGTCGTTCGGGCGTTTTGTGCCCCGAGGATCCCTACGTCGAATGGACAGGCGAAGGTGGGCGGCATTTACTGGTGCCGATGTTTCTGCTGTATGATTATTCTTTTCGCCCGGACGATGTTCCCGTCGAAAACGCCATTGAATGGGCGGCCGAAGCAGGCATTGTCGCCGGTGACGAAGTGATGCTCGATCCGTCGCCCTACGCGGGTCGCGCAGAATGGTGTCATGCACGTGTAGCGCTCACGGAAAAACGTTTGTCCGAATCAAACGATTTGCCCAAAGTGCTCATCAATCATTTTCCCTTGCGTCAAGATACGGTCTTGTTGCCGCGTGTCCCACGATTCGTACCTTGGTGTGGTACGAGAAAAACCACGGATTGGCATCGAAGATTCGGCGCCAGCATCGTCGTTCATGGCCATTTGCACGTGCGTCGAACCTGCCGCGTGGACGGAGTTCCTTTTGTCGACGTTTCTTTTGGATATCCACGCGAACGCCGGGGCGATCGGCCCATTGACGATTACGTGCGGCAAATCTTGCCCATACCCGAAAACGTATGAACAGGCTCGAGCTCCCATCGAATGTTGTGCATTTGTGGCACGTCAATCCAGACGCTATCGAAGATTGGTATTTGCTCGCGGCTTACCATACCGTCATGGCCAAAGACGAAGCGCAACAACAAGCTCGTTATCGTTTTGCTGCCGGACGCAAAGAATACCTCGTCACACGGGCGCTCGTCCGGAGTGTATTGAGCCACTACGCACCGATATTGCCCAAGGATTGGCAATTCATTCGGAACAAACACGGGCGTCCGGAGATTTCTGGTCCTTTTGGTGCACCTCGCATTCGGTTCAATCTTTCGAATACGCGAGGTCTCATCGTTTGTCTTGTTGCAAAGGATCGGGAACTCGGCGTGGACGTTGAAGACATTCAGCGCACGGGGGAAACGGTAGCGGTGGCCGATCGATTTTTCTCACCATTCGAGGCGGCAGAATTGACGCGACAACCCATTTACAAGCAGCGGGATCGGTATTTCGATTATTGGACGTTGAAAGAAGCCTACATCAAAGCGCGCGGAATGGGATTGGCCATCCCACTCGATCACTTTTCGTACCATTTGGAAGATCCCAACGCGATACGTATATCGTTTGCTCCGCAATTGCCGGACAACCCTGCGCGTTGGCAATTTTCACTGCGTACGCTGGGAGGCCGACATCGCATTGCGACGGCGATCGAACGGCGACCAGGCGAGGCGCCCATTGAAATACAAATGATAGAGACTATCCCGTTCGAACGCTAGCAGCCCGGACCTGC
>JBGAOI010000235.1:0-9845 GCA_044221885.1 Polyangium sp. (in: bacteria)
CGAACGGCGCCGTCTGCGTGAATGGTCAATGCGGTGGCAACGTGCAGCAATGCGGCCCCAATTCGCCACCTTGCCCCTCAGGTCAAATTTGCTCGCCGAACGGCGTTTGCATTCCGGGCGGCATGTGCGTTCCGGTGCCGGAAACCTGCAACGGCAAGGACGACGATTGCGACGGAGCTGTCGACGACGCAGCAGCCGGCACGACACTTTGTCCCAATGGCGGAATGTGCGTCAATGGGCAATGTGGTGGAATTATCCAATGCGGGCCCAATGCGCCTTGCCCAATGGGTCAAGTATGCAACCCGAACGGTGTGTGCAGCCCCGGCGCGTGTATGCCTGTTGCAGAAACGTGCAATGGCAAGGACGACGATTGCGACGGTGTCGTCGACGACGCGCCTGCCGGCACGACCTTGTGCCAAGGCGGCACTTGTATTGCCGGTTCATGCAAGATTCAGTGCATGGCCAACAACAACTGCCCCGCCGGCCAAACCTGCATTCAGGGCTTCTGCAAGTGATCGTGTTCGCTTGACCCGCCAAACGGTTTTACCGTCCCCAACCGTGCCAACTCTGTAGAATCTCCGCATAATTCGCCCGCTCGTAACCACTTGGATCGGGGCAACGCGACAAGTTCATGTTGCCCCGCAGTTGGTCGAGCGACGCGTATTCATGCTCTTCGAGAAACGCTTGCAAGCCGTTGATGACTTCGGTCATGCGCATCGGCCCATTCACAAGCAGTCCACTCACCATTTGCACTGCGTGCGCGCCCGTCATGAGGGCTTTGACGGCATCAATGGCCACGTGTACCCCACCGCTTGCCGCCAAGTACAGATTGGTTTGCCCCGACAAAATCGCCAGCCAACGCAGTCGGAGCAACAGCAACTCCGAAAAGTCCGATAAACGCAGCGTTCGTCGTACTTCCAGCGCCGTAGGATCGATGTCTGGCTGGTAAAACCGATTAAACAGCACGAGCCCGTCGGCTCCCGTGGCTTCCATTTTTCGCGCGAAGTTTGGCAGAGACGAATAAAACGGCGACAGCTTGACGGCCAAAGGTAAACGCACTTCTGCGCGTAATTCCCGGACCACTTCGAGCGCCCGATTTTCGACCGTCAACGCATCTTCGTCGGGGTTCGTCGGGACAACGTATAGGTTCAGCTCGAGCGCGTGGGCGCCTGCGTCTTCGATTTCCTTGGCAAATCGTAGCCATCCTCCCGGCGAGGTTCCATTCAGCGACGCAATCACCGGAATTCCCAGCGCGGCGCGCAATTTCTGAATGTGTTTCAAGTACCGATCCGGGCCCAGGACAAACACAGTCGGATCCGGGAAAAACGTATTCGCTTCGGCATACCCGTTCGAGTGGCGATGAATATGCGCATCCACCGCCGATATTTCGCCTTCGATTTGCTCTTCGAACAACGACCGCATGACGATCGCTGCTGCTCCCGCGTCTTCGAACCGTTTCGCTTGATCGATATCGTCCGCAATGGGAGAAGCGCCCACCATGATCGGATGCTGCAATGTCAGCCCCAGGTACTTCGTTTCGAGTTTCACGAGCGTTTCTCCTCTGCTTTCGGCTCCACCGGAACGCGTAATCCCGCAAGCTGTTCGTAGATGCCTCGTCGTTCAAAAGCGCTTTGTTCCGCGGCATGCACGAGCATCGCGTAGCGCTTGGGATCTTGCAATTCGACCATGCGAAAGCGCCCTTCGTTTTTCATGTAATCGCGCACCTTCGCTTTGATCGGACCAGAATCGAGCGACAGCGGCGGTTCACCTTTTGCCGTTCGTCGCGGATCGAAGCGATACAGCGGGAAGAGCCCCGACTCCACGGCGAGCCTTTGTTGTTCCGCGCCATGCGCCAAGTCATACCCATGCGCAATGCAATGGCTGTACGCAATGATCAAACTCGGCCCGGGAAAACTCTCCGCTTCTTGAATGGCTTTCAAAGCATGCGCGTCTTTCGCGCCCATCGCAATGCTCGCGACATACACATGCCCATACGCCATCGCCAGCATACCCAAGTCTTTTTTCGCAATGCTCTTGCCGGCTGCCGCAAATTTCGCAGCGGCTCCAATGGGCGTTGCTTTCGATTGTTGCCCGCCCGTATTCGAATACACTTCGGTGTCCAGGACCAGCAAATTGACGTTTTCCGTCCCCGCGAGTACGTGATCGAGGCCGCCATAACCAATGTCGTAGGCCCAGCCATCGCCGCCAATCATCCAAACGCTCTTTTTGACCAGGTCCTTGGCGACTTTGGCCAATCGTCGGGCCTTCGGGTCATCCATACGCGCGAGTTTTTCTTCCAGAACGGCCACGCGCTCGCGTTGCTCTTGAATGCCCGCTTCCGTCGATTGATCAGCTTCGAGCAAGCCTTTGACGAGTTCGTCGCCCAAAACGCTGGCCAATGCGGTCAATTCCGTGATCGCCACGACTGTACGAGCATCGAGGCCCAGCCGCATACCCAAGCCAAACTCGGCATTGTCTTCAAAAAGCGAATTCGACCACGCCGGACCTCGACCGTCGGAATTCGTGCGATAAGGCGTCGTCGGAAGATTTCCACCGTAAATCGACGTGCATCCTGTGGCGTTGGCAATGACCAACCGATCGCCGAAAAGCTGCGTGACGAGCTTGATGTAGGGCGTTTCGCCGCATCCGGCGCAAGCTCCCGAATATTCGAATAACGGATCGAATAGCTGCGATCCTTTCACATCGAGATGCACGCGGCGCCGATCGGGATCGGGCAAACCCAGGAAGAAATCGAACGACTCGCGTTCTTTCTCCAGGTGCGGTTCTTTCGGCAGCATATCGATGGCTTTGTGGCGCGGATTCGATTTGTCCTTGGCCGGACAAACATTCACACACAACTCGCAGCCCGTGCAATCGTCCGGCGCAACTTGAATCGTATATTGTTTGCCCGCGACGCCATCACCTTTATCCTTGTACGGCACCGCTTTGAATGCACCGGGAGCGCCCGACAATGCCGCGGGATCGAAAACCTTCGCGCGAATGGCCGCGTGAGGACACATCAGCGCGCATTTGTTGCATTGAATGCAGATTTTTTCGTCCCAAATCGGTATCTTGAGCGCAATGCCTCGTTTTTCCCATTGCGTAGTTCCGACAGGCCACGTTCCGTCCGGCGCAAAAGCGCTGACCGGAAGCAAATCGCCTTTTCCAGCCAGAATCGTCGCCGTCACGCGTTGGACGAAATCCGGCGCTCGCGTGGAAACCACGGACGGCCGTTGTCGAGTTGCCGACGGATTGTCCGGAACGACCACTTCATGCAATCGCGCCAGCGTTTCGTCAATGGCCACGTGATTTTTCCGGACCACTTCGGCCCCGCGCTTTTTGTAGGCTTTTTCCGTGGACACCTTGATGCGCGCGATGGCTTCGTCGCGAGGTAAAACCCCAGACAACGCAAAGAAGCACGTTTGCATGACCGCGCTGATATGCCGTCCCAAACCGCAATCTTCCGCCACGCGGTACGCATCGATGACGAACAACCGAATCTTCTTACTGCACAGGACCTCTTGCACCTCCCGGGGCAAACTGGTCCATACGTCATGGGGGCCATACGACGTGTTGAGCAAAAACGTCGCGCCATGATCGGCGTAATCGAGCATGTCGAAACGTTCGAGAAATTGCGGTTGATGACACGCGACGAATCCAGCTTTTTTGACGAGATACGCAGAACGAATCGGCCGCGGGCCAAAACGTAAATGCGAAACCGTCACCGTGCCCGATTTCTTGGAATCATATACGAAGAAACCTTGCGCATAATTCGGAGTTTCCTCGCCAATGATCTTGATCGTTTGCTTGTTGCTGCCCACCGTTCCGTCCGAACCGAGTCCAAAAAAGACGGCACGTACGACGTCTTTGTGCTCGATGTTGAAATCTTGGTCCCAGGCGAGCGAGCGATGCGTCACGTCATCGACGATGCCAATGGTAAAATGATTGCGAGGTTTGTCTTTGGTCAGTTCGGCGAAAATCGCCGCGACCATTCCCGGCGTAAATTCCTTCGACGACAAACCATAACGTCCACCAATCACGCGAATGTCGTGGTCCATGGCGCCTTCAGCTCGCGCTTCGGCCAAAGCCGTCACAATGTCGATGTACAGTGGTTCGCCTACTGCGCCAGGTTCTTTCGTACGATCGAGAACGGCGATGGTTCGTGTCGTTTTGGGCAATGCCGCCAGAAGGGCTCGGGTATCGAATGGTCGGTAGAGACGAACTTTCACGAGGCCCACGCGTTCGCCTTGTTCATTCAAATAATCAACGGTTTCTTGTGTTGTTTCACCGGCCGAACCCATCACGATGATGACGCGATCGGCTTCTGGATGCCCGACATAATCGAACAGTTTGTAACGACGACCGGTTCGTTCTGCAAAACGATCCATCATGCGCTGCGTGAGGTCCGCGCAGGTGTCATAAAATGGATTCGCAGCTTCGCGGGCTTGGAAAAACACATCGGGGTTTTGTGCCGTACCGCGTAAAATGGGTTTGTCTGGAGTTAACGCACGTGTCCGGTGCGCGGCGATGAGGTCGTCATCGTAAAGCGCATGCAGATCATCGTCGGTCAAAAGATCAATTTTCGAGATTTCGGCGGACGTGCGAAATCCATCGAAAAAATGCAGAAACGGAATTCGGGCGATCAAGGTCGTGGCGTGCGCGATGGCCGCAAAGTCTTGGGCTTCTTGACCGGATCCGGCGCAAAGCAAAGCAAAGCCCGTTTGTCGACAAGCCATGACATCCGAATGATCGCAAAAAATGCTCAATGCATGCGTTGCGAGGGATCGCGCCGCAACGTGAATGACGCAGGAATTGAGTTCCCCAGCGATTTTGTACATGTTGGGGATCATGAGCAACAAGCCTTGGGACGCCGTGAAGGTTGTCGTTAATGCGCCTGTTTGCAATGCGCCATGAACAGCGCCGGCTGCACCGCCTTCGGATTGCATTTGCACGATACGCGGAACCGTGCCCCAGATGTTTTTCCGTCCGTCACTCGACCATTGATCGCTGAATTCGCCCATCGACGAAGCCGGCGTGATCGGATAAATCGCAATGACCTCGCTCGACCGATGCGCAACGGACGCTACGGCTTCATTGGCATCAATCGTGGTTTGCTGTTGACTCACGCGTTCGTCTCCGTGGGATGAGCCCACACGCGCGTATTTTGCAGGCTGGCGCAAAGCTTGCGCCGGCGTGACGACAACACGCGACAATGCAGGGGATAAGGGCGGTTCTGGACACGATCGAGCGCCGATCCGTGCATTTCGTGTGCCAGCGACGTTCCGGGGTTGTCGTGGGGTGATGCGATCCGCCGAACAGGTTTACGTGGCGAGCAATTTCGTCATGGCCCAAGCGGCATGACCATTGCGATAAAATTCGGGTATTTCGATCGTGGGTTGATAGCCGTACGTGGCGAAAAGGCCCAATGCGGGCCGATTTCCACGAGCGGTATGGAGCGTCATGCAAACGGCATTGCATTCACGAGCAATTGTTTCGGCTCCTGCAAGCATCACTTGACCTACGCCCATTCGACGAGCGTCTTTACGTACGGCAATGGCATCGAGGTGCCCGACGACGGGATGCGACCACGGACCAAAAGGTCGGTTGAGGGCTTCAAACGTCACGATGGCAAACCCGAGTAATTCCCCGTCTTTTTCGGCAACGATCGTCCGGGCGGTACGACCGTGGATCATGGCCATGATCGAGTGTTTCGGTGCATGAGACCAGCGGGCGAAGGCTTCTTGCGCCACGTTGCGAATGAATTCGTCATCGTCCTGCCGTCGAAGACGTACCGTCAAGAGACCCGTCGTGCCCATGGTGGTAACTCTAGAGCGAAATCACGCCTGATGAAATAGCCAATTGTTTTGCGTCGACGTGCCCGTTCACCGCGGTTGGAAACGTCGGGATCCATTGCAAAAATATTTTCTTGCCTGCTCGATGGGTGTCTGCTATTCGTCCCGCGGGTGCTGAGGGGTGCCCGTCCCGCCGAAAGAAGTTTTCACCCTCGCGTTGTCAATGTGGACGTAGGGTCAAGCGTCATCGCGAGCCCAAAACCCACAGATGGACCGACGTTGCTGCAACATTCCTCGAGCCTGAGGGAGCGGGTCAAGGCTGAACAACGAGGCTACTGCAATGGTCGATCCCATCCAAGAAATCAAAGTACGCGCCGAAATTCTGCAAAAGCGAATCGAGCAGTCAGAGCCGGCGGCGCTCGCACGTCTGCGTGTTTTGCCCGAATTGCGGAAAGCATCGGTCGAAGCGCTCCAAGAATTTGCCGCAACGATTCAACGCAAGCATTGTTTCGCCATAGTTTCTCGGGAACTCGGTTTTTCCGGGTACCCACATGCCCAGCGCGTTCTCGCAGGCGATGAAAACGAAGTCGACTTTGGAACGACGCTGTATCCGGGTGGGCACGGAATGTTCAACCATTGGTATGCGAATTACCAGGAAGCTCGGGATCTTCGCGCCGAGATCCAAGGCTACTTGCTCGCGTACAAGCGGCATTTCTTCATCGTCGATCGCCACTTCATCGAATCGCTCGGGCTGGATCCGGCCGATCCGGATTGGGAGGCCATGGGTCGCGATTGGGTGAAGCCGCATGATCCCCATGCGCGTCGTCGGCTTTACGCCAAGCTCATTCAAGCCCGCGCTTGACCAAGACCTTTCGAATGGCGCTTGCCACGGTCTTCGGGATCGATTATCGTGGCGCGCCGTGCCGAAACCTTTCCATTACGCCTTTCCCGTCATCGATCTCGCCTCCACACGCCGTTTTTATGGCGAACTGCTCGGGTGCACCGAAGGTCGGAGCACCGACACGTGGGTCGATTTCGACTTTTTCGGGAACCAGATCTCCGCCCACATCACCAAGGAAATGCCCAAGCAAGTTGCGCACGGCCACGTGGATGGAATCGAAGTTCCAATTCCTCATTTCGGCGCGATCCTCGATTGGGATGAATTCGATCGACTTGCGAAGAAGCTCGAATCTGCCGGCATGACGTTCGTCATCACGCCACGAATTCGTTTTACAGGTCAACCTGGCGAACAAGCCACGATGTTCCTTTGCGACTTCAGTGGCAATCCCTTGGAGTTCAAAGCATTTCGCCATCCAGAAAACGTGTTCGCCGCTTGACCTCTTCGGACTGCGAAGTGCGTACCGGTTGAACGCTGGCGCGTTCGAGAGACCGTCTCAAAACTCGCAACATTGGTTCGTCACGTCCACCCGCGCGGGGTTAAAACCGTGGGCGGGGTTATGTGAAGGACGGGGCGAACGGAGTTCGTGGGACGGACTCTCAACCCCAGTCAGGAAAACATGCCGACAAGCCGCTACGCGGCTTTCGGCAGTTTCCCTCTTCCCAGTTTACGATGGGGGCTGCGCCCCCAAATCCCCAATTTCATGAGGCGCCGGTCTCTGCTGGGCAACTGCAATCGCCTCCGTAACCTTGTTTGGTTTGTCCGTAGGACAAACCAATACACGGGTCAAGGGGCTGGCCCCTTGCGCGGGTCGAGGGCGAGGAGCCCTCGTGGGTTTGGGCGAAGCCCAATGGCTCGACGGTGCGTGTGACGCGAGACAAACTCACGAGCGGCTTGCGGCAACGCTTGCGCACGTTTCGCGACTCTGCTAGGTGCGTCTCGAGATTTGAACGCATCGAAGCAAAGGTGATGAAATCATGAAGCTCTACAGTTTTTGGCGCAGTTCAGCGAGTTATCGAGTGCGGATTGCTTTGCATCACAAATCGATCGCGTTTGAATACGTACCGATTCATTTGCTCAAAGATGGTGGCGAGCAACATGGCGAAACGTACCGGGCGATAAACCCCATGGAGCAGGTTCCGATTCTCGAAATCGAGGACAACGGTGTTGTCCGGCGATTGGGCCAATCGCTGGCGATCATTGAATGGCTCGAAGAAAGTTTTCCCGCGTCGCCACTTTTGCCGTCGGATCGGTACTTGCGGGCTCGGACGCGACAGCTTGCAGAAATCATCAATTCTGGGATTCAGCCCTTCCAAAACTTGACCATGCGGGCGCTCATCAAAAACGAATTGGGTGGGGATGACGTGGCCGTTGCGCGAAGGTTCATTGAAAAAGGATTGCATGCGTATGCCGCATTGGCTGCCGATGTAGCGGGTGCGTTTTCGGTTGCCGATGCGCCCACCATGGCCGATGCGTGTCTCATGCCGCAACTTTATAGTGCGCGGTCCCTCTTGGTCGACTTGGAACAGTTTCCGCTGCTTTTGCGCATCGAGAAAAACTGCCGAGAACTCGAGGGGTTCCAGGCTGCTCATCCGGACAAACAAATCGATGCCCAAGCATCTGTTTAAAACGAACGCTCACCCTTGCAACCAGGTTTGCCGGTTATGAAAACAGCCACCGAGTATCTTTGGTTCGAAACGAAAAAACGCCGCGAACTCATCAACATCACCGACCAAGTTGCGGCGTTTGTCGAATCGAGCGGCATTCGTGAAGGCATGGTGCTCGTATCCGCCATGCACATCACCGCGGGCGTGTTCGTGAATGATCACGAACCAGGGTTATGGGAAGATATTTGGCAATGGCTCGAGCATCTTGCGCCGGCGCGTGCCGATTACAAACACCATCGCACGGGCGAAGACAATGGTGACGCGCACTTGAAATCGCTTCTCGTGCACCACGAAGTCATTGTTCCCATTACCAAGGGAAAACTCGACCTGGGCACTTGGCAGCAGATTTTTTATGCGGAATTCGACGGCCAGCGCCGAAAACGAATGGTTCTGAAAGCCATGGGGTCGGACTAGGTTCGTGTCGAGCGATGCGTTTCCTGGGTTTGTCTATCGTATGAACAAACCCAGGTGGCATCGATGTTTTCGTATTTCCGAGTCGTATTACGGGTTGGCCCAAAGAACGAAAGCGTCATCTCCGGAGGCTGTAATCATCCCTGTCCCGAAATCGACGCTTCCATTAAACAAGCCCGTCAAGGCCACGCCGCCGGTGGTCGGATCGAGCGCCAAACCTTGCGTCAATTGCACCATGGCGCCGGGATACGCGCGGACCCACACGGGACAACCTTTCGGATCCCATCGAGCCAAAAAGCCATCGAATGCGCCAGCACTCGTAAGGGCCATGCCTGTACCGACGTCAATCGAGCCCGAGAAATTACCCGTCGCAATCAAGTCTCCGTTTGCGGCAATGCCTACACCGGTTGCCGATTGCGAATCCATGTCGCCAAACGTTTTCGTCAGCGTATGTGTACCCATTGCATCGAACAATGTAATGAATGCGTCGTCCACACCGGGATTGGTCACCATTCCGCCACCCAAATCAAAGGCGCCGCGGAAATTCCCGCCCACGAGAACTTCGCCTGTCGGTCCCACCGCAATGCCGTTGCCGCTTGCCCGATCCGTTCCCATTCCTTGGCTCAATTTCACCCACGTCGCATTCCCCAGGGAATCGAACTTCGTGGCAAATGCGACTTTCGTTGCGGTGGCCATCATGACGCCGCCTCCAAAATTAATGGAACCTCCAAGATCGCCGGCGAGGTAAACATTGCCCATGGAATCGATGGCGAGCGCGCGCCCAGTTTGATCTGCCGTTGCATCACCAAATCGACGACTCCATTGGTGCATCCCGTCGGTCGTGAATTTGGCCAAGAACACGTCGTAGAGCCCCGCACTCGTCAAGGTAGCGCCGCCAAAGTTGATGTCATTCTGGAAAAACCCAGTGATGATGACATTGCCACTCGTGTCTACGGCCATGCTCCGGAGGTTTTGTACGTTCACGTCGCCGAAAGATTTGCTCCATACGTGATTTCCGTCGGGCGTGAGTTTGGCCAGAAATACGTCGATAAAGAGCGTACCCGCGGCATTCAAGTT
>JBGAOI010000236.1:0-9824 GCA_044221885.1 Polyangium sp. (in: bacteria)
ATGATGCGAGTGGAACCTCGTGGGCCTTCTTGAAACGCCATGATCACGGGCGACATGTTTGTCCAGGCTACGGCGGGATGACTTTGTTCGGCTTGACCGGCTTCGGAAATCGCGCGACTTGGGCCCAAAATTCCCGGCGGTCCGTTTGGTACGATGGGCTGAGTTGCCATAAGGTCGGCGGCGATGCCCGTTTCGATGTATTCGTTTGCCCGAGGGCCCCCGGGCAAAAGTTCCTGTCCACTTGCTCGGAGTTTGGCGCGGCGAACTTCGAGCGTTGCCGTTGGATCGTCCACGATGGGATCGGCCGTGACCCATGGAGCTACGGCCAGAACACCGCCTTCGTCGGGTGTGCCCACGTACGCGGGTCCGCGCTCGCCGGGCACGGGATCACCCAGAATGATCGACTGCCCGTCAAACGCTGTATCAAAAAGGTTTCCGGTCAAATGCGCCACGATTCCATGGCGAAAACTGCCGTGTTTTCGGACGGCCGCCAGGGCGCTTTGGCTCAGCGTGTCGGGCGCCCAGGCATTGACTTCGTTGGGATCTTCCGGAATGGTCCACCCGGCGAAAGCTTCCGGTTGGACAAACGTATCGGCGCCAAGGGCGGCCAACCGATCGACCATATCCGGCATCCACGCGTCTTTGCTGGTAAAAATGCCCACTCCGAGGCCTTCCACGTCAATCGGCACCGCTTCGCGCAAGGGGCCTGGTGAAAGCGCCAAGTCATTGGCTTCTGTTCCGACGAGATACGGCTTTTTGCGGGCGGCCACAAGCTCGCCGCCGGGTTTGTAAACGAACGTCGTATTGTACACGCCAGGATCTCGCGCGACGTATACGTACGTGGGATCGGGAACGTCTGGATCGGCCAAGACGGCGATTTCTGCAGGGTCGGTGCTTTTTTCCACGAGGCCGCTGATGTTGGTTGACGCGATGAGCCAGACGCCGAGTTGTTGCGATATGGATTGGTTGGTCTCGTGAAACGCACGCCAGACGGTGTCTGTGGTGGCGAGCTCGATTTGATTGGGTAGGGGAAGGTTCGCCCATGAATTCTTATAGAATTCGATGGGTTGTGTATATTGTCCCCCGAGCGCCAGGAATGCGCCAAGGGCCGACGTGGCATTTCGAGCGGCTTGGCCCCGCGATCCAATGAATGCCGCAGTGATTCCTGTGTTTTCTGGCAATACAACGATATTTGGACGATTCGGAACGAGGCAATGCGAGACGTGGGTATTGGCCAGTTTGAAGAGGTGATTGTGATAGGCTTGATAAGACGTGAAGTTTTCAGGGGCGATCCGCGGCTGAAGGGCGAATACGCGCGCCGACGTCGGATCGGCGGGAAGCTCCGGGCAACTGCCGTCGTTGTCAATACGCGGATCTTCGCCGCAGCCAAGAAGAAAGAGGCCCGAAAGGTAGAGGAAGATAACACGCATGACGCGAGGTTAACTCAGGGGTGTCTTTGTGGGCAAGTGGGCAATCGAGCGGAAGATATGTGCGGGGCGGTTGCGAGACGCCGATAGAATGAAAAATACCTCGTCGAGGATTCGGTCTGGACGATGCTCGGCGTATTGCGATGAGTCACGAACGTTTGCGTCCATGAAGCTGGACCGGGGGAACTTTCCTATGCAATTTTGCCGGTTTTTCCGATTGCTGGGGATGTCGCGAGCGTGTGGGACAGTTGTCTAGACAATCTCGAGACGATTTCGTTGGGTTTGTCATGCCCGACTTGTTTGGAACTGGCACGGCTTCTCGGGGCTTGGGGTTCGCCTTTTGTGTCTTTCGGCTCCTGCCCTCTTTGTGCTTGCCACCGTCGTGCATTCCCGGCATCATGAGGCTGTTCGAATCCGAGACGTCCTTGTGAAAACCTCTCCTTTGGCACGTGCGAGTTTCCGAATGAGCTTGGCGCTTTTGGTGCTGAGCGTCGGGATTTCCTTGTCGAATGGAGCCGAGGCTCAAATCATCGAACCGCCGCCGCATCGAGTCGAGTTCAGCGTTTCTCCGGGGTTACCCAAATGCAATGAATACGACTCATTTTATGGCATCATTGTGAATTTCGTGCGCGTGCGGAGCATCGATCCAACAGCCAGACGAAAACTCGGCGTTGCGATCAAGCTGCTTCCGGACGGCCGAAAACGCGAAGAATTGACGCTTTGGAACGAGCAGGGCGAGAAAATCGACGAGTTTGTCCAGACGTATCCGGCGACCGAGGAGTGCTTCAAGGTGCTCTATTGGGCTGCCTACGATTCGGCCGTGTTGATGGGCAAAACGGTGCCTCAGCCCGAAGTCGAGCCGCCCATGTCCGTGGACAAACTGGTGGAGGAGGCGGAGAAAACCGAGGTTGACAAGAAGAAGGCCGCGCCGGCGGGAACGAATACGCCGATCTACGACGAGGAGTTTTACGCGGATCGCAAGTCCAAGGTTTCAACGTGTGAACGTAACGAAGAACAGCTTTTGCCTTACCATGCGACGGTTGGGTTTGGCGTGACCGCAGGTTTGACCCGGATGGTCATGCCTGGATTTCGCGTAGGTTTTGGAAAAGTCGTCGGTCCGCTGATGGTCGAGCTCAATGCGCACATTCTTCCGCCGATGGTCACGGCCACGTGGTCGGCGAAAGGCGGCGGTAACGAAGCGTCGGCGCGGCCTCGAGGGTACTTGGGCAGCTTGGCGTTGTGTGCCCAGAAGAACCCGCTATTCGGGTGCGCAGTGGTGATGGGCGGCGTGGCTGGGTACGAGTTTGACAAACCCGTCTTCGATGGTGAACGTTTTGCGCGTACGCAGTCGGGCGGCTTGGTTACCGCGGGACTACGTGTGGGCGTGAACTTTGTGATCAACCCGCACTGGGCTGTGCGACTCGACACGGACCTTGCGTTTCCGGTCTACGTAGCTGAGGCGCTACAGCCGAAACCGCGACCTGGTGAGAATGTCTTAGGTCCGGTGTGGATGGGGCATTTGACGATCGCTCCGTCTTGGTAGGCGAATTCCCCCGATAAAAGTGGGGTTTGGCGGTGGTTTGGCGGTGGTTTGGCGGCGGAGGTCTAGTAGGACAAACGCCGTTCACATGGCGGGATTTACGCAGCAAACGGTGAACGGATCGTTCTTCTCGACCTCGCCGATCAGCTCGCCGCCGGAAGGTTTGCACGCGCCCAGATCGTGTTCGACCGTTTCCATCGACTTGGCGCCCACTTCCATGCCGTCGATGAGCCACAAACACTGGGGCAAGTTGGTGTCTTCAGCGATCCAGTGTCCGAATTCCTTGGTGCACATACTATCTGAAAAGAGCGTGTACTTGCGTTTGCAAGAAGCGCCTTCCGCGGGTCCGCACGAACATTCCGAACACGTGCGATGGTCCTTGACCTCGCGGTGAAAGACGTGCTGGTTTGGCCAGCCAGACGGGCACGTGGCTTCGCCATCTCGCGCGATGCAGAGCGGGCCTGGTCCAGGCGTAGGCGTGCACCAGAGGCTGCTGCCCGAGCCGCATTCGGGCAAGTCGTCGTACGCTTGTTTGTCAATACAGACTCGGCCACTCACGGTGAGCGACGAGCCGCTGGCCACCTTGGCGATGGGCGGTTCTTTCACGACTTTGGACGGCACGCAGGTCTTGTCGATTTGCTCCAAGACGGGAGGGGAGATCGTGATCGACTTGACACAGAATCCGTCAGCGCCGCATTGTTTTCCTGCGGGCAACGATTTCTCGGCGTTACAACTTCCATCCCAGTTGGGGGGCGGATCGAAGTTCCACAAGGCGCCGTTGTCGAAGTCCGTGCATTGGTGCGAACTGATCGTCCAGTGCGGTGCTGAGCCACAGATGCTTTTGGGTGTGGAACAGGCGCACTCGGCACATCCTGGAGGAGGCGGTTCTGCAAGTCCCGTCCATACCGTGGTTCCTTTGGGGCAGGCTTCGACATTGATGTCGAAACCTTCATACAGAGTGGCTGGTCCGAGCCATCCGTCTGGGATTTTTGGGGCACATGCGCCACTGGGACAAACGGCGGAGCTGCCATCGACGCCTCCGTCGAGCAGCCACGGTTTGCCCTTGCACCATTCCGGTGGCTTGTAGGTTTGTCCGGCTTCAGCGGTGCACCATTCTGCTGTAGGACACATGCAACACTCGTGGGGTTCTCCCGGTTCGCAACCTGTACGGCAATAGTCGGGAACTTCGGGCCATCCATTGGGACAACTGTCGGGCCAAGGGCAGGGACAACACTCCTGCGGAATCGCCAACGAGCCATCCTCGTGCGAAGGGCAGCCTGGCGGGGCAAACCAGTCGCTCACCAAGGGATCCGTGCCCATGTTGACCGTGCATGCGGCGAGCAATACGAGAGCAATCGAGGCGCCCAACCAGGCGAGTGGAGCGCGCTGAAAGGTTGTGTTGCGACGAACCATGCCCCGAGTCATACACACATTCATCTGGACAAGCCAGTTTTTTGTGCCAAGCTGTTTTTCCAAGACCGTGTTTCTCACGGTACATCATGTGATATTTATTACGGTCATTGCTCCGAAATATGAAACGGACAAACCGAATTGCTAGTGCGACAAACGTAATTCAAATCTCGAATTGTCCCTGGAAGCGCTTGATTTAAAGCGAAATTTCGATCGTTTGACGCTTGCGCGGTGTATGCGTATCTGGATTCCCACGTCGAGCGCAAGCGGGCGGGCGCTATCGACCGACGAGTTGGGAAGTAAAACCGTTGTGGGTGGTCCGGGCGAACTTGCTTCAGGAACGCCGCGGCGTGTTTGCCCAAAACGCCGCTTGAAATATGTAGGCAATGAGCCTGATCATTCGTGCAGCAATCGTCAAACGCTACGCGCGCCGAACTTGGAGGTTTGGAGGGGCAGGTTGGGGCTGGGCCTCGACGCGCTTCATTTGGGAATGGTTGGGTTTCTCGTGAATTGTGACGATGCGACAAACCGTCGACGACTTCTCGGAACAGTCGACTAAGCCAAACTAATTTCTGAGACGCGCCGCATTGCCGGCCATCGAAACGGACACGACGCGCGGTTGTGCTCGTTGCGCTCATGCGTGTGCGTCGCGAATTTTCCGAATAGAAAACGCACGCTGGCGAGCGAGCTATCTCGTTCCCATCATTCGATGCGACATGGATCGAACCTCTTGAACCATGAAACGGGCTGGGTTACGGTGCCACCATGCAAGCATTCTTCGTTCTCTCCATCGTGGCGACGAGCTTTTTGATGTTTGGTTGTGGACATCGGCCGGAAACGGGTCAATCCATTGCGGAAGTGTGCCACGCATCGAACCATGGAAAACTGAAGAACGTGTCCGGGTATATTGGACCGTCGCCGACGATGAAGTCATGTTCGACGACGTGCAATTTGAAACTTCGGGCGCAAAAAGACGTGGCGAGCGCCGAAATCGACGTCAATTTCAGGATGGGGACCGAAAACAACGAGCTCGACGAATTGCCTTCGGACTTCACCGAAAAGGACATCCACATCAAGGACCACGAAGGCAAAGCAATCACCGGGGGCGATGTCGTGCGGATCACGGGCCGTTTGTCGGTCAAGACGGGGCATCGCGAAGTGGATTGCACGATTGTGCCCGAAAAGGTGGAAAAACTCAGCAATTGGTTGTAGCCGATTTCTGCGCGCATCCCTTTTCGCGTCCCGTCGTCACGTTCGTTGCGCCAACCGCGCTTGGGAATGGCAAACTCAGCGTCACGTTTTTTATTGATCCGCCTCTTGCGCGTTGACATTCGTCACATTCTTCCATACCGATGAATGCATGCATATTCTACGTTTCGTCGGAATTCTCGGCTTGGGCGGCGTGATCGTTGCAAGCGGTTGCGAAACCTCTTCATCCGAGCAATGTAACGTTCTTCCGGGAACGTCAACTTCGAGCAGCAGTGGATCGATGGATCCAGCATGTTCCGCGGTCGTTGTGGTGGGCCTTTATGGCGATGACCAATGTGTGGCCGGTTCCGAAGTTTTGACGGTGACCTTTCCCATTGCCGAGGCTTGTGTTGGGTGGTCTCGCATTTCGGGGTCGGACACGGTTTATAATTCCGCGTCGCGTTTTCAATGTTTTCGCGATCGATTGTGTTACACGCAATATGTTCACAGTTGCGCGTGTTCAGCCGATGCAGCGCAAAGGGTGGAAGACAAGGACTCACGCACGACGTGCGCCAAGGACCCAACGCCGGGCATTTGGACACGAATTCTCAGTGGTACGGAAAATTGTCCCGATGTTCCGGCAGGGTTCGAGTGTCCTTTGGGCGAAGGCAACCCGGAAATCAAAGCGGCTTGTGGGATGTAAAGCGAGCGGCGGGGGACGGTTTTGGGGAAAAACCTATTTGGGTGGCGGCGGAACGCATTCGCCGATGCCATTACAAATGAGCGGCGCGCAGCATTCTTGATCTTTCGTGCAGGGCCCGCAGGTCCCATCGGTTCCGCATGCGGGGTTTGGATTGACGCAATCTCCGCAATCCTTGCACGGTTCGTCGCCACCTTGGCATCCGGGAATCTTGAGGATTCCTTCGTCGTAATGGACTTTAACTTTGCCGGAAGAATTGATTTGCTTTGCAAACAAGGCTCCCCACATCTCGAGGTCGTTCGTGATGTTGAAGATGGCGTTTGGCAGGTAAAAGTTGGCCGACAAGGTGAGTTGTCCGGTCATGGTCACATCGTTACCCGCGATGTAAATACGCGTCGATTTCGGGGATGTTTTCGAACCAATCGAAGCGAGATTGTTCAAAAACACCGTTCCGGTGACGAACATGTCGAGTTCGGCGCCTTCGGCCAATTCGATCGTAAGCGGTCCGGAAACATTGATGTTGCCGCCAATGGCCAACACGGTTCGTCCCTGCAAACGCAAGGTGACGGGATTGTTGACTTCGATGCCGTCGAAGAAATATCGCCCGCAAGGGAGCGTGATGTCTTTCGGATAATTCGGCATCGTCGTCAAGGCATCGGTCAGAATCATGTTGGTCAAGTTGTCGTTTGTCCCCTTGAACGCGTCCACGATTCCTGCGATATTGACTTGTTCCGTGCAATCACATGGCGGCGTTACGGTGACAGGCGAGATGGAAAACCCGCCGAGACCATTGACCTGGTTGACGTTTGTCGTGACAGGCGTATACATTTTCCCGGAAATGGTCAGGTTTTTCGGGGGACCCGTCACTTCGGCGCCTAAGTACGCATCGCTTTTTGCCGTTGCCGGTGCGCCGACGAGCGACGTGCCAGCGACGGTCATGTTTTGCAAAACGTTGTGTGTATTCATGGCGGAGAAAGCACCGCCGACAATGAGTGCGCCTTGAATGTCGTTCGGGGCCGAACACGAATAATTGTCGTTGACTCCAACCGATCCGCCGGCCAAAGACATGCCGGGTTTGGCGGCATCGATCGAATCGGTGTTGATGGTGTTTTGGGACGTGATGGTCGTGCACGAACACATGGCGAAGAGAAAAACCTTTTTGCCAATATCGCCCGTGCAATCATTTGTCCCCGGAATGGGAATCACCCCATTGCCAGCGCAAAAGTCCTCGAGTCCCGCGTCCAAGACCGACCCAGAACTCGTGGTCATCGATCCGCTGCTGGTGCTGCTTCCGGTCGAGCCGGCGGAAACCGATGGAAACAGATCTCCGCCTTGTCCACCATTGTTACTGGAGCTCCCGGAATTGGATCCGCCAGCACCGCCGTTGTTCGAGGACGACGTACCCGTTGTCGAAGAGCAGGCCAAGGGAAGAGCTGCGAAGGACGCTCCAACGAGAATTGCCGTTATGGTTCGATTCATGAAAGATCCTTTCGATGTGCAGTCAAGACAAACGTTTGCGTGCGGGAGATGTCTTCCGCCGACGCAAATGGCGTAATGCCAGATAACCAACCACCATCGCAAACGGCATGGAGCTGTTTGTCGAGGTTATGTGACAACCACACCCACCCGGATCCCCCGTATTGTCATTGCTTCCGCTTCCGCCCGCTCCACCGGAGCCTCCAACGCCGTCTCCACCTGCGCCGCTCCCGCTGCTGCTCGAAGAAGCGCCGCCTCCTGCGCCGCTCGATGCTTGGCAAATGACTTCGGTTTTGCGCGCTGCGGCCAATTTCCATCCTGGATTTGCCCCGTCGCCGGCATAAGCGCCCTTGTGCGTGAAGGTTTTTCTGGAGGTACCATTGAAATCGCACGCGTAATCGCTATCGGCACTGAAAGGAGTCGGATCGATCGGGGAGGTTTCCACTTTGCCCGCGAGAGGGTACATGTCGGCATCACCCAGCACGACCGAAGGTTTGGCGACGTAATTGCCAGCATTTGCTGCGGTATCGATGAGGTTTGTCCCGAGACCTGCAAACGGACCATCGAAGGCCATGTCGGCGAAGACGAGGTTGCCGGTGACCACGTCGCCTTCGGCGGGTTGTGCACCGAGGACCACGGCTCGTTTGGCCACGTAAAACGTGTTGTCGTACACTTTGGCTCCAATCAAAGGAAAACCATCGTGCGCTTGAAGGCGAACGGCGACGTCTGAAGCATCGAGGAAAATGTTGTCGTGAATCGAGACGCGTCCGGCGGCTTGCAAAAGCGATTCATTGGCATTGTGGACGAAGAGATTTCCGTACACTTCGACGATGGTGTCTGCGCCTGGGCCGCTTGGTGGAGGTCCGCCCAGAAAAACATTGGGGCGAACGCCGTCGGGGCTGGGTGTGTCGTCTTTGATAAAGACGTTGTGGCGCAAGATGGTCCGTGGGGTTCCGGATGTTGGCAACGCGGGATGAGCCACCCAAGGACTTTGGTTTTTGATTTGCATGTTGTACCCGATCGTGTTTTTGATCAGGTTGTATTCGATGATGCCTCCGACAAACGGTTCGGCATAATTGGAATTGCCGAGGTACATGCCGGTTCCGGCGCCCTCGATTTCATTGCCGCGAATGATCCATCCGTACGTCGGCGTTTTCGTCGAAATGGCGACCATCTGTTGCGAAGCGGTGTGCCCGATGAATCGGCAACCTTCGATACGAATGTGGTGCACGACGTTGTTCGTACCGTTTTTCGCGCTCACGCCAAAGGGCCCGTCGATACCTTTGGCGTCCACGGTAATGTGTTCGATGGCGACGTAGGAGGCATTGACGAGTTCTACTGTATTGCAACAACCGTTGCCTTCGAATACGGCGGGTGCGCCCGAGGTTGGTCCGGTAATGGTGATCCATGCGGCGTCCGAGCCGTTTAATCCGGTAATGGGCAAACCTTGCGTGTAGGTTCCTGCGGCCAGGACCAACCGATCGCCCGGTTGGAGCGTTCCGAGGAGGCCCGCGTAGTTCGCCGGGTCGGCGGGAACGTCTTTCGCAAAGGTTTCGTTGCTGCACAAAAGGATGGCGGAAGCAAAGAGCAAGCGTCGAAGCATTCGACCAGGATACCACAAGCTTTACCGGTCGCGCAATCTTTTGTGAATGCTTTCGTCAGGCTAGAGCAACCCACACCGACTCCAGCGTATCGCGCTGAAACAAGCCGCGTCCAGGGCGATTTACGATAGCGCACGCTTGATGTTTGTCCAGAGCAACCACATCGACGACGGGGCCGTCGGGTACCTTGACGAACTGCAAGGTTTCTTCGTGCAATTGGGGGGCGTGAGCGAAAAAGCTGTATTTGACGCCTGTTTCGGAATCGATTTGTTCGTCGGGTTCTGTTTGCGTTTTGCGTTTGTCCGCGGGAATGGGCGGCACCGGAAGAAGCGCGATGCCTTCTTTGTCCGCCGCAATGAGCAGCGTTTGGTCGAAAAGCGCGAGTTTGTGAAATTCGTGCGAACGCGGAGCCCATTTGCGAATACCGTAGGGGCTCTGGACATGAAGCGTTGCATATTCGTCGAGCGTTTCGAGGTCGTAAA
>JBGAOI010000237.1:0-9822 GCA_044221885.1 Polyangium sp. (in: bacteria)
TCGACATCGGCGCGCATCTCGGTCTGCGTGCGCCGCAGGATGCGCCGTATCGCCCCGGAGATCTCATCGATTTTGACTACGGAGTCGGCCTCTTCATCAACGTCGGACGCATGAGGCCTGCACAGGCCCAGTCCGAGATGACGCGTTACCTCGGATGGCCTGGTCAAGCGATCGCCTACAAGGTCGGCGAACGAATCATTCTCGGCATCCGTGATGAACTTCGCTCACGACAAGGCAGCTCGTTTGATCGCAAGAAGTTCCACGCGTCGCTGCTCTCGACAGGCGCAATCGGCCTCGGTGCACTTCGCAAGATCCTCCTCGCGTAATGTGGGCCAAGCATTGACGGATCTCGGGATCCGAGATCTTCTCGTTGCATGCCTACGTCGTTCACTCGTCCAACGTTTGTCTTGCTCGCTTGTAGCCTCGTGGGTTTTTCCTACGCCGTCGTAGGATGCGGAACCGACCCTCAAGGTTCGTCCGGGTCAACTTCTTCCAGCGGCACACCGTCGTCATCGTCCGGCATCGGAGGCGCAAGTTCGTCCGGGAACGGAGGTGCTGGAGGAACTGGCGGTGAAGGTATTGGAGGCAATTTCGTCGGCTCTGGCGGCTCGGGCTTTATGATGATTCCCGTCCGCAAACTTCCCAATCTCGCGAGTATTACCTTCCACGAACGTACGGGCGGCTCATTGCCCACGCCCTACACGTTCCTCGTCGATGGCCCTGAATTGACGGTTCGTCTTGCCGATCCCCTGGGCGACGCCAATGCGGACATCAAAGGAGCCTCGACCGAGTATTACGATGTGTATTATTCGAACGGTGACGGCGAATTTAATGTCGACGGGAGCTACTTGACGATTTCCGGTGTATTCGGGCAGGCGCTTCCTGCGGGTGGGGGATTGAATTTGGCCGAAATCGGACTCAATTACGTCGATGCTTCGACGGAATACGGCAATTACGTGGCGAGTTACGTCGTGCTTGGCGACAACAGTTACGAAGCGGGTGTTCCGGCCTGTATCGACGGCGATTTGCAAACGCACACAACCATGGGCAACACGGTTGGATCGAGCGAACGGCTACGTTTGACGCTCGGATTCAATTCGACGTCGGGGATTCCGAAGTGAAAGTGGAATCAAGCGGCCGGTTTGGTTTCATCCCACGGCGGCTTGGACAAACCTTCTAGTGTCCAGGGTTCTTCGACTCCTTTACGGACGATTTTTGCCAAAACCGCAATTTCCGCACCATCGATGAAGCGGTGATCAATCGTTGCCGTAATGGTGAGCATCGGACGAACCACGACCTGACCATCCACGACGGTTGGCTGGTCCTTGACCGCACCGACGAGAATCAGCACCGGCACGCGCGCAAATGGCGTTGGCGGGGCATACGCTTCTTCCAATCCAAAGGACCCAACGTTCGTTATGACCGCTGAACCAAAGGGGAATGCTTCGAGCCCCATGGCGGGCATACCCAGCGCACTCGTGATGTACCCCGTGGTCCAAAGAATCGGCTTGAGGAGCCATGTCGGCAATGCTTTCAAAAGCCCTTTGCTCTTTTCAAAACCTTCATCTTTGCCATCGCGCAACTTCGATGCGCCTTTTCCCAACTCACGCGCAATATCGGAAATCGAACGCTCATTCGTATTGGGAATCTTGGTTTTCGCCAGGTCCTTCCCATTCTCGAGCGCCACCAAGAACGTAACGTCCACAGATTGATGCGGGACGAATTTCCCAAACACAATGCGTCCGTTGAGCCCCGGAGCAGCTTCCATGGCCTTCGCCACGGCTTTGCCCACGACATGCGCAATCGAGACTTTCTCGCCATCCTTCTTTCGAAGATGCTCGACGTATTGCAATGCCTGGCTCACGTCCAGGCTCAGTTTGCCGTAGATATTGCCTTCCGCCGGCGGGGACCAAGTGGCAATTGCCAGTTTTCGACGTGTCGGATTCATAGCCATGGGGACGACCTACGGTTTGGGAAGTAATACCAACGGAGACGATTGCGAAATCAAACGACGAAATCGAGCATTTGCACCCGGGTAAGGTGCTCCTGGAGTTTCTTGGCGTATTCTTCAATCAGCATATCGAGCTCGATCAACGCGCCATCGTCCGCGACATGCACGATTTTCCCGCTTATCGGAATTTCTGCGCTTGGAGCCACGAGCACAAAGCTCACATCTCGGTTTGTCTCGGCATTGGGCAAACGCATCACGCGAATGAACCCTTCTGACATCGCCGATACAGGAAGCAATCGTCCGTCGTCGAGACGAACGGATGTCGACAATGCGTACGCCGGCGTGACCATGTAATGACCACGGCGATTTTTCTCGATAAGCGGTTCGAGCGTATCGCACACGGCCTTCGAGATTGGCGTCTCTTCCGCTTCGAGCACGCGATCGCGCAGCTCCTTCATTGCCTTCTGTGTCCGAATGATGTTCGTGCGCATTTCTTCGAGACGTGTGGCATCGCGATGCATCTTCGCGGCCACGATTCGCAACAGATTGTTGTAGAACGGAAATGCCACGTCTCCGTGCGCCTCGAAAAACTTCATCAACGCGACAACACCATTGCGTAAAATCTCCGCATTCGACGTCGCGACCGCGCGCGTGTTGCGACACAACCCGGTCAGTGCTCCGAGCTCCCCAATCGGCGCGATCGGCGACAAACGAAAACGAACATTCCCTTCTTGCTCCAGCGCAACCTCGCCCTTCACCAACAACGCAAAGTGATGCGGCTCCGTTCCCGCCTCGAACAAGACTGCGCCTGGCTCGAGCGTGACGGATTCCATCGCTTGTAAAAGCTCTGAAAGGTGCGTCTCGGTGATCCCCTCGAAAAGAGGAATGGCGTGCAGATCGGCGGGGCGGATCGTCATGGCTATCCTTGCGTCGAGGCGCTCTGAAAGCGAGCGCGTTCGTTTCCCGAGCGCGACGGAGTCTCTCACGAAAATCTGCGCGACGCGATAGGCACGTGCCTCGTCCTGACGCTCATTGAGTCGTTGGCGTCGGGCCGAGATCGTTCGTTCATCACTTGCCAGTAAAACGTGGCGGACGTTTCTCCACAAACGCCATCATCGCTTCCGTCAAATCTTCCGACGCGAGAAACGCCGAGTTCCAAGCAGCAACATAAGCAAGCCCATCCGCTGCTGTTTTTCCCTCGCCGTAGTCCAGCACGGCCTTGACGCCACGTACCGTAAGGGGCGGGTTGCTGGCGATCTCGACAGCGAGCTTTCGTGCGCCAGCATGAAGCGATGTTATGTCCTCAAACAATTCGTTCACGAGCCCGATCGACTCGGCGCGTGTTGCAGAAATGTCTTTGCCCGTGAACGCCAACTCGCGCACCACACCTTGACCGCATATGCGGGGCAAGCGTTGTAAACTGCCGAGATCCGCAACGATTCCGATGCGTGTTTCACGGAGGGAAAACGTCGCATCACGCGCGGCTACACGGATGTCACACGCGGTGATGAGATCGAGTCCTCCACCAATGCAGGGCCCATGAATGGCCGCAATGACGGGCACTGGACACGACGCGATCACATCGAAACTTCCTTGCAGTCGTTTGATGATTCTCCAGAGCTCCATGCGTCCGCCGGCAAGTCCTCCCGCAAGGTGCGGACCCAGTTCGGTCATCGCGGCTCGTAGATCCAAGCCAAACGAGAACGCTTTGGCACTTGATTGCACCACGACGACACGCACTTCGCGTTCCGTCGCAATTTGTCGAAACACGGCTTCGACATCTGCAAAAAATGTCGGAGGCATGGTTGGGCGAAGCAGCGTGACCGTCGCGATCGAATCCGAAATGTCCAGCGTGACGAAGTCGCTCATCGCTCGAGCCTACCAGAGCTCGCGTTGCTGTTTGTCGGCTCTTGTGCAGACGTGCTTCGCGTGGGAGTTCGTGAACGAGCGGCGTGAATCACGTTCCGAAACCCGAGACCTACTTCACGTCATCGACAGACTCAGCGTATGCTGCGCCTGATGGCCCAAGATGTCTTCGGCATCGTCGGCACCACCCAGGGTCCCTTCACGATCGAAGAAGCTGTCGCCGAGGGCGGCTTTGGTGTGGTGTATCGAGCGATCCATGGTGCGTTTCGTGCGCCCGTGGCGTTGAAGTGCCTGAAGATTCCCACCATCCCAGAAGCTCAACGCGCGGTTTTTCTTGAACGTTTTCGCGAAGAAGCGGAGATGCTCTTCCGTTTGTCCGCGAACATCCCGGAAGTCGTTCGACCGCTGCACTACGACGTCATCACCACCAACAGCGGCCTCATCGTTCCGTTCATCGCGCTCGAATGGCTCGAAGGTCGCACGCTCTGGACCCTCATTGAAGACCGCGCGTCATGCGGACAAAAGCCTCTCGATTGCCTCGAAGCCGGACGAATTCTCACGCCTGTCGCTCGAGCTCTCGAAGTTGCGCATCGTTTTCCAGGACCATCAGGAACCGTGTGTGTCGTTCATCGCGACATCAAACCCGCCAACATTTTTCTCACCAAAATGCGTGGCGTCGATGTCATCAAGATCCTCGACTTCGGCATCGCTCAAGCTCGCGACAACATGAGCGTCATTGCGGGACAGATGACGCAGTCGAGTGAGACGATTCCTCTCGCATTTACGCCTCGATACGGCGCTCCAGAACAATGGGCCCCCAAACGGTTTGGCACGACGGGACCATGGACAGACGTCTGGGGTTTGGCGATCACGTACCTCGAACTTCTCGCCGGACGTGCGGCCATCGATGGTGATCCTGTTGCCATCATGGGTACCGTGCTCGACGAAAAACGTCGTCCGACGCCACGAACGGAAGGCATTCGTGTACCCGATGTCGTCGAGTCCGTCATGCAACGCGCGTTGGCTCTGCATCCACGAGATCGTCATCCGGATGCCGGCGCGTTCTGGGACGAAATGGAGCAAGCGCTCTCCAACGTCACCCGTTCGTACGCACCCGTATCGCGTCGTCCGCCTCCCCCATCACGACCTGCAAGTGGAGGTTATGCCGCGGTTGTTCCTGGTGCTGTTCCGCAGGAAAACGAGGTTTTGCCTGACGCACCTCCCCGCTCCGTTCCCGGATCCAAGCAGCTCAACTTCGAACGTTCCGACGTCGAGCTCAAAGTCGATGTCGATGTTCCCCCTCCGTCGCGACGAGGCGAGCCCGCCAAAAAAATATCGGGCACGATGCCGGCCGTACACCTCGAAATTACTTCAGGAACCCGTGCCAACGCGCCACCGAACTTGAGCGTTGGTTTGGAGACGACAGACGCTGGTGCTGCGCGACGAAACAACCCTCCGCCACGTGCTGGTCCACCACTATCCGAACGTTTGCCTCCGCCTTCGAGCGGTCGTGCGCCATCTCCATCGATGTTGCCAGAGCCCGCGCCGGAAGTTGGCACGATGTTGGGTTTGCCCGTGTTGCTGGCGATGAGCGGAGTGTTTGTCCGGGTGCTCGATTATGTAGCCAGCACGTATTGGTTGAACGTGGAACGTATTGATATCGGTCCTTTGCGTTTGACGTGGGTCGCCGGAATTCTCATCGGCGCCGGAGCCGTCCTTGCCTTGGCGCGCCTCTTCCAATACTTGGCGCGACACGGCTAACCACGAGCCGCGCATTCTTCGTTTTTTCACCGCCACGCCTGGCAGGGTTTCTTCGCGCGTGTATGCTCGCGACTCGATGCGTCAGATCTTCACCAACGTTCGTACTTCCAATCGAGCTTTCCAGGTCGCGCAGCCGCGCTGGCCCTTCGATACGGCGTTGGCCGTCCCCGGCCAAGCTTTCGCCATGGCCGTGATTGCTGCCGGTCTTTTGACTTCGAATGTTGCGGCGGCTGATCCATTGAAACAATCGTCCGACACGCCACGAACGGTTTCGTCTGCCAAACCAGTCGTCGTTCTTCCACGAGAATCAACGACGAAGCAACAAGCAAAAAATTTCGTCAGTGTTGGACCGATTCTTGGATTCACAAGTCATATGGACGCGGTGAATGCTCCAATCAACGGTGTCCTGGGGGTTGAAATCTCTTACGTGCGATTTCCGTACTCGGCATTCCGATTTGGCATGGGTGGATTTGCGCAGGCGCAAACCGTGGGCTTTGATCACGCTCGTTATGCATTCGGTCCACAATTCAACTTCATGATGTTCGGAGCCGAAGTCGGCGCCTTTATCGAAGAAGGTAATGCCGCGCGAGCCATGACCGTCGGTGTACACGCCTCGCCCTTCGTATCGCTCGGATTTTTCTCCGCCGCATTACGTTTGGCCGTTCCAATAGGAACGTTGTCAGAGGGGACTCCTTACGGTATTGATGTGGGCCTCGTCTGCGCCATTAAATTGCCCATTCCTCTCGACGGACAACTGTTTGGCTTGGCGTTCCATTGATGAAAAACGAAGAATCCGCCACTGACGAAGACAACGACGACGGAAACGACAACAACGTCGATGAAGAACGTCCTGCGTCGCCACTCGACGAGATCGATCTTCGAACCACGATTTCCGTTCTAGAAAGTATCGTCGACAATCGTGGTCGACTTGCGCACCTCGATTCTGCCACGCGCCAACGCCTCTTGGAAGCTGCGGGGCGCGTGTCTCGTCCGACCCGGTCTGAACAACGAACATTGGCCAAAGCGCTCCGGCGCAAAGACAAACGCGCGTCTCGAGCGGCCGAAGAACAAATCCTCGATGCGACAGGAATTCGTGTCGGCCGCAAAGCTTCGGTTTTCCAAACGCCTGAGCCCACGAATGCTTTGCCGCCTCCCGAGGTTTCGTCTGACGAACCAGCGCCCGAACTTCGTGGCGCGCGAAAATGTTATGTCTGTAAAGAAGAGTTCCGCCGCATTCACTTCTTTTATGACCAGCTTTGTCCTTCGTGTGCCGACTTCAATTATCAAAAGCGATTGCAATCGGCAGATCTACGCGGTCGCGTCGCCATCGTCACTGGCGCTCGTGTGAAGATCGGATACCAAGCGGCCATTTGCCTTTTGCGGGCAGGGGCGCGAGTCATTGTGACCACGCGTTTTCCGCACGACGCCGCCCTTCGTTATGCTCGAGAAGCCGATTACGACGCATGGGCGGATCGTCTCGAGATCTTTGGACTGGATTTGCGTTTCACGCCCGCTGTCGAACGTTTCGTGCGGTTTGTCGACGGTTATCTTCCGCGTCTTGATTTCGTCTTGCACAATGCGTGTCAAACCGTCCGGCGTCCGCCTGGATTTTACGCTCATTTGCTGGACGTCGAAGCTGCGCCCATCGATGCATTGCCCCCCCGTGCACGTCCATTCGTCGCGCGTCACGCCCACGAGAAACAAATCCTGGCCACGCCAAACGATGCCATGTTTGCCGATCCGGCCCGTTTGTCGCAATTGACCCTCACCTCGGAAGATCATGCGCTTGCGGGGCGGATGGAGTTGTTTCCTCGAGGGCAACTCGATCAAGATTTGCAACAAGTCGACAGGCGCGAGAAAAACAGTTGGCGCCTTGCGCTGGCCGAGGTTCCCACCGTCGAGCTGCTTGAAGTGTATCTCGTCAATGCCGTCGCCCCGTTTGTCATGTCCAGTAAGCTCAAGGGCCTCATGATGCGTGTGCCTTCCCGCGACAAACACATCGTCAATGTATCGGCTGTTGAAGGGCAGTTTTACCGCGAACACAAGACGGACAAGCACCCGCACACGAACATGGCCAAAGCGGCGCTCAACATGCTCACGCGGACGTCAGCTCAGGATTACGTAAAGGACGGCATTCATATGAACAGCGTGGATACGGGTTGGGTCACCGACGAAGATCCAATCGCGATCGCGGCTCGAAAACAGATCGAGCACGGATTTCATCCTCCGCTCGATATCGTCGATGGCGCCGCGCGTATTTGTGATCCCATTTTTTCGGGCTTCGCTACGGGCATTCATCCGTTTGGCCAATTCTTCAAAGACTACAAACCGACGCCGTGGTGAAATCGTTTTGGGCGTCATTTGGATGAGATTCGTACGTCCTGGCGCGTATTCGAATATCACGAGGCGAAAACATGCCTCACGAATGAATTCTCATTGACCAATGAAGCCGGATGGGTTTTGCTTATGATGTCGCTATTTGGTTTCCCGCTCGGCGACACAGCCCCGGAAGGCTCATGGTGAGCCACCGGGGCTTTTCTTTGGAGGGTTTGACGCGAGCGTTAGATCTCGAATTCGACGGGAAATTCTTCGTCGCTGTTTTGCCCAGCTTCAATGACCCGCAAATCTGGAGGTTTTACGGCGACGCGCGTACGTGGCGGAATGCTTTTCGTAAGAAAAACCGATCCGCCCACAACACTGGCTTTACCAACGACGGTTTGTCCACCTAGAACCGTTGCATTCGCATATAACGTTACCGAAGCGTCGACGGTTGGATGTCGTTTCGTGTTTCGAATCACGCGGCCACGTTCGTCTTTGGGATGCGAAATTGCGCCAAGCGTGACGCCTTGGTACATCTTGACGTTTTCGCCGATATCGCAAGTTTCTCCAACCACCACACCCGTCGCGTGATCAATGAAGAAACTACTGCCGATCTGGGCTCCGGGATGAATGTCCGCGCCGCTGCGCGAATGCGCCCATTCGCTCATGATCCGAGGCATCAAGGGCACGTCGAGCATATGCAGCTCATGCGCCACGCGATGCACCGTGACCGCCAACAATCCCGGATATGCCAAGATGATTTCATCCAGACTTCCCGCCGCCGGATCGCCATCGTACGCCGCTTGAACATCCCGCAACAATGCGTTGCGAATATCGGGCAAACGTTCGAGCAATTGCGATGCGAGTTTTCGACTGTGTTCGCAACGCGGGCCGAGTGTCTTGTGATCCTGGCCGGTTTCACTCGACCAACACAGGCACTCTTCGATTTGCTTCGCGAGTTTTTCACGAATTGTCGAGACCAACGTGACGACGTGATACTCGAGATTACCTTTCGTCAAGTCTTGGCGACCGTAATATCCCGGGTAAAACAACTGGAAGAGCAGTTCGATGATGTCGAAGATCTCTTCTCGCGAAGGCAAGTGTTTCTTGCCGATGTGATGGCCGCGAGGATCATCCGCATAACTTGCGAGCATCCCCGTGACGACATTTTCGAGCGCTTTGTCCGATTTTTCCGACATGGTGGAATGGTTTGTCTCGTCAAGACGCAGCGGTCGCTTTTTCCACGCTCTCGAACATCCCTTCGAAGAGGACGCTCGTCAGATATCGTTCGCCAGCATCCGGCAGAATCACGACGATGGTCTTGCCTGCGAAAGCAGCATCGTTTGCCAATCGCAACGCCGCCGCCATCGCAGCACCGCACGAAATGCCGCTCAAAATGCCTTCTTCCCGGGCCAATCGACGAGCCGTGTTCACAGCTTCGTCATTCGTGACCTGCTCGACCCGATCGACGATTGACAGATCCAGGTTCTTGGGGACGAACCCAGCGCCAATGCCTTGAATCTTGTGCGGTCCGGGTTTGACTTCTTCACCTTGCATCGTTTGCGTAATCACGGGCGAATGCACGGGTTCGACGGCTACCGTCAAAATCTTTTTCCCTTGCGTTTGCTTGATGTATCGCGACACGCCGGTGATGGTTCCACCTGTGCCTACGCCGGAAACGAGGACATCGATAGCGCCGTCGGTATCGTTCCAGATTTCCGGTCCGGTCGTTTTTTCATGAATCGCCGGATTGGCGGGATTCTCGAATTGACGCATCAACACATAACGATCGGCTTCCGTCGACGCCAATTCTTCAGCTCGAGCAATTGCGCCTTTCATTCCGAGCGCCCCGGGCGTGAGAATCAATTCGGCGCCAAGGGCGACGAGCACTTTTCGCCGCTCGATGCTCATTGTTTCAGGCATCG
>JBGAOI010000238.1:0-9820 GCA_044221885.1 Polyangium sp. (in: bacteria)
ATCGTAAAAGATTACGAAGGTTCGATGAGCGCGTTTGCCCACGAGAACCGCATCTATTTGCGCACGACGGAAGGTGCCCCGCGCGGGCGCCTCGTAGTGATTGACCCGGCCAAACCTGAAAAGGCAAACTGGAAGGATCTGGTTCCACAATCGCCAGACTCCGTACTGGAAGACGCCAGGATCGTCGGAGGCCAATTGGCTTTGACGTATTTACACAAAGCCTCGTCGGTTCTGCAAATCCATGGCCTGGATGGCAAAAAAATTCGCGACGTGGCCTTGCCCGGAATTGGTTCGTCCGGGGGACTTCGTGGCCAAGTGGATGAAGACACGGCGTATTATTCGTTCACTTCGTTTACGTATCCGCTCTCGATTTACGAAATCAGCATGAAAACGGGCGTGAGCAAATTGTGGAACGAGGTCAAAGCGCCAGTGGACCCGAAGCCATTTGCCGTGGAACAAGTGTTTTTCCCATCCAAAGATGGAACGTTGATCTCGATGTTCGTCGTTCGACGAAAAGATGCGCCACTCGACGGTTCGTCGCCCATGCTTTTGACGGGATACGGCGGATTCAACATCAGCCGCCTGCCCGGCTTTTCGCCCATGCTCTACACGTGGCTCGAAGCCGGAGGATCGTTTGCCATTCCGAACCTGCGTGGCGGCGGAGAATATGGCGATGCCTGGCACCGCGGGGGAATGCTGCAAAACAAGCAAAATGTGTTCGATGATTTCATTGGTGCGGCGGAATGGCTCATCAAGAATCGCTACACGAAATCGGAAAAACTCGTGGGTTATGGTGGATCCAATGGCGGGTTGCTCGTTGCCGCTGTTGCTGTACAGCGACCGGAACTTTTCCGAGCGATGATGTGTGCAGTGCCCGTGATCGACATGTTGCGGTATCCGCTGTACGGTGATGGGAAAACGTGGGTTGCCGAATATGGATCGCCCCAGGACGAAGCCATGTTCCGCGCCTTGCTTGCTTATTCTCCGTACCACAATGTCAAAAAAGTTCCGACGGGATATCCAAGCTTTTTGATGTTATCGTCGGACGCGGACGATCGTGTGCATCCAATGCATGCGTGGAAAATGACGGCCGCTCTTCAGGCAAACCAGACGACGGACAAACCCATTTTGATGCGCGTGGAGAAACACGCGGGTCATGGCGGCGCCGATTCGAATAAGAGTGACGTCGAACGGGGCGTGGACATGTTGTCGTTTGCGTTTTCTGTGGTTGATCAACAGCCCAAACTCCCGTAACCTGGTCAGTCATGGCTGGCCGCACCTTCGCCATTGGCGACATTCACGGGGACCTCGACGCCCTGCAAAAACTACTTGCAGGATTGCCCGAACTCGACCCCACCGACACCATCGTTTTTGTGGGAGACTATCTCGATCGCGGTCCGCAATCGGCCGAAGTGATTACGTTCTTGCGGGCTCTGCCTGGACAAACGCCCGCCAAAGTCGTCTTTTTGCGGGGAAACCATGAAGATGCGTGGTTACGCGTCATCGATCGCGGTTGGCCGGAATTCATTCTTCCCGCGGGAAACGGTTGCTTGGCGACGTTGCGTTCTTTCCGAGGACAACCTCCGCCTGGAGATGACGAGGGGTTTGCGAACGATGAATTCGAGGCGCTTTTCAAAGGAACGTTTTTCCCGGAAGATGTTGTCGCATGGATGCGCGATTTGGCCTTGTTTTACGAGGACGACCACGCGATTTATGTGCACGCGGGACTGAACAAAGGGCCCGATGGGTATGAACATCCTTCGTTGACGCAGAAAAAGATGGCCCTGATGTGGTGCCGCGACAAAGATTTCGTTCGTGATTACCGCGGAAAGCTGGTCATTTTTGGACATACCCCAACTGCGTGTTTGCCCGAGGACTTGTCGGAGTACACCCCCGAGGATCAAGAAGACGTGTGGGTAGGGCCAAGCGTCATCGGTATCGATACGCGATGCGGAAAAGGCGGGTACTTGTCGTGTGTGGAACTGCCCTCAGGACAGGTATACGAATCGAAGTAATCCCGTACGCATGTTTGTCATGGCGTATCGGTGCAATTTGCGAAAACAGCCGTCGCTTGCCAGTTCCATTGCGGAAGTGTAATGCGCGGCCAATACGCGGCAAACATGTAACACATCTCGTCGGTGGTTTTCTCGCCAAACGAAACATTCGCCGCCGTTGGGTTATCCCAAGCACACCGCACGCGAACGGTGTCTCCAGGCGCCACCGTCGTCGATACGGATTCCCAATATTGGTTATCGAAGCTCCATGGATTTCGCGTCGCCAGCGTATACGAATCCCCTGACGCGTGGATGACTTCACCGGAAATGTACTTGCCGTACGTGTGCATGTGCGGTCCAGCCGCGAAAAGGTTGATCTTCGGCAGTTCGGGCGGAATGACGAGATCACACGTACGGTCGGACGAACCATGGGGCGGAACGAAGATGTTGAGCGTGCCGAAGGCGAGAATATCGGCATCGTTGGCGCGAAGGTTTGTCGTGGTACACACATCGAATCCGCTACGATCGGTTTGTCCTGAAAGCTTCATCAGGTTCGAGTAGTGGATTTGGATGACGTAATGTTTCGTGCCATCGAGCGGCATACCGGCTTGCGGGGGCAATTCGAATGCTTGAGCGCCCGGGGCCCACACGCTGACGAGCCGCCCATTGGCCGGTCCTGCGGGTCCGCACACGGTCGGCGTTGAGCTAATGGCCGAATCCGTTTCATAAAGAAGCATATGGTGCACGATGACTTCGTTATCGATGGCCGGAATGACCCCAACGATATGGCGTTTTTCCGTGACAGCAATATCGGCGCCGAAACAGACGTATTGATCCGGCTTCAATTTGGGCATCTTGTAGGCTGTTGCGGCCCGGAGTTTCACGTCGGGGACACAGGCCACGGTGCCACCGCCGGAGCTTGTGCTGCCGCCGGACATGGTCGAGCAGGGGGTTTTTCCTCCTGGTGCACCTTCGATGAGCCAAGCGTCGAGCGTCGTCAAGGCGGCGGCATCGAGGGGTCCTGTTGGACGCGGCGGCATCGGTCTATCCGGATCGTGAATGCGTTCTTTCACGAGCTGCGCCATCGTTTTGGATGGATCGCTTATGCCAGGAGCCGCGAAATCGTGGGCCGTGACAAGCGGCATCGGCGCGCCATATACGGGCTGGGCAGCGTGACATAGTTGGCATTTTTCACGAACGAGGAGTTCAACGTCGCAAGGAAGAGCGGAGCTTCCGCCAAACCCTGTGCCTCCTGCCCCGCCTGCACCTCCGTAGCCGAAGGGATTTGCAGCATTGTTGTCGCCGCATGCCCACACGAGCATCGGAACGAGCCAAACGCCGGAAAGAAAAACTCTTCGCATAGGCAACTTGCTCCTGTTCTCCAAGCCGCGTCATGAAACACGGTACTGGAAGCAAAGTAAAGTCTGGCGGATACGAATATTTCTGCAAAGCCTGTTTGGACGAGCGCGGATTTTTCTTGCACTTGGGCGATTCGAGAGGCACGTTGCGCGTCGCGCGGCGAGTTCGTCGTGGTGAGGATTTCGAGCGGCCATGAAGGCGTATCTTCCTGAAGTTGGTTATGGCGCGGTGCTTGCGCTGGCGTATTTCGCGTGGCTCATCGTTGAATATGCTGCGGGATTACACACCACGCGGATTGCTCAACATGGGTTCGTGACGAACCTGTACGTAGTCATTCCGCTGATTCTCATCTGGCGCTCGGTGAAACACCGACGCGATGTGCTCGAAGGCGGGAAACTCATGTGGTGGCAGGGGATTGCCTCGGGAATGATCATTTCCGTCATTGCGGCTGCATTACGCGCACCTACGTTGTGGTTTTTCTGGAAATTCGTTCATCCGGGTTATACAGCAGCGATGATCGAATTTTCCGTGTTATCGGGAACGAAGCGCGAATTAGCGGAAATCACCTACAACCCCACCATTTTGATGATGGAAGGAACATTGGCTCCGGTGCTCCTTGGGTTTGTCCTTTCCGTTGCCTTGACGTGGTTGGCAAAATCCCAGGTAGAAAAGGCCGAAGCCCCTGTGGTGGAAGCAGAATGATTCGCGAACATCGAGGAGAGTCGCGTGCGTAAGGCGGCACGGGTAGCGCTCGCCTTCTTGGCCGTCGTCGGCCTGTTGGTGTTTGTCGTGGCGCTTGCCCGAGCCCGCGTGGGGCTACTCGGACCGCACGTAGCGCAAGTGTCATTGGCGCGTCTCGACGCACCCCTCGATGCAGCCGTGCGTTTTCAGATCGAAGCGACGAAGCCGCAAACCGTGGAAGAAGCGTTGAAGTTTGCGCTGGGGATGACGGGGCAGCAATTGCGATTTGGGCTCGGTCATCCGACGAAATACGCGTTTGGCGCGGAACCACGATCGGGCAATTGTATCGAATATGCGCATTTGTTCGTGCGTATTTTCGACATGGCGGCGACGCGCGGGAAAATCAATGCCAAAGCTCAAGTCGTGCATAGTTCACGCGCCGAGGTATTTGGTTACGCATTGCCTTTTCCTGGATTGCGCGATCATGACTGGGTCGTCATCGTCGACAAGGTCGACAAGCGGCAATGGTTTGTCGATCCGAGCTTCGATGACGCGGGGCTTGGTTGGGACCTGAAAACCAACGTTGTCGGGGACGTACGCGTGTTTCCTTGACGACGCAGCGCACCATGTTCGACCGCCGGTGCTGAAAAACGCAATCGCATCGCACGACGCGTTCTTCGCTTGCAACGGGACGCATCTCCGCTTATCGTGCGACGACCCTGCGTCCGGAGAAACCGTCGTGTCCTTGTTCATCGATTCGGAAATTGCCGCGCGCGTCGAACGCCTCGAACTGCCCTGGAACAGCTACGGCTGCGATCCGTATGGTGCGTCGAAAGAGTACCTTGCGCGTGGTTTTACCGCGCTGCAAATGCTTTATCGCCATTACTTCAAGATCGGGATCGAAGGCATCCAATATGTCCCGGCGCGAGGACGAGCGATGCTCGTGGGAAATCACTCGGGTGGCGTGGCCCTCGATGGAGCGATGGTCATTGCCTCGTGTTTCCTGGAAAAGGAACCGCCGCGGTTGGCTCAAGGCATGGCCGAAAAATTCATGGCCGGCGCGCCCTTCATGGGCTTGTGGTCGACACGATGCGGACAATTGACTGGGCTCGTCGAGACCGCAGAACATTTGCTTGGCGACGAACGGCTGTTGATGATCTTTCCCGAAGGTGCCCGAGGTACCGCGAAGCTTTATCCAGAACGTAATTCTCTCGTGCATTTCGGCTCGGGTTTTATGCGTTTGGCCCTGAAAACCAAAACGCCCATCATTCCTGTCGGGTTTGTCGGTGGGGGTGAAGCCATTCCGACGATTGCCAATTCGGTGACTTTGGGAAAACTGTTTGGCGCGCCGTACGTGCCGATTACACCATGGGGCGTGGCCCTTCCCGTCCCAACGCGTTTGGAACTCACGTACAGCGAACCGATGATGTTCGACGGACGGGGCACCGAAGAAGACGAAGTCATCGAAGGGTATGTGGAGCAAGTCAAACAACGCATTGCGGGATTGATTGAAATTGGTCGTGAGCGGCGTCGAAAGGCGCTGTCATGGTCGAGCGGCGCTGAAGAAAACGCCGCCTTCACGTTTGATGGGAAAAACGGAGAGCAACCATGAGGGTTCTCATTCCCGGTATTTCCGGAGCGCTGGGGCAACGCGTCGCCAAACGATTGCTGGCGCAAGGACACGAAGTCATTGGGATCGATCGTCGACCGTGGCGAGATGCTCCTGCGGGCATTGAACTCCACGATGTCGATATTCGCAAACGCGCAGCCGAAGATGTTTTTCGCAAAAAACGTCCCGAGGCCGTGATTCACTTGGCAACCGTGACGCATTTGGTGGAACGCACCGCCGAACGTTTCCGCATCAACCTTGGAGGAACGCGCGCGGTTTTCGAGCATTGCCGGGATTGGGGTGTCGAACACGCGATCTTCGTCGGACGTCACACCTATTATGGCGCGGCTGCCGATTCACCGCTGTACCACGTCGAAGAAGACCCTCCGATGGCGGTCACCACATTTCCTGAACTGTCGGACCTCGTCGCAGCCGATCTGTATGCGTGTACGGCGTTGTGGCGTATTCCCAATTTGGTCACGACCGTTCTGCGGATGGTGTACACGCTCGGTCCAACGGGGCACGGTACGCTTGCCGCATTTTTGCGCGGTAAACGCGTCCCGCAGGTGCTCGGATTCGATCCTCTGTTTCACTTCATGCACGAAGAAGACGTGACATCGGCCATTTGTTTGGCCTTGGAAAAACGCGTGCAAGGCGTTTACAACGTGGCCGGCCCGCCGCCGGTTCCCTTGTCCGCAATCGTCAAAGGCGCGGGACGTTCGACGGTTCCCCTGCCGGAAGCAGTTTTTCGCGGAATGCTTGGAAGGTTTGGCTTGCCAAAGTTGCCTCCGGGAGCTCTCAGCCACATCAAGTATCCCGTGGTTGTCGACGGATCGGCCTTTCAGAAGGCGACTGGATTTCAATACGAAATGACCGAAAGCCGCTGCATCCACGATTATCAAGAAGCGTTTCCCGTGCCCACGTGAGCTCGTGAGCTTCACCCAGGTTTGTCCAGTTCGTCGACGCCCAGCAGCACGCCTGGATTCATGATTCCCTGCGGATCGATCGCTCGTTTTGCCGCGGAAAGTGCCGCTGCGAAAACATCGGAACGTTCCGCGCGGTAATAAGGTTGATGGGTTCGTCCTACCGCATGATGATGCGTGATCGTTCCGCCATGGGCAAGAATCGTTCGGCTGGCTGCGTCTTTGACGGCTCTCCATTGTTCGAGTTCCCGGCCTTCGGAAGCTGCGCCCAAAAACGTGTAATACGGAGCGGGTCCGTCAGGATAAACGTGGGTAAAACGTCGACCGACGACGCCTCCGCCGCATTCCTTTTGCAACACATCGAGCACCGTTTCGCGGAGTGCAGCATCGAGCGATTCGAACTTGTCCCACGTGCACGCCGTTTCAAACGTATCCGCAAGAACGCCCATGGAGACGAGCGCGCTTTGCATGTACGGCGCGCGAAGAAAAGACTGCTTGTAGGTCGCAGCCGCCGCTGCTCCCGAACCGACATCTTCTTTGTAGATAGGTCCGTCTGTACAAACGCCACCTTCCTCTGTCAAAATCGCCACGGCTCGCTGCATCCAAGCTTCGAGAGGATGATCCGACGATTCAAAAGCCACGAGCAAGACGGCGTCGCCATCCACGAATACACCGCCGAGGAGTGCGTCGGTTTTATCGAGCAATCGGCAATTGGACGGGTAAAGGCCCGATTGCGAAAGATGTCGACAAGCTCGAACACCGTCGGCATAGTTCGCGAAGGTAAAACTCGCGGATACGCGATAACGTGGACGCACTTGCACGCGAAGCCATGCCTCGGTAATGACGCCGAGAATCCCCTCGGAGCCAAGCACAAGGCGATCCGGGTTTGGCCCGGCACCCGACGCGGGCAAACGTCTGTCTTGCCACACCCCAGCGGGCGTGACGGTGCGAATGGAACAAACCAAATCGTCAATGTGCGTGTACAATGTCGCGAAGTGCCCGCCGGCTCGCGTGGCAATCCATCCGCCGACCGTGGAGAATTCGAAACTTTGCGGAAAGTGCCGCAGAGAAAGACCATGGGGAGCCAATTGGGCTTCGAGCGCGGGGCCCGTCGTTCCAGCGCCAGCGCGAATGAGGCGCGAAATGCGATCGATTTCGAAGACGCCCGAGAAGTGCTTCAAATCGAGGGAAACGACGCCGCGATATCCCTTCCCCACAATGGCTTCGACACCTCCCACGACGCTCGTGCCTCCACCATAAGGAATCACGGCAATGTTATGGGCAGCGCAATGGGCAAGAACGTCGGAGATCTGTATTTCCGCTCGAGGAAACGCAACCCAATCGGGCGCGTGTGCAAAATCGCCCTGAAATGCCCGTACGATATCGGGATACGCTTTACCATACGTATGCAGAATGCGATCCTCGCGTGTCGAGGATGCGTACTCGACAAACGCTTCGGGCGGGGACACGCGAGGATTCGGTAACTCGACATCGTCCAATTTGGGGAGTTTTTTCTTCGTGAATTCGCGTCCCAAGAGTGCGCCGACTTGTGCCGCGAGCGCGTCACGCATATCATCATCTGGAAAGCGATCCCGAAATCCCCAAGCCCAATGACTGCGTTCATTCGTGGTCATTTCACTCGCCCCTCGTGCCGATTTCTGCGCTCTGAACGTTTCGGCGCGATGGTACCGCTTTTTTCCGAACATGCACGAAAGAAATCGCGCTGAGCCACATTTCTTGGCGTGATTTTTGCGAATCTTGCCAAATGTGCGTATCTCTGCGCCTCGGAAAATACAGGCGCGGGAAAGGAAACGACGATGAAAAAATGGGTACTTTATGCTTCGTTCGTAACGTTTGTCCAGGTAGGCCTCGTGGCCTGTGATCCTGTTGTCAACGGCGGAGGTGGCGGGTCGGGCGGAACTGGGGGAATGAATGCGGGCGGAGGGGGCGCATCGAGCAGTTCGACATCGGGTAGCGCTGGGGGCAATCCGACGGGTTCGTCTTCGTCGAGCGGCGGAATGCTCGGCCCTGGAGATTGCCGAACGAGCGCCGATTGCGTGGAGCCCAATGGGGGCATTTGCCAATCGCCCGACGCCGCGCCTTTGTGCGGTATCTGTTTTGAACCTCCCAATCCGTGCACCACGGACACTGAATGCGCCATGCAAGATCCCACGACGATCTGCAATCGCCCGCCATGCAGTTGTGGCGCGTCCGAATGCATGGTCGGCTGCATGAACGATGCTGAATGCACGACAGCAACGCATTGTTCGGCTGGTCATCGATGCGTGCCGAATGCTTGTGCATCGAAAGCAGATTGCCCGGCAAACTTTGATTGCGCGAACATGGAATGCGGTCGCAAGGCCTGTACGAGCGATGCCGATTGCTCGGGCTTCTGCGTCAATGGATCGTGTTATGACGTCGCGGGCCATTGCATGCTCCCGCCGCCCTGATTGGTCCAAGCAAACTCGTCAGCACCCTGGACACATATCGAGCGCTTTGGTGTAACACGTGAGATCCCACGTCGTCGTGCAACAATAAGCATCGATGGTGCAGATGGTGGTTACGCACGGCGCGCAATCTTTGGCCAATGGCCCGCCCGGCATGCACGGGCTATGAACACATGGCCCGCCCATACCTCCACAGTTGTTGTCGACAACGCCATTGCAATCGTTATCGAGCATATCGCCGCAAACCTCGGGCATGGATTGTGTTTTCTGGGCACAAGCAAACGATCCAGCCATACACGTCAGCACGCCTTCGGCACAAACCCCGGCAACACCCGTAACACACGGATCGCCGCCGCCTGGATTACCATCATCGATGGTGCCATTGCAATCGTTGTCGAGGTTGTCACACACTTCTGGCATAACGCTGTTTGTCTCGACGCATAGAGGCTTCCCCTCCTGACAATCGACCGCGCCAATCCCGCACACGCCCATGAGTCCAGTGTTGCACGGGTCTCCAACGATCGCGACGTCGTCGTCGATCAAGCCATTGCAGTCGTCGTCCTGGCCATTACACAATTCTGGACCTTTACAGCCAGCTCCACTGCTGCTCGACGAAGAGCTCGACGACGAACCATTGGCGCCGCCCATGCCAGACGCATTCGAGCCACCCGCCCCCCATTCATCGTCGCCGCCTGCGCCTCCTGGAATGGGTTCATTACCCACGGCGCAACTCGTCAGCACAACTATGTAGAATCCGAGAATACACCCCACGCCCGACCAGCCTATTTTGCGTCGCACATTCATCGC
>JBGAOI010000239.1:0-9788 GCA_044221885.1 Polyangium sp. (in: bacteria)
GATCCGTCGTCATGCGGTGGTCGAACGTGAGCGTATCACAGGACAGAGGCGTGTTTCGATCCGTGTTGCTTCGAGGCTCCGGGGCGAGTAGCCATCGGAGCATGAGCGAAGCGAAACACGGTGCCGGTCATGGTCACGGGGAGGCGGCGCTGCCCGTCGTGGATGTGTTCGAACATGGGGCGCCGAAAGATGGCCAGCCGCAGGTGCTGAATCGTCGGCTGTTCATGCAGCTCTTGGTGCTCGAAGATCGATCGGGGCCGGACAGCGTCATTCCGGGACGCATTCGCGAATCGCTCGAGCGGCGGAAGGTGGGCGTCGTGGTGTACGAGGACGTAAACGATCCTTGGAGTTTCGGCGTGCTCACGTGGAGCGAGGATCCCGCAGCGTTTACGGACGCGGTTCGTCCTGTACTACTCGAGCATCGTTCGCTTCGGTTGCGTCCCGACATGACCATGCTTGGACGAACGTACTCGACGGGATACGAGCAAGAGCTTGCATATTGGATGGTTGAGCGTCCGATCGCGACCGTGACAAACCAGGCGTGGCCGTGGGCCGTTTGGTATCCACTGCGCCGAAGTGGAGCGTTCGCGAAACTCGAACCCCGTGAACAAGGATCGATCTTGCGCGAACATGGGACCATCGGGCGTGCGTACGGATCGCAAGACTTGGCGCACGACATTCGCCTGGCTTGTCATGGTCTCGATACCCACGACAACGATTTCGTCATTGGTCTCATTGGAGCGAATCTTCATCCGCTTTCGCACGTGGTCCAGTCGATGCGCAAGACGCGACAAACGAGCGAATTCATCACGCACATGGGGCCCTTTTTCGTAGGCCGCATGATGCGCTGAGTCGCGCTGATCGTTAAAGCAAGACAAACGAACACTGTTCTAACGCCGCGCATCGACGCGCTGAATCAGAACGAGATGTCCATTTCGACGACGACGGTTTGTATGCCTTCGGTCGTGCTGTCACGTCGTGTTGGGTAGACGGTGGCCGAAGCGTTTTTCTTGGATACGTATTGCACCATCATCGATGCGTATCCCCCAAGCAAGGGACCGAACCATGGTGCCGACCACGCTGGAATTCCTTTGACTACAAACGTTATCGTTCCGGGTGAAAACGAATTCGCCTCCCACTCGCCGAAGTTGAAGTAGCGCGAGGCGATGAGTTTGCAGCGTGACGGGAAGTCTTCGATCGTACGGCCTTGGACAAACGCGCGGAAGGCGTGATCGGCATCGTACTTTGCTTGAGCTCGACCTTGGTTGTGAGCGAATGTGTCGAGTGGAATGTTGAGGAGGTTTGCCGCGGCGGCACTTGCCGCGACCAACGGCAACACGTCGTAAAACGTCGACGCGAGGAACGTTTGGGTGATGTAGTCGCGCAGTGACGCATCGCGCATGCTTGCGGCGAGCACACCGACGCCACCGTCGATCTTGGTGGTGACGAAGTGCAGCACGCCTTTGTAGGCAAGTCCTTTGACCTGAAACGGACTCTTGCCAGGTGATCTCGGGAGACGCTCGTACCACCGACGATCGCTTGGTGGTGGAACGGTGCCTGGTGACGAAACGCTCGAGGGGGGCAAACTGCCCGACGCGGTTCTTCCGCCAGCCGTGGGACTCGAAGGTGCGCGCGTGACGGGCGAAACGCTTGGGGGTGGCGGCGGCCAGGATCCACGGGGTTCCGGCGGTGGCGACGACGGTCTCTCTGCATTGTAGCGATCGGACAATTCACGCAACGACGACACGCCCATCATGGTTGGGGCCATGGCGATTGCGTCAGGCGAAGAGGGTGAAGCTGCGGGAACGACAGGAAGCAAATCGGCACTCGATGACATACGGCGCCGCACGGACATCGGTTGTGGTTCGATGTTTTTCAAGGAACCGAGCGCATCGATCGCATTGACGACCGCGGTGCCGTCGATGAAGCGCGACAGGGGTTCACGTGCGAGCATGCGTGAGAGCAATCCTTCGAGGGCTTCAGGTGCGTCCGGACGCACGGTACGCAAACGAGGGGCCTCTTCGGACAAAAGCTTCATGATCACGGCCATCGCATGCGGGCCATGAAACGGAGTTTGTCCCGTCAAGCATTCGAACAAGACACAACCGAGAGAGAACACGTCGGCGCGAGCATCGAGGTAGCGTTTGTCTCCACGAGCTTGCTCGGGGGACATGTATCCCGGGGTTCCGAGCACGTTGCCAGTGCGGGTCAAACCGCCAGCGTCGTCGACGCGAGCGATCCCGAAGTCGAGCAGACGGAGTTTGTCCAGTGCGTTGTCGACGAGAAGGACGTTGCTTGGTTTCACGTCGCGATGGACGATTCCGCGCGCGTGTGCGGCGCCGAGCGCGGACGCGATGCGTCGGGCAATATCGACGCTTTCGTCGACCGAGGGACGTTCGCGTGCGAGGCGGCGATCGAGGCTTTCGCCTTCGAGCCATTCCATGACGAGAAATGGTTCTTCGTCATGAATGCCGTGCGTTACGTAGCGAACGATGTGTGGGTGTTCGAGACCTGCAAGTGTTCGGGCTTCGGTGAGGAACCGAGCTTGTGCCGTCGCATGAGGCACGTGCAGCACTTTAACGGCGACAAGAGACTGCGTTTGCCGGTCAAAGGCGCGATATACGGAACCGACGCCTCCAATGCCGGCACGCTCCAAAATGGCGTAGCGGCCATCGACGACGTCACCTGTGCGCATGCGGCCGATGATGCACGAACCCACCTTCGTTCAGCAAGTGGCGTTGTCGTCGCATACGCATTCCTTGATGCAGGCGTGAAGTTCGCGATGTTTTGGCCATGACACGCTTGTGCTTGCCGCGATTGAACATTTGCTGGCAAGATAAGCAGATTTACACAGCGCAAACTCGTCCGTATTCTGCGTATCCATGGACCTCGAGAAAATGCTCGAACGGTGTGAGCGGGACCAATGGAGCGTGGGGGATCTCGATTGGAGTCGCCGGCCGCGGGAAATGCCGCGCGAAGACGAGCTGGCGATTGTCCAGTTGTTTACGGACATGTCCGGAATCGAGCGACTCGCAGGGGCGTTGTTCCTGGAACAAGAGCAGCGCGTGGAAAATCCGACCCTCAAGGCGATTTTCAGAACGTTTGTCAAGGACGAAGTTCGTCATTCCCACGCAGCGCAGATGCTCGCCGACTACTACGATGTCCATCATTACAAGACATACCGGCAGAGTCCGACGCTCACGGCGTTTACGCCACATTTTGTCGATGCAGTTCGCCATCTTTCTGACGACGTGGCGAATGTGTACATCACGATGGGGGAATTGATTCTGGACATCGCGCTTTTGCGGTCGATCAACGATTACGTGCATGACGAGATGAGCGCGTCAGCGATGGAGCTCATCAATCGGGACGAGTCGCGACACATTGCGATTGATTACTACATGTCCGGCTATTATGCGTCGGACGAATACGATCGAAAAATGGCCGAGCGGAATGCGTCGACGCCGCTAGCGACACAAATGCAGGGGGCCTGGACGCTTGCGAATATGCTTTACCATGCGCAGCCATTCAGCCGCGACGTGTTCTTTACGCCAATGCGTTTGGTGGATCCGCAAGGAAAACGATTCCGCGAAGCATTTAAGCGTATGCAATTGTTGGGGCGGCGCGAAACGAGGGCTCGTCGGCCGTTTTCCAAGTTTTTGCGATTTCTGCAAGACGGTGTGAATCATCCGGTGGCAGGGAAGTTTGTCGGAGGATTCTTCAGCCGCGTCATGGGGGTCGAAGAAGACTTCGTGAAGCACCTTTTTAGTGACGAAGAGCTCGCGCGGGCGCAGCGCATGAGTTACGACGAATTGGCCCAAGAAGCATTGGGTGCGAAATTGAGGGATTGAGCTGATGTGATTCGCGGCCGAGTGGTGCGAAGCCGGGAATGCAATGCACGCAATACGAAAACCAACGGCGCAGTCATGACAACTGCGCCGTCGTCGTTTTGAGTTTGGCAAACCGAAATCAGTTCGTCAAACCTCATTCCCACGTTTCACGCCCGCCGCATCGAGCGCGCACATTTCGTCGCTCCCGAATACGTTCGACCGCGTCAGAAATCGCATTCCCTCGGGCGCTTCTATCGAAAATCCTGCTCCACGCCCAGGAATTGCGTCAATCACGAGCTGCGTGTGTTTCCACAACTCGAATTGCGCAGCGCCGATGTACACGGGACATCCCTCGATTTCACCGAGCAAAATGTCCCGTGCACCGACCTTGAATTCGCCGCGCGGATAACACATCGGAGCACTGCCGTCACAGCAGCCCCCCGATTGATGAAACATGAGCGGTCCGTGACGCGACATCAGTTTTTTGATCAAAACCGATGCCGCATCAGTCGCGACCACACGCGGCGGATGCGGTTCCATCAGAAAAACCCGAGCGCCTTCGGGCTGTAGCTCACCAGCAAATTCTTCGTTTGCTGATAATGCGACAACATCATCTTGTGCGTCTCGCGACCCACCCCCGATTGCTTGTATCCACCGAACGCCGCATGCGCCGGGTACAAGTGATAACAATTCGTCCACACGCGGCCCGCTTGAATCGCGCGACCCATGCGATACGCGCGATTGCCATCACGCGACCAAACGCCTGCGCCCAATCCGTAGAGCGTATCGTTGGCAACTGAAAGCGCTTCCGCTTCGTCCTTGAACGAACACACGCTGACGACAGGCCCGAAGATCTCTTCCTGGAAAATGCGCATCTTGTTATGCCCTTCAAAAATCGTCGGGCTCACGTAATACCCATTCTCCAAATCTCCGCCGAGACGAACACGCTCGCCGCCAAGGGCCAGTTTAGCGCCTTCTTTCTTGCCAATGTCGATGTACGACAAGATCTTCTCGAGCTGATCATTCGAGGCTTGCGCACCAATCATCGTCGACGGATCCAGGGGATTGCCTTGCTTGATCTTCTTCGTTCGATCAATCACGCGCTCCATGAATTGCTTGTAAATCTTCTCGTCCACCAGCGCGCGCGAAGGACACGTGCACACTTCGCCTTGGTTCAAGGCAAACATGGCAAAACCTTCGAGCACCTTGTCGGCGAAATCGTCATCGTGGGCAAACACGTCTTCGAAGAAGATGTTCGGGGATTTGCCGCCGAGTTCGAGCGTCACCGGAATGAGGTTTTCCGATGCATATTGCATGATGAGGCGACCGGTCGTCGTTTCACCCGTGAATGCAATTTTCGCAATGCGTGGATTCGAAGCCAAGGGTTTGCCCGCCTCGAATCCAAACCCATTGACGATGTTGAGCACGCCGGGAGGAAGCAAATCGCCCACCAATTCGGCAAATAGGAGAATCGTCACCGGGGTTTGTTCGGCCGGCTTGATGATCACGCAATTGCCCGCCGCGAGCGCTGGAGCAAGTTTCCAAGCGGCCATGAGCAAAGGGAAGTTCCACGGAATGATTTGTCCCACGACACCGAGAGGCTCTTGGAAATGATACGCCACCGTCGTATCGTCGATTTGCGCAACCGAGCCTTCTTGGGCCCGAATGCAACCGGCGAAATAGCGGAAATGGTCCACGGCGAGGGGCAAATCGGCAGCCAACGTTTCGCGAACGGGCTTGCCATTGTCCCACGTTTCGGACACGGCGAGCATTTCCAGGTTTTGCTCCATCCGGTCCGCAATCTTGTTCAAAATATTGGCGCGTTCCGTAAGGGACGTTTTGCCCCAGGCAGCTTTGGCAGCGTGCGCGGCATCCAGGGCTTTTTCAATGTCTTCAGCGGATGAACGCGGAATTTCGCAGAAAGGACGACCCGTAACTGGCGTGATATTCTCGAAATACTCCCCCTTCACCGGCGCAACCCATTCGCCTCCGATGTAGTTCGCATAACGCGATTTATAAGTGACCTTGGATCCCTCTTGACCAGGCGGCACATACACCATTGCGAGTTCCTCCGCGTAAAATCCTTGGCCGAGACGAACCCCGTGTGGATCCTTGCTCGCCAAGGGCGCATAGAAGAAACCGAAGCTCTTCCGTTGTCAAGCGGGATCGTGATAACGTCTCAAGTTACAGCATGTCTTATCTCAGCTCGCATCAACACCTTGGTCCCCTTGTTTCCACGGCCTTGATCTACGGATTTGGCGGCATCGGTTTCGCGGCCATGATCATCTACGTCTGGGGACGGCGACTTCGCGAGCTACGCGATGCCAAAGCGGCGGAAGCAAGCACCGAAGCGGATGTGGAATGGAAGCTTGGACCCGCGGTACTTTTCGGCAAGGTCGACTATGCTCAGGGCGCGACGGCGGCGGTACGAGTCGACGTCGATCAAGAGGGCGACGAATCCGAGAGTTCCGGCGTGTGGTCGCATAGCTGGACGGAAAAAAATCGGCGTGTTCATGTCGAACCGTTTTATTTGGAAGTTTTTCCAGATAAACGTATCCGTATCGAACCGACCAGCGAAGCGTATCTCGTCGATGAAATGGACGGCATGATTCGCGTCGATTTGAAGAAACGCACGAGGTTTGCGCAGCTCACGCCCGGGGAAACGGTATACGCCGTGGGAGAACTCGTCCGCGCGCACGATCCAGAATCGGGCGGGGCCGCAGGATATCGTTCGTCGCGGGATGCTTTCGTTTTGCGGCCTCGTCCGGGCGAGCCCATGTTGCTGTCGTCTGAACCTCTTGGGTTACGATATCGTGCACGGGCATCTTTTTATGCCTCGTCTTTGGCATGGTTCGCGGTTATTGGCGTGGTGTTTCACCTGGCAATGATGAATTATCATCTGCGCCAGTTTTTTGGTGAAACCATTCTCACGACCATTACGAAATTGGACCACTATACGACGAAAGACGATGACGGCGCGGATGTCCATCATTATCGTGTCGTGGCCAAGGACTCTTCTGGCAAAGAGATCAGTGATCACGTTGACGAATCGGACTTTTCGTGGCTCCGAGAAGGTTACGAAGTGCCATTTCGTTGGGTCCCTATCAGCCCGTCGGCGTCGACGATTGGTCAGGATGTGACCGTAAATTTCCTCGCATTGGGCGTATTTCCTCTCCTTTGGGTGGTATGGGCGGCTTTTCGAGGTGTCGAACGGGAGCGAAAACCTTGGTATGAACGCGAAGTCAACGATTCCGGCAGTGGCAAGCTGGAAGAATCGCTCATGAAAGATCGCCGAGAAGCCGCTAAAACCTCGCAAAGCGAGCAGCAATAGCGCGCGCATGATACGCTGTTGACGAGTGATCGAGAAATTTGTCTTCCCATCCCAATGTGAGTTCCGGTAATCTCGCGCCGTGACCGAACTGACGCGTCAATTTCGCGATGTGCCCTACGAGTTATTTCCTGGCTTGATCGACCAGCCATTGCGTATTGATGTGCAAGGGCAAGGTGCAAATCCGGATCAAGCTGTCGCTCATTCGTTTCGTCAACGTGACCCTTCCACGGCGACCCTTCGGGCCCTCGACCGCGTTGCTTGGGCGAGTATGGCTGTTGATGGCAATCGTCATGTCATCACCATTTCTAGGACGTACGATCCCGTCGCAGATACGGAGCCTTGTTATTACTTGCCATGGATTCCGAATTATACCTTGGGAATGAAGCTCAAACCGAGTCGAAAAGTCGCAGAAGGCGAGCGATTTGCGGAGTATCAAGGCCGTGATCACGTCGACGGTGAAACTTGGGAACGCGCGACGGCGCAGCGGGCGATGTTGCAGGGGCTCGCGGACGGGCGACGCACGCCCCGCTTATTTTTTACCGCAATGCTCACAGGATGCACTGTGCACATTGATGGTTTGCCTACCGAGCCGAATGTGTACCACGGCAATGCGGCGGCGGTAGCTGATCCACCAGGAGCATTGAATTCGGCTCACTTGCCAACACGCAAGCGCTTTCAGCGTCGACTGAGACGCATTGATAGAGCCTTGGATGAAGGGTATCAACGTATGCCCTGGAACGATGGCGGACCAAGCAGTTGTGTAAGTGTTCTCGATTATGATTTCCGACGTTGGAATAACGATATGCTCGCAGCCAAATGGGGGCATGGAGCCGATCTTCTTACCGATGAACTACGTGCCCAAGGAGCGCAAATCAAAGATATGCGGGTGATCGTGTTTGGTATGAAGAACCTTCACGATCACTGGGTCTTCTACGGTCAGCGCGTGTACCAATATCGTCGACCCAATGTTCTGGCAAACGTCGCGTGGGGAGCACTCGGTTATCCACCACGACAGATCTGGCCCGGCCATGGCCATATCCAACTCTGAATTTTCAACGCGATCCATTGATTCGTAGCAATAGGTAAAACCAATGTCGATTCTCGAACTCACGATCACCGGCGGACCCGCTCTTCGCGTTCACCATTTCTCGATTCAAGAAGGCATGAGCGACATGTTCGAGATCTCGCTCGTCGCGCACCTCGACGACCCGGCCGTGGATCTCGAAGCCCTCGTCGGACAACCGGCTACATTTCGGATCGTCGCGGGCACGCTGTACGCGCAAAACCTGGGTACGCGCACGTGGAAAGGTATCGTTCGGTTTGTCGAGCAAACCCATGCGCAAGGCAAACTATCCGGTTTGTCGACGTATTACATCCAGATCGTGCCCGACATCTACAAACTCACGCAACGCACGAATTATCGAATCTTTCAGCATTTGTCGATTCCCGACATCGTCAAAAAAATCTTCTCCGAATGGGGAATTACGGCGTCGTGGGAGATCAATCCCACCGCTTGTCCGCCCTTGGAATTCAAAGTGCAATACGGTGAAAGCGATTATCGCTTCGTCAATCGCCTTTTGGAAGAAGCGGGCATTTCCTTCATCTATCGCGATGTCGGGGGAACGGGTGGCGTTTTGATCATGAGCGACCACTTGTACAGCGCTCAACCGCGCCCCGCGTTGCCGTTCGTAGACAATCCCAACGAAGCCGCGCAAAAGGAATATGTATCGCAACTGCGCTTGGGACACGAGATTCGCCCGGGAGCGCACACCATTCGCGATTATGACTTTCGCAATCCCTCGTTTCGACTCGTGGGAGAAGCTCCATCGATAACTCCGCGGGAAGCGCAATACGAGCTTTATGATTATGGCCCCGGTGCTTTTTTGGTCGAAGGTGGTAAAGGTGGTGGGACACCCGTTGCCGACGACAAAGGGATTGCTCGGCATGATGCCCCGTACGGAACGGGCCTGGCGACACGTAGGCTCGAATCGATCCGTTCCGACAAACGCCGCGTGGTTTTTGCGACAAACGCTGTGGACTTATCGCCCGGTGTCTTGTTCACCGTGGAAGATCATCCGAATCCCGTGTTGGGTTCACCGACGAGCATTTTGTGCACGGCATTTACGCTGGACGGCACGCCCGACGATGAATGGGTGCTGGCCGGACATGGCGTTATCCTGGCACCGGGCGCCACGTATCGTTCGCCACTCAAAACGCCCAAACCTCGCATATTTGGAGTGCAAAGCGCGACGGTCGCCGGACCTCTGGGACAGGAGATTTACACCGACGAGTTTGGCCGGGTACGTGTTCAATTCCCCTGGGATCGGGACGGGAAAAACGACGACCACAGTTCGTGCTGGATGCGTGTGAGCCAAGGTTGGGCAGGTGGCGCGTTTGGCATGATCGTCCTGCCGCGTATTGGGCAAGAGGTGCTGGTGGGTTTCTTGGAAGGTGACCCGGACCAACCCATCGTCGTGGGGCGTTTGTTTAATGGAACATCGCCGCATCCGTACAAGCTGCCCGATCACAAGACCAAAACGTCTTGGAAAAGCGACACGTCCCCGGGCTCGGGCGGATTCAACGAGATCACCTTCGAAGATGCCAAGGGCAAAGAGAAAGTATTCCTT
>JBGAOI010000023.1:0-29415 GCA_044221885.1 Polyangium sp. (in: bacteria)
TGTGACCGTATCCCAAATGTAGATATCATTCACCGCGGTCGTCAAAGCATAACGACCATCTCGAGAAAGTTCGGCTGTCCAAACTTGGCCCGCATGCCCTGGCAATACCCATTCTGCAATTATTTTTCGCGAAACTCGTGACAAGAAAAACGGAAATGCCGGTGCCGCCGCCGGTTCTTCAATTTCACGCAGCAAGGCCAAGGCAAATGTAGGATCCGCTTCATGGTCTCGAGCCGATGCCATTCGCGCTGCGTCACGCGCGTGCGACGCTTCGAGGCGCGTTCGCTCTGCAAGTTCTCGCGTGCGGGCTGCTTGCGCCGTGGCCTCTTCATTGGCTTGACGCTCTTTCCAAGCCAATGTTCCCATGGCAATGGCCACGATGCAGCTCACCCCGACGATCGTCAAAACAAGCAATCGTTTCCTGCGTGCGACCTGTTCGCCCAACGAGAACACGGCATCCAAGAATTCCTGCTCGGTTCGAGCGAGTTCCACCCGCGAACGTTCTCGAAATCGCCGCGCTTCGGCCAATGCTTCCTCGCGCCACAAAAGCCCTCGAGGTTTCCCGCTTTCGCGCCATTGTCGGGCCGCAATTCGCAGCCGCGCCAAAAAGTCCGCATCGTCCTTGTTTTCATCCAGCCATCGCGAAAGCGTCGGCCAGCGCGCAATCAATGATTCGTGGACGATTTCAATCGCCACGCCTCCCGTTCCTTCATCTTTTTCGGCCACCAAGAGCCGCGCTTCCACGAGGCGTGCCAATACGCGATCGGCCTCGGATGGATCTTTTGATATTTCTCGCAAATCTGCTTCGTTTGCAATCGCGCGCGTACGTTCCGGCGTAACAAGACGTTCAAAAAGGCGTCGGGCCAGATCGCGGTCTTCCGTGGACAATGACGAAACCACCGTGTCGGCGTGACTCGCGAGCGTTCCTTCGACCCCGCCAAGTTTTTCATAACTCGCCGAAGTGAGTTGCTTTCGGTCGTTATCCCGCGCTTCCCACAATTTCGAGGCCGTAAATTGCAGCAATGGCAACGGCGCGTTCGTTCGTTCGAGCGCCGATAACATCTTTTTCACGAGATCGTCGTTTTCATAACGATATCCAAGCGATTCGACCGGCTTCGTTAATGCTTCGCGTAATCCTTCTTGTCCGAGTGGTGGCAACAAATACAGGCCTTTGGCCACGTCTGACGAAAGTTTACGCGCGTCCGCCAATCGATCGAGAAAATCCGAGCGCATGGCGAGAATGACCCGCAAGGGCGATGTGGCATCGTCGGCCGCACCTTCCAAACAAGATAAAAATGCCGCTCTTTCTGCAGCGTCTGCGCATAAGGTGAAGATTTCCTCGAATTGATCCACGAAAAACAATGTGCTTGCGTGCGTTCCACGCGCGCGACAAGACGCCCGCAGAATGGCTCCGAGAAGTCCCGGGCGCTCACGCAAATGCCCCGCCAATGCTTCAGGTCCGGCCGTGACGTTTAATGAGGATTGATGAAGATCATCGAGCGACTGTTCAGCCAATTCGATGAGCACACTGGCCATCGCCAACAAGGGACGTTTTCCCGGTCGCAAAACAATGGCTTCGCGATGATTTCCAAGACGTTTGTAGGCCGGAATGATGCCTGCGCGCACGAAGGACGACTTTCCGGCGCCCGATGGCCCGCCGACGGCAATCAGCGGTTGCAGACGTAAACGTGATAGGAGGCTCGCGATATCTCGATCCCGTCCGAAAAACTTGGCGCTGTCCGCTTCTTGAAATGCCAAAAGTCCGGCAAATGGATTCGCAGTATCCGACAAGAGCGGCGCGCTCATTCCTGTGCGTAATGCCGACAATTCCACAACGAGATCGCTCGCAGTTGCCAAACGGCTCTCTTTGCGTTTGTCCAGGCACCGATCCATCAACGTCGCCAATGGACCCAGGTCCGGCGCCAAAACACGGGCCGAAGGCATGGGTGTATCAATGTCCATGACCTCGGGCAAACGATGCATCGTAAAGGGGGCCAAAGGATGGTGACCCAAAGCCAATTCAAACAGAATGATTCCAAATGCCCAAATATCGACCCGATGATCCGGTGCGTCATTCAATAACGATTCCGGTGCCATGTAGGGCAGCGTGCCTGCTGCTTCGCCCATATCTTCGGTCCCGAGTCGCCGGCGCTCTTCATCGTCGAGCCACGCAGCAATGCCAAAATCGACTACTTTAATGGGTCCGTCCGAAGCAACCAAAATGTTTTCCGGCTTCAAATCGCGATGCACAATCCCCAGCGCGTGCGCGGATGCCAATGCCCTTGCCACCGGCAGCATCAACTCGATACACATCGCCGGCGCGACTCGCTCGAGCTTCGGTAGGGACGGCCGGCTAATGTGCTCCGCTTTGCCCGGAGCTGTGTCCGCCGCAATGCCTTGTTCCCCCATCCAGGCGCGCAGGGTTTTCCCTTCGACGTATTCGAGCACCATGTACGGCATCGAATCGATTTCATCCGCCTCGTAGATGATAACGATATTTTCATGCCGACATCGAGCCGTCGCCCGCGCCTCTGATAAAAATTGTGTATTGACCAACCCATCGAAGCTGAAGGTCAATACCTTGATGGCCACCAATCGACCCAGCCGCGTGTCACGGGCCAGATACACCTGTCCCATGCCGCCTTCGCCAAGCGCGCGAATGATTTCGTAGTGAGCGATGAATGCGCCAGGCTGAAAGTGCATCGTCAAGAATTGGAAACGTCAAGAAACCGGCGAACGGTAGCTCATCTCGAAATAAAAAGCACCAAAACAAATTTGATGTCAACCTCAACATTGTTTGATGTTTGTTGCTGAACGCACTGTTGCCCCATGTGGTGTAACTTAAATAACGCAAATAGCGGTTGGAGAGGCGATTTGACATGACGAACGAATCGAAGGTCGTTACGCTCGCGGGGTCTTGGTGAGGTAGTCCAGCATGGAAAGTTTTCGCAATTGCGGTTGGCCGGCGTTTGCTGCGCTTGGAATGGGCTCGTTGGCATTGGTCGCGGGCATTGTGGCGCTCGCGTTGGCGCTCATCAAACCGCGCGTGGGGCTCGTTGTCGCAGTTCTGGCCGCCGCCGTGTCGTTGGGTCCTGCTGGCATTGGGTTTTTGGGAATGTTATGGGGACGCCAGCAAGTAGACACCATATTGGCCAGCGGAGTCGTCGAAGCGACCGAGACGGAGAGAATTCGTGCTGCGGGTTATGACGAAGCCGCGCAATGCATTCCCGTCGGGGCGACCATCAGCGCTGTACCCGTGTTGCTCGCCGGCGTTGCGCTGGCCCTGGCGTTGGTCCGGAAAAAGAACGAAGGCAACGCTTGAGCCAAGTTCAAGTCGGCAATAGCCTCGTGAAACCTGTTTGGTTTGTCCGCAGGACAAACCAATACCGGGGTCAAGGGCCTGGGCCCTTGCGCGGGTCGAGGGCGAGTAGCCCTCGTGGGTCTGGGCGAAGCCCAGTTTATTTCAACGCGGTGGTGATTTCGTCCGCGGCCCGTTCTCCGGCTTCCACGGCGCCTTCCATGTATCCCATCCAAACCCTTGCCGTTTCTGTTCCGGCCCAATGCAGTCGTCCCACGGGTGCACGTAATGCGGCTGCATGTGCTGACAAAACGCCTGGGCCCATCACGGCAGAATAACACCCACGCGACCATCGTTCGCTTGGCCAATCATGATCGATGTAATCAACGGGCGACGATGCTTGGGGCCCAAACATTCGGGTAAAACTCTCGACGGCCGCATCACGGCGCGCTTTCGCCCCTTGCCCACTCAATTGTTTCGCGTCTTTCCCCATCATGAAGCCCATCAGGGCTCCACGAGTGCCATCGCGCGACGAATCGTCGAAAACCAATTTCACGCCGCCTCGATCCGCAATGGCTTCCCCGGAATATCCAGCTTTACGCCAAAACGGCGTCTCGTACATGGCAATGCATTTGATCACGCTGCCCATGGGCATTCGTTGCGTCAGCATATCGCGCGATGCGGGCATCGCGGGTTCATAATCGATGCGCCCAGCCAATACGGGCGGCAATGCCAGGATCGCTCGTTCGCAACGCACGGTTCCGGCATCGGTTGCAATCGTCACGCCGGTATCATCCTGTTCGACGCGTTTGACCGGGGCATTCAAAATCACGCGGTCGCCCAATTTGGCCGCCAATCGTTTCGATACTTCTTGGTACCCTTCCGCCAAACGAGTTTCCTGGGCCCCATTGCGGATTTCACTCATCCGCAGAAGGCCACCGCCGTGCCGTAAATAATGCAGAAAAAACAAAAATGATATTTCCGAAGGCTCCGCCGCAAAAATGGCGCGCACGGCCGTATCCACCAAAGCCTTGGCCCCCTGGGTCTTGACATTGCGACGTTTCCACGTCTCCACGGTCATTCCGTCCCACTCGCCGGCTTTGTCCGCTGCCAATGGATTGTCCAATGGAACATCTTTGACGAGCGATTCAATACGTTGAATCGTCACGCCCAAGTCCACCGCGCCCACCATCGACAAGGTTGGAATCGACGACTTGTACGTCGAAACCATGTTGCCTAACGCCAGGACTTTCTTGCCTTCGTGGTACTGCGGGAACGTGGTCAAACCAAATTCCTTCACCAACTTGAACATGCGGTCTTGCGTCGGACCCAGCCACTTCGCTCCAAGATCGGCTCGATCTCCATGCACCGTATCGACACTCAACGTGCGACCACCCACGCGATCGCGCGCTTCGAGCACCAGCACGGACACGCCCGCATCCGCAAGTCTTCGAGCCGCGGACAAACCGCTGAGTCCCGCACCGACAATGGCTACCCGTGCCTCACCCAAGACGCGCGATGCCGACATGTTCAGGTCCTTTCTCCGACACGATCTTCGAGCGTCGCATCGTACGCAAAACGCCGTCGAAGTGGCTGAATTTTTTGTTCAAACACCAGCCAAGAGCTGCCGCACTTTGGCCAGGATCGGAACATCCGCGGGCGGGAAAAGCGCATCATCGAGTCCGTCCACCGTTGCCCACTGCACGGCGGCCACATCAATCGCTCGAGGTTCCGCTGAACCTTCCCGTCGCGTCACAGCGAAAAAAAGCAAGAGCACGGATTTCTCCGGATACGCGTGAAATGTCACTTCGACCGGATGATCCACCCGCACATCGATGCCAATTTCTTCCCGCAATTCCCGCTCGAGCGCATCACGGGGATCTTCACCCGGCTCGACTTTGCCCCCGGGAAATTCCCACGCGCCCGCCAAATGCGAGCCTTTTTTTCGTTGTGTGAGCAACACACGGCCCGCTTCGATGAGCACCCCTGCTGCGACAATCACTGGAAATTGCTTGTGAACTGACTCGACCATGGTTCGGCGTGGCAAACGTAGCACGAACATGCGTAGGGCAAACGTTTTTCGAGAACCCTTTGCACACGGCAAAAGATGTGACATTTCCCGCGCCATGCCGATCACGTACAGCCAAGCCGGTGTCGACATCGACCGCGGTGATGCCCTCGTCGAACGCATCAAGAAGCTCGCCAAACCCACGCGTATTCGCGAAGTTGTCACCGATATCGGCGGCTTCGCCGGACTTTGTGCTCTGCCCAAAGGCCTCGTCGATCCCATCCTGGTGAGTGGCACCGATGGCGTCGGTACGAAGCTCGATGTCGCATTTGCCACGGGAATTCATCACACCGTCGGCATCGATCTCGTCGCAATGTGCGTGAACGACATCATTACGTGTGGTGCAAGGCCGCTGTTTTTCCTGGACTACTTTGCTACGGGAAAACTCGAGCTCGACGTTGGTGAAGCCGTCATTCGTGGCATTGCGGACGGCTGCAAACAAGCTGGTTGCGCGCTGCTCGGGGGCGAAACGGCCGAGATGCCCGGGATGTACGAGCCAGGCAAATACGACCTGGCCGGGTTTGTCGTCGGTGTCGTCGAACGCGCGAAAATTCTGGACGGCTCAAAAGCCAAACCCGGAGATGTGGTCATCGGCGTCGCTTCGAGTGGTTTGCACTCCAATGGTTTTTCTTTGACCCGCAAAGTAATTTTCGAACAGATGGGGCTTCGTGTTCAAGACAAACTTCCGGGGACGAACACCACCGTCGGCGAAGCGCTCCTTGTGCCCACGCGCATTTACGTGACTTCCGTGCGTGATTTGTTGGCGGAAATGGGGGACGACGTGCGCGGTTTGTCGCACATCACCGGCGGCGGTTTGCCCGGGAACTTGCCCCGCGTTTTGCCGGACAATCTCGGCGCGAACATCGACCTGAACGTTTTCGAACGGCCAGCCATCTTTCGCGTGATTGCTGAAGGCGGGCCCGTCGAAGAATCCGAGATGCGGCGTACGTACAACCTTGGCGTGGGCTTGTGTGTCATCACGTCCCCACAGTCGGCCGCTCGCGCCATCGAAGTTCTCGAAGCTGCGGGCGAAAATGCGTTTCGCCTGGGTGAAGTCGTGGATGTCGGGCCAGGAGTGGAGTTCGAACAACGCGTTCGCTTTGCGCAATAACCCGTGAAGCATCGCGCGTTGGCGAGTACATTGGCGCCATGGATCCGTTGAGTGTTCTGGGTTTTGTCTTTGGGGTGTTTGGGTTCTTCTACCTCATGCGGGGGCTCAAACAGATCAACCAATGGGAAGTCGCGTTGCGGTTTACCTTGGGCAAACTGAGTGGCCGAGTCGAACCCGGCGTCACCTTGTATTTGCCTGGATTTCAAGACTTGCGTGTCATTGATACGCGAACGAAAAACCGCGATCTGCTCCGACAAATGGTCATCACCCGCGACAACGTTACGACCATGATCGATACGGTTTTGTACTATCGCGTCGTAGATCCGGAAAAAGCGACGCTTGCCGTCGAGAATTACGAAGCGGCGATCAAGGATCGCGCGAAGGTCGTGCTTCGCGATGTCGTCGGTGAAACGCGCCTGGACGAACTCTTGGCCCACCGTGAAGAAGTCGCCGCGAAAGTGCGCAGCCAAGTCGAAACGATGGTGGCGCAGTGGGGTCTGCACGTGGAACTCATTGGTTTGCAAGACGTGCAGCTCCCGCCGCAGATGCAAGAAGTGCTGGCAAAAGTAGCGATTGCTGAACGCGATCGGCAGTACGTCGTCATCAAGAGCCAAGCGGACGTCGAAAGCGCCAAGAACTTCGCGGAAGCTGCCGGCATCCTGGCCAAGTCTCCCGGCGCCATGGAACTCCGGCGTTTCGAGGCTCTGGCGAACTTGAGCCAAGGCAACACGAAAGTCATCTTCGACCTCGCCAAACCCTACGACGACGTACGACATACGGCCGCCGCGATGGCTGAAGCAGCGGTGACCGAACCTGCGAAGCTGCGTGTGGACGCTCCTGGTGCCAATGCTTTGCGTACGGCGTCGCAATACGAATCCGAAGCGATTGCCGAAGCAGAAGCTGTGCAGGCGCAACGCGCGTATACGCCATCACGAAAGATCTAGCCCGTGACGATCGACGACGGATCGCTCGCCGCAGGAGTTGCCGCGCTTCTAGAGGCGCGTGGAGAAACCGAGCTCGGCGCGCTGGTTCGTCGCAGCATCGTGCAAGTGGTTGGTCGTGCCGAACGATGGTCGATGGGTGCGCGAGATGTCGCCGCCCATCGCATCGCACTCATCGTCTCTGCTGTCGATCACGTGTTCGTCACCTCGTTACCGCCTCGATTCGCGGCGATTCGTGAAGCATTTGCGACGGCGATTCGTAGTCCCGAAACCGAGATGGAGAACTTGTTCTTGGTACTCGAACTGCCGCCTTCCCGAACGACGTTTGCCCAGGGGTACCGAGACGCACCCGTTCGTGCGTACGAAGCGCCCGATGCCGAATCCGTCTTGCAGGGCGCGGCAGCCTTGTGCAAAGCGCTTGGTGATGATGCCTCGGCTCGAGCGTTGTCCCGAGCAACGCTCGAAGATTCGTTTGTTACTGCAAACGATCGAAGTGTTCGGCGGTTTGTCTTGCGCCTCGATGCGGCCGATTTTGCGCTGACGGAGAAAAACGCTTCGTTTGGGGATCGCTTGATGCGCGCTGTGCGTTCGGCAGCGATGACGCCGGCCGAAGCGACTTCAGCGGTGTTCCTGGCCGTGCGTCTTGTCCACACAACCGGGTTGTTGGATCCAGAAACGGAACTCGTGCGGGCGCTGGAGAGGAAAAACGCCGTCGTGGTGCCGATTGTCCGGGACGAACAGCGCACGAGGTTCGCCGTTGTGTACCGAGAAAAACTATCCCTGGTCGAGATCGACACGGACACATCGAGATTTACGTTATGGAAATCGAAATCTGTCGTGGCAAAATCGGGAACGGTCAAAGTCGGCGAAATTCGCGTCTCGGATCAGGCGATGGGATCTGCGGAGGCCGCAGAAATGGCCAGCGCGGAAATTGTCCGGGAAATTTGCGAAATGTGACGCGTTGTCATTGACGGCGAGCGGCTCGTTCCTTATTCCCTCGGTTCCGCGGAGACCCAACGCTTCGAAAGATTAAACGATTCAAACGCCCATGTCGTACGAAAGCATTTATCATTCGCCGTGGCACAATCCCGGAATCTTTGTTTTGGCCAATGTGCTTCTGCTCGTTTATTTGATTCAGCGTAAAGTCGATACGCCCGAGGCGCACGGATTGCGGCGATTGCTTCGGTTTTTTGCGGTCCTGGCGATTGCCGATGCTTTGCTCACCGGGGAACTTACGCCAATCCCAGCCTCGATAGTTATCTACCCGTCGATTCCCTTCGTTATCCTTGGAGATGTGCGGTTTTTCTACCTCGTGGAACGATATGCTCGCGCCCATGGCCGAACAATGCCGCAATCAGGTCTTTTTTTGCGCAGTTTAGGATGGGGCCTCATCGTGCCGGCAACGGCCTATTTCACGAAAATAACCGTATTGCCGGAACGACCACTACCATGGCTCTTTTTGCTTTACGAGACCTATTTTCTCGTAATCGCTTTGGTATTTCGGCGCATTTTGCTGCCGAAATGGCTGACGGAAGAGGCGATACCGGCCGAGCGCGCTTCGTGGATCTTGGGCATTACGCGGTTCGAGTTATTGTTTTATGCGCTTTGGGCGACGTCGGATGTCGTGATTCTTTCCGGGCACGCGATAGGCTATTTACCGCGCATGGTGCCGAACATCTTGTATTACGCGGGTTTTGGCTTTTTTGTTGCGCTCACCGCGCCCAAGGAACTTCGGCCATGAAATCGGTCTTGCCGTGGCTTCTGTGTATTGCGTTGGTTGTTCACGGGCCTGCTTGTCGCCGTGCTGAAGACGGAACGCGTATTTCGATTGAGCAGCAAAAGAGTTCGGTACTGACATTCAAACGGTCGGGGCAAGAGGTTGGAAAACGCTCTCTCCATGAATTGTTGTCCACGATGACGCCCGTCGTCGTGCAAGGATTCGATCCTTATTATCAAAGCGTGCATCGATATCGGGCGCTGCCAATCGAACCGGTCTTGAAAGCGTTGTATCAAGAAAGTGAAGAATCGCTCCGGACGCACCATTGGCTTCTTCGCGCAGCCGACGGATACACCGTGCCCTTGCCCGGTGAACGGCTTTTGGAAGGAGGTGCGTGTATTGCCTTCGAGGACCTTGACAAACCGTCGGGCTGGGATCCCATTGGGCCTCAAAAAGCTAATCCCGGACCTTTTTATTTGGTTTGGGCCAAACCCGAACAAACTTCGCTGGATACACATCCCAGACCGTGGCAACTCGCTACCCTGGAAATCGTCACGTTCGAGGCCGCATTTCCGCATACCGATCCCAAAGTAGCGTCGGACCATCCCGCGGCACGTGGGTATTCGATTTTCAAAACGTATTGCGTTCGATGCCATGCGATCAATCGCGAAGGGGGACGTGTTGGCCCAGAATTAAACGTACCGAAAAGCATCATCGAATATCGACCCGAAGAACAAATCCGCGAATACATTCGCAATCCGCTGGTTTTTCGTTATGGCAACATGCCCCCGCATCCGCAACTCACGAACGAGGATCTGGATGGTTTGATTGCGTATTTCCGAGTCATGCACGAACACCCGTACGATCCAGATGCCGACAAAAAGGGAGAAATTCATTGATGCATCCCTCCTTGACGGTCCTGGAAGAACGCTGTTTTTCCGTGCCAAACATCCTGCGGACATTGGATATTTCGACAGATTCACGGTTCGTCACGCTGCTCGCCGATGGTGCGCCGATCTTCACGACGGGAATCGGAGCATCCGAGGGACCAGCTCGGCTTTTGGCGTCCTGTTTGTCCGGGAAGCATCGTGACGCCAAGTTCATTCCGCTCTCGGGGCTTCTTGCTGCCGACCATCGCGCATATGTCGGCGAAAGCAATGCGTCACGTCTCGTCGTGTTTTCGCAGGGCATTTCTCCCAATGCCCGTCTCGCCATCGATATGGGCCACGAGTTTGTCTCGACGATGATCGTGACGGGTGCCGAAATGTCGGCGCAGGAACGAGGTCAACGATCATGGGAAGTGTTGCGCCATCCGCCCGAAAACGAAACGGGTTTTTTGGTGCGCGTCGCCGGGCCCGCGGTGGCTTCGGCCATGGCCATGGCCATTGCTGCAAGGGTGGCAAACGCGGCCAGTGAAGGCGACGTTATGGCGCATTTACGGCAATGCGCGGACGTCATGGAAGCGAGATTGCGGGAAGAGCCTCCTCAAGTGGACCTTTTGGAGAAACCCCCCGCGTTTTTGGTGGTCGGTCGCGATGGAGTCGAACGAAATCACCTCTTGCGCTGGACGTTGCTCGAATGTTTTGACGCGTATGATCCGCCGTTATGGGATATCATGGCGTTTGCCCACGGAGCTTTTCAGAATACCTTCAAGGACGCGCGAACATTGATTGTGCCGTATTCTCGCCAGGATGCAGGTGTGCTGCCCATCGTGTCCCGGTTGCGCGAAATGCTGCGACAAACGCGCCACACTCTGATCGAAGTTCCCTCCGAATTGCCACGCCCGTGGTGCCTCTTGGAACACTTGGCCTTTACGCAAGCGCTTTTGCTCGCGCACTTGCGCCGGCATCCGCGCGACTTGAATGATTGGCCGGGACGAGGCAAAGACGCGGCCATTTATGGGCTCGACAGGTTACCCTCGACCTGACAAACGTTTTACACGCCCAACATCTTTCCCACGAGCACCTCAATTTCGCGTCCCGCCGTCGATGCTTCGATCACGTTGCGTAATCGTCGTCGCGCCGCTGCAAAATGCAATTCGTCCGGAATTTCCATAGCGGCCACTTCGGCTTCCAAAACTTTTGCGCATTCCACCAAGCGCACGTGCGTCTCGTCGTTGGCCTCGAAATACGGAATCGGCAACCGCCAAATCGATTTGTGAATATCCCGTTCGTCTTTCCCGTACGACGTCAGTGGTCGCACACGTTGCGTCGTTATGGCTGCATTCATGATCGCGCACAAATAAAGCGCTTCGTCCATGTTCGCCGCCGCCGCCCAATACAGACTGTTGTCAATCACCGCGCGCGCGTCGTCCGTGTACGCGGCGGCCAGGTGCATGCCCGAGCGTCCATAAAGCACACGCAACGGAGGAATGCGGAATTGTGCTTCGAGTTTCCCACGAAAATTGAGCTGTTCCACGAGCGACAGCCGGTCGCTGCTGCGATGTTGTTTCCACGTTGCTTCGGCATCTCGCCACCATTTGGCCAATTCCGGATATTGATCGAGCCGTTCGCTCGAACCGTCCATGAGCCCTTCTTTATCGCGCGGAATCACGGCGTAGATGGGCGGTCTCGTTCGGTACGGAAGCACGGCTTCGCCGGTATAGACGGGACGAACGAAAATGGATTCGACAAGGCCTTCGCGGTCGCCAAGGTTTTTCCAGGGAGGTTTTTCATTGGCACTGCGTAGTGAGCGCACCGCGGCTTTGCCTTGCGCGTGGCCCAAAGGCCCGGCTTTGCGTCGTTCGACCATAAAAAGGACGCGGGGCACGATGGTTGCGCCTTGACGAAAACGGTCCGCATACGGCGAAGCTTCCCCCAAGGTCCGCGTGGTTGTCGCAGCGGAACGAGAAATGCTGTGCGCGACGTCTTTCCAAGTGCCGTGAGGTTTTTCCAGACGTCCCGTCCACGATTCGCCCGGGGGCATGGCCGTAGGCGTATTTTGTTTCGAACCGAAAATAACGGAGGCGCTGATCGGGAAAAAATGCGGCCGCAAACGTTTCAAATCCCAAGGTTGGTCGAAAGCGACGTGCAAATGATGGCCATTGTGCGACAAGTTGCCGGTACGAAATCCGCGATAATGTTGGCGTTCCGCGTCAATCACGGCGGAGGGCATGACAAACCCAAAGGTGCCGTCGTCTTCCAGATAAAGTTCAATGGCGCGTGTGGCAAACAAGGCGGACAAATCCTGATGTGTCGCGACTTTGGCGCCATGCCACAATCCGCGGGCTTTGCTCATTTGTTGAAACGAAACCTGCATATCGGGAGGCATGTGTCGATACGCGAGCCATGGAGGATTGCCAACGAGGGTGGTGACGCGAAGGTTTGTCGCTGGAAACAAACGCTTCGAAAAGAGCGAATCAAGATCGTTTTCCCACTGCATCGAATCCGCGAGAAAAACTGGAATATGCAGGGGATTTCGCCCTGCCGACAACAAAGTTTGCCGTCCGATCGCCAACAGGTACGTCACGCGGGCCAACATTGCGGATACCGGGTGCAGATCCATGCCGAGAACGTTGTGCGTGAGTTTGTCTAGTATTGCATTTTCGGTCAGGGGCGTATTTTCGACCGCTTGCAAAAATCGCCGAATCGCATGAAACAAAAACGTTCCCGAACCACACGCCGGATCCAAAACTCGTTGCTCGAGAGGCTTGGAAACCACCTTTTCGACAATCGCTTGGGAAAGCCAATCCGGTGTGTAATGCTCGCCAAGTTGCTTTCGCTCGGCGGGTCCCACAACCGATTCGTACAAACCCTTGAGCACGTCATGATCGACGTTTGCCCAGTCAAACTGCGCAAAATGCCGGGCAAGCTCGATAACGACCTCCTCGCCGCCCGGGATGTCGCCAACCCAATCGAATACATCTTTTTCGATTGCCCCGTGAATCCGGGCGCGATGAAACAGTTCGCCGGACAGAATTACCTGGTGCGATTGGCGAACGACATCGAAATCAAGCAGCGTATGGGCAATGATTTTGGCGGAAACGACGAGGAGCGTATGTTTGATGAAAAGTTCGTCGGTGTCTTGAAATGACGTTCCGAGGGCGGTCGCAAGAAGTTTCGACCATTGTTGCCGTCCATGTTGGATGCTTGGATCGCTCGAGTGCGCTGCGTAGAGCGCCGCAAGTTTGGCACGATGAACGGCGATCGCATCTCGCAAAAGTATGGAACGGGTTTTTTCTTCACGATCTGGGTAGCCCAGGGAGCGGTTTGATTTTTTGGCGTTTGCGGCGGGCCCCCGCTGTTTGAGCCCCGGAGGGGCGAGTTCGGGGTGCCGCGACGCCAAACAAATCGAACCCTCCCGGGCGGACAAACTCAGAACGGATCGCATTGCCCGTCACATTCAACCCCCGCATCACCCCGGTTGTCCGGAAATACGCACCGTATCGGCGCCGAGCGCTGCGAGTTTTCGCTCCATGAATTCATATCCGCGGTCGAGGTGGTACACGCGCAAGACTTCCGTTTCGCCTTCTTTGGCCAAAAGTCCAGCAATCACGAGCGACGCGCTGGCCCGCAAATCCGTCGCCATGACCTTCGCGCCCGACAAGGGATTGCCTCCGTGCACGTGCGCCGTGTGTCCATCGATGTCAATCGACGCGCCCATACGTCGCAATTCGGGGACGTGCATGAAACGATTCTCGAAGATTGTCTCGACAATCCGCGAGGTTCCTTGCGCCAAACACATCAGCACCATGAACTGGGCTTGCATGTCCGTGGGAAAACCCGGGTGCGGAGCGGTCATGATGTCAACGGCGCGCAGCGGTTTGTCCGGGTCGCGACGCACGCGCACGCAGTCGCCTTCGCGACCCACTTCGACGCCCGCGGCCCGAAGTTTCGCGGCCACGGCTTCCAAATCTTCGAGCGGCACGCCTTCGAGCAGCACATCGCCACCAGCCGCCGCCGCGGCCACCATGTACGTTCCCGCTTCGATGCGGTCCGAGATGATCGCGTGGTCAAACGGATCGAGATCGTCACGCCCTTCGATGTGAATGACGTCTGTCCCGGCACCATCGACGCGCGCGCCCATCTTGTTGAGGACGCGTCCAAGTTCTTCGACTTCAGGTTCACGCGCGCAATTGACCAGCGTGGAACGGCCTTTCGCGAGCGCCGCAGCCATCATGATGTTCTCGGTGCCCGTGACCGTGGGCATGTCGAAAACGACTTCGGCGCCTTTCAAACGCGGGCATTCAGCATGAATGTAGCCCCCGGTCAGATGAATGCTCGCTCCGAGCGCTTCGAGGCCCTTGAGGTGTTGATCGACGGGACGTGATCCGATTTGACAACCCCCGGGCAAACTCACTTTCGCCCGTCCGTAACGCGCAAGAAGGGGCCCGAGAACGAGCACGCTCGCGCGCATCTGTTTGACGAGATCGTACGGTGCTTCGGGATTCGCTTCGCCACCGCCACGCACGCGAACAATGGGCGCATCGACGACGACGTGTCGTCCGAGCACGCGCAAGAGTTCTCCCGTAGTTTCGATGTCCCTGAGGGCAGGAACGTTACGCAAGATGCTTTCGCCTTCGGAGAGCAACGTGGCGCAAAGGATGGGCAAAGCTGCGTTTTTCGCGCCGCTGATGCGAATTTTCCCGGAGAGCGTTTTTCCGCCGCGAATTCGGATGACGTCCATGACGCCCCTTGTGGCATGGTTTGCGGGGAAAGGCGAACGTTTGGCGAAAGCTCGAAAGAAAGCCCGCGATCCATGCGCGTGTGATTCTAGAAAGGTTCACAGCGAAAACAACCCAAGGGTTCTTCCCGGTACAGCGTTTCTAGGGTAGAACAGAGGCCTTCGCATCTTCTTGGCTCTACCTTCACTGGACAAACCATCGCTTCACACCATGCCCCGATCCGTCCGTTCGTTGCGCTTTTTGAGTGGTTTTGCGGTGTTCGTCGCGACCAACACAGCGCTTGCTGTGCCCCCTGATCCGGTCCCGTCGCTCGATCTTCGTGGTTTCCGACCGTCCACGGATCCTGGCGCAGGACTCTACAACGAGCCTGTTTTGCCGCCTGAACATGGCGATGGCAACGTGGGTTTGACGCTATCGTATGCGTACAAACCAGTGTGGCTCAAAGAGTTCAACACGGGCGAAGAGTTCTACGTCATCAAGCATCAGCTCACGGGGGATCTCTTCGGCAACATCGGGATTTGGGGGCGTTTGTCCCTGGGGGTCGATCTGCCGTTTGTCCTCGAACAGCGCGGCGACAAACCGAAGGACAATGTCACGGAACTGCTTGGACCGACAAACATACCGGCTCAGGCGTTTGGAGATGTGGCGTTTGCGGCGAAGGTGGTTTTGGTGCAGCCGACATCGGGCAAACTCGGCGGGTTTGCCCTGGCATTTCACAATCGGTTTACGGTGCCTACGGGGGATCGCGGGTCATTCCTGGGCGAAGGGCACGTTACGAATACGTCGCGATTTTTGGCCGAGATTCGCTTTTTGGTGCTGGCCTTGCATTTGGCAGGCGGCGTGAAGTTCCGGGCCGAACGTGAACGATTTTTATGCGCCAATGTCCCGGTCGGACCGAAAGAGGATCCTTGTAAGCAAATATTTCAGCATGAAATGCCATTTTCGTTTGGTTTGTCGTTCCGACCGCAAGGTGTGGGAATTGATCCGAATGGTCGCTGGACATTCTTTTTGGAAGGCCAAGGGCATCAGCCGCTTTATCCCGCGTTTCCCTTCAAAAAGAATACGCTCATGACTGCGCTGGAAGTGGGCACGGGCGCGCGAATTGCATTTGGCGATGCGTATTTGATGGGCGGATTGGCTTGGGGACCTTATGGCATGGGATCTGGGCAAGTTCGAGCGATGTTGACCTTGGGATATGCGCCTCGAATGCACGACGCAGACGGCGATGGCATTGCGGACGAAGACGATCAATGTCGTGAATTACGCGAGGACAAAGACGGATTCGAGGACGAAGACGGTTGTCCCGACGGCGATAACGATAACGATGGCGTGCCGGACGGCGAAGACAAGTGTCCGACGCAAAAAGAGGATGAAGACGGGATCGACGATGACGATGGTTGTCCCGAGCGCGCGTGGGGGACGTGAAATGGTTTTACGCGGCCAATTGGATTGCAGTAAACCCGGGTGAACACCAAGCGAGAGCCGCAAGCGGTCGAGTTTCGCTTACATTTTTGGCATTGAGCGAAAAAGCAGGCTCTTTTCGACTAGAAATCGTGGGAACGAATGCAGGCCCATGATTCGACCAGTTTCACCGGGCAATTCACGGTATGACTGTGATTTTCACATCGGCACAATCGGCAGGCGAACGCCCTTTTTCTTGGGTTTGGGCATTTCACCATTCTTTTCGCGATTCGCTCGTTCCGCTGCTGCCAAGTCGTGCTCGACGACCGTGAGGGGATTGTCGAATTCCGGCAATGGCAAGTCTTTGTTTTTCGCGTACACCGGATGCCGTCCGTGCCGACGGTACCATTCTGCGACCGTCGCATTGGCCCGCATTTTTTCCAGCACGTTGCGCCAACCTACGCCCGTATTGTACGCGCAAAAGCTGATTTCTCCCATTTGCGTGCCGTACGGAATGATGCACATCTCCGTGCGCCGGAAATCGTAATTGAACAAGTCCTGAAACCACATACCCGCGACGAAAAGCACGCGCCATTCGTATTCTTTGGCGTCGCTTTCTCCCGCATGGGCAGCCCCCGTTTGGCTCATGAATTGCCGAATGACTGTCGACAAATCAATACCAGGCGGAGCACTTTCAGGTTTGTAATGCCGCAAAATGCTCGCGACAACCTGCGCTTTCGTCCATGTGCGACTTTTGCCCGCATCAAAAATGACGCGGAAATCACGCAAAATTCCCTCCATATCGAGGAACTCCAAGAGCGGCACCATTTGCTTCGTTTTCTTGTTGACGAAAAGCACGGTCCCAATGCCGCAATTCGGGTGACAACCACAATTGAGCTGCCCGAATTCCTTGTCGGGACCATCCATCAAATCCACGACATCCCCAAATGGCGACAACGCCGAGAGTGGAAACCAATCACGCAATGGATTCGTCACGCCCGTCTGCTTCGCTACGTCATGCGCCAAATGACTCAATGTGTACCGTTGCTGCTCGCGCATTTCATCCGAAATGTCTTCGTCCCGTCCGGTAAAACTCACCGGCTGAAAACTCACCACGGTGATCTTATCCGCGTTCTGAATGGCAAACTCGACAATCGGCCCAATCATGTCGTTGTTTACGCCGTTCACGACCGTGACGACCAAAATCACATCGATGCCCGCAGCCGCAAGCTCTTCAATGGCCCGGAGTTTGACATCGTATAGATTCGCAATCTTTCGATGCGCATTCGCCTCGTTCGTGACCCCGTCGAATTGCAAATACACCATGCGCAAACCGGCATCTTTGCATTGCTTCGCAAAACCGGGCTCTTGAGCAAATCGCAATCCGTTGGATGCGCATTGAACCGCGAAGTATCCTTTTTTTCGCGCGTATTTGATCGCATCGATGAAATAAGGAGAAAGCGTTGGTTCGCCACCCGAAAACTGAATCGACATTTGACGCTTGGGCCGAACGCTCGCCGCATCGTCCAAGATCTTCGTAATGTCTTCCCAAGAAAGCTCGTGCACGTAGCCCACTTGGTTTGCATCCATGAAACACGGATCGCACATCATATTGCAACGGTTTGTCAGGTCCACCGTCAGCACGGCGCCCCGCCCATACTTGATCGTGCTCGACCCGTGCTCGTGCAAAGCGTCCGGACTCATGACCACGTCACGTCCCTGGAAAAGACTCTCGATGCGCGACAAAAATCGCGGATCAATCGAAATGATGTCGCTCACCGAGCCATGTTTCGGACATGTTTTCTCCATCCGAATTTGCCCGTTTTTCTCGACAATCTTGGCCTTGATTTCTCCCGGCTTGTCCGTGAGCAATTTCGTCCAATCCGCGTCGCCACGGAGAATCTCCGCTCGCGCTTCTTTCACGCATGTCGGACACAAACTATCCGTTTCTCGAGGCCACCCCAGCGGCGGCTTCGTCCGCTCCTTACCTCGCGGGATCGGCCGATCACTCCATTTCGGCACAAATGGTGCAGGCGTTGGGCCTCGATCGCTGATTTCTCGCAAGATGGGCCAAAGCACATTTGCCGAAACCGTAACCAATTTCTCCAAGTTCCGCACGGACAGCATGTTCCTCCTCAAAGCTTACCGAAGCGCAGCTAACGTAACGTAGTCCATTTTCCTAAGTGAGGGCCAGGATTCTTATCGCCCTCGAGGCATCCCGGCAAGGCGCCAGCAAACAATGTACAAAAGATACTTCTCCTCACGTTGATCGAGGCCTTTTTTGACGATCCGGCTTGCAGCGCGGTGCACACCAGGTTGAACATTTAGGGCGTCGAGTCACCTTCGGCGCTCTTCACCCCAAACCCCGTTTCGCATCGCTCGACGATGCACAGGCCCCAGGCAAACTCAAGAGAAATCAGAAGGATACCGGAGTGGGTCCAACATCCACTTCATCGAACCGTTGCGGTTCAATCCACCGTATGTGAAAATCTGCAAATTCCGCGCATGCGAAATTTACGGCAATTTGCAAACGTACCTCAGCCCAGCATTGCAATCGAGGTCGTTCCACTTGCTATTCGACGCGTACACGTGGGCACAATCTTCTCCACTGCCGTAATCATTCGGTTCTCCCCCGTTCCACAACGTGAAATTGGCCGGCGTGCCATCTGACCAGGCAAACGTCCCTTCCACTTGCGCATCGTTGAAGCCAATCCAAAAATCATCCATGCTGAGCGACGCGGCACGCGTGGCAATGGTTTGGAACTCCTGTGCACTGTGAATCGAAACCAAGTGCCCACCTTGATTCTTGCAGTCGTTTTCTGCACCCGTCCAGCTCAGCGTTTTCACGCAATAGGCATATTTGCCTCCACCTTGAGCTGCTTCGATGAGGCATTTCGGGCAACCGGGATTGTCGTCGAGGACGCCATTGCAATCATCGTCGATGAAATTACATTTCTCCGCCGCTCCCGGATACACATTGGGATTGTTGTCGTTGCAATCGATGCCGCAGCCGGGTACGCCATCCATATCGACATCGATGCCCGTCGGATCCACACATTGCAAGCCATCGTTCAAGCTCGTTTTACGACTCAGCAAGAAATTGATCGTATCGTCAATGGCCCAACCCACTTGATCCACACTGTATTCACGTCGCGGATCCACCTGAACGTCCGGCCAAATCAAGTTTTTTACGTCCGTACACTTGGCGACCAATCCGAGCGAATCGACTTTCATGAGAATCGTGGCATATGCTTCGCCGAGTTTCTTGCGGCATTCGATGGATTGCACGCACAACTTTTGCAATCGCGAGCCTGCCGCGAAAGGATCCATGTGGTCCGAAAACGTCTGATCAATGCCCCATGGAATGAACGTCCAAAGATTGTTGTCGGGTCGGCGATAGATGAAATAGTTGTTTTGGTAATTCGCATACCCGTCCCAATGCCCCATGTAGATCTCCGTCGCGGCAAACTTGACGTACCGATCCATATCGATGACCTTGGCCGCTTCGACCATGAAATTCTGCGGCGTCATCGTGTCGATCGCCGTGACGAGTTCGGCCAAGTCCGTGTAACTGACAAACATCCCGTTGTCTTGATCGAAGCTTTGGTAGCTCCCCCAATCGAGGTCGACGCCATACGCCCCTTCGTACAAATTTCCCGAGTCCCCGCCAAACCAGTTGTTGAGGAATTCGCCATTGGACGTCGTCTCGACGGTCGAATAAAGTCCGTACAATTCGCCATTGACGCTCACCCGTGCATACCCCGAACGCGGCGATGGAACGTCCATGTCATTAAAAAGCATGTACCCAATTCGCTCGTGAATCATGCTCGTGTCTTGCACCATGTTGTTCACTGCGAGTTTCGACAAACCATCGAGCTTCTGGCCCTTTGTGTATTCATTGAATTTCAGCAAAAATGCAGCCTTTTGGTCGAGCGTTCGCAACGACCCGATTTTGCCCTTGATCCGGACGCCCGTATCGGCAATCGAAATGGTCGTATTCGCCATCGTCACGTCAACGTCACCCCGCACATAAACGTTCGGGTTTTTCGACAACGAATCAATGTCCGCGGGCGACAGCTTGATGTTGATCCCAATGATTTGACCATCAGTAAAAAGTGCTTTGCCCGCAGGAGGCTCCACGACCATTCCTCCGGCCCCGCCACCCCCTCCGCTCCCCATCCCGCCGGTCCCGCCCTCTCCTGCACTTCCACCCGGACCGGCTGAGCTGGAAGAGGCGCCTGGTTTGTCTGGTAAATCTAGAGTTCCGCCACATGAAGGCGCAGCAATGATACCCAATCCAACAAAACCAAGCCAAAACATTCGACGATCCATGTCAACCTCCTCGACAAGCTCAACCGTTGATTCGCGACAATGATTTCAGTATTTGCGGCAAGTAAGCGTTCGTTATCGATAACGACCTTCGAGTATGACATGCGCGCTGCCACCTTGTCCAGCAAAATCACGGCCAAAGACAGATTATTTGGTGTGTTTCCGTCGCGTTACGCACGGCGTAAAGAAAACAAGGATTGGTCCGCGAAGAAAAATCCTACTCTCTTACCCGTTGCATCAGCAAAAACATTTCGCGCCAGATGTTTTGCCGCAAGCGTATACGTTTCGCCGTCTTTCGAAACATACACGCCTCCACCCGCGACACCTCGATTTTCCTGCAAAGCCACGAGCACTTCGTTTGGACCCGCAGCCATACTCGAAAAAACACCCGGGCCAATCTCATGCATGGTGAACGTCGCACCGCTATCGGTCGAACGCATGACCAATACCTTCGAGTTTTGCTCGACCACGCAAAACAATGCCCCGGACCACGACAATAACCACCGCGGAACTGCGTTTTTCAGGACATCCCAAGGCCGAAACGTCGTGCCCCGATCGTCAGAAACAGCAAACACGCGCTGATTGCGCTTTAGAACCATAATGGCAAACATGCGTTCGTGATGAACGACAAGATTGTCCACCTCAGCCACGGGTTTTCCGTCGAATTGCAAAGACTCGACCACGACCTCGAATGTTCGCCCGCCGTCCTTCGAACAAAAGAGCGTTTTTGCTGGTTGCGGTGCGGCGAAAATTTCGTTTGTCTGGGCTTGCGGAAAAATGCGCGTTTTCTTGGCTTTGCCAAATCCCGTCTGCAAAACCTGTTCGCTCCAGGTCTTCCCGCTGTCGCTCGACGTCGAGACATAACGGGCCCCCGAATTCGTAACCGCATGCGCAACGAGATCTTCGCCGCAGCTCACCAGTGCGTCGATATGCCGATCGGGATTCGACAATTCGACAATGCCTGCCCACCGCTCGCCAAGAGCTGTCGTGCGGGCTGTCCACACGGAATCGTATCGTTCCCCAGCCGCAACGATGATCCCTTCGGGCCGAATATCGAAAGCCCCAATCCCACGAGCCAGAAAAACGGCCTCACGTTGGGTTCGGAATCCCGGAACGTCATCAGGGTCGTCTTTGCCGGTCCACAATGTCTTGCACACACAACAACGGCAACGTTTCGTCGCTAGCGCAAGGTTCAATTCGTCTCGCGCGGCTGTAGACAAATCGTCAATGGCGGTCGAGGGCGCTTCGTACGCACCATCTTTGACTTGCCAAGAGACACTTCCTTCCCACAGTTCCCCGACTCCGTTGTCACCGTGAAAAAAAAGATGCCTTGATCCTTGGTGAAGGTCCTTCAAGTCGGGCCACTCTCGAGGATCGATGCGATATCCAATGCGGGCAAAAGCCGCCTCGAATTCACCGCGCCGAACCGCAAGGGCCAGCTTGAGCCAATGTTCGGCCAAACCTTCGGACCACCCTACGCTTTCGTAAAACCAAAACGTAATCTGTCCATCCGACGCTTCGATGGTCAGCAGGGAATCTTCACCCAGGCCGATCCAATCGGCTGCAAAACGCTTCCATTCATAAGGAAGCAATGCGTGCCTTCGCCCCGACCAAACCTGGAACAGTGTATTCAGCGTCGTTGTTCGTAGTCGCCCGTCCGTTGCTGCGTTGCTCGCACGTTCGAGTTGAAAACAAATGCCCGCGCTGCCCATGGAAATGCCCTCGCCCCCGAGGATGCATCATGTAAACGCGCGATGTAAAGGAAAAACGTTTCCAACTCGAATGAATTCCAAACCAACGTCACGCTGCGAATTGTTCGATTGCGCCTCGAAGCGCCGAAATCGAAGCACTACGCAAATACATGATGGGCGCGCCATCGAGGCCCAAATTGGCAACTTGATCCCGCAATGCATGCGAGACCATATTCACCATCACCACGACCAGCGCGACTTTACCCGCATCACGTCGCGCTCCCGGCGGCACCTTTTGTTCATAATGCCGCAATGACAATCCGTGACTCTCCGCGACATCGCGGTATCGATTGGAAAGCCCGCCGTTGCCGCCAATGACGAGCACGGTCTTTCCACTGCGTGAATCCTTCTCGACGTTCTTGGCATGGGCTTTTTGGTTCATGCCAACCTCTATCGCAAGCTTCGGGCCAACATCGGATCCACCAAAACCCGCGGGATTTGCGATAGGTTCGGTTTTATTCCTCGTCAGATTGTCCGATCACCGCCAACACGTTCTGTCAAATTGACACTTTGGCCCGTCTGCGCTCGATGTCGTCGCGAATTTTGAGACGGCCTCGCAACCCCAGGCAGGAAAACATTCCGACAAGACGCTTCGCGTCTTTCGGCAGTTTCCCTCAGCCTATTTACGATAGGGGGCAGTGCCCCCAAACCCCCCCAATTTCAGCCGGCGCAGTTCCATACTCGAGAACATGGCATCTCGCGCCTCGTTCGTGATACGATGGGCCCTCCCACGCGCAAGAGACAAGCCATGTCCCACCCCACCGCACTCGATGTTGCCCATGAGTTCTGGCGTCTCATGGCGACGAATGACTTCGATTCCGTCCGGTCCGTTTTGGCGCCCGAGTTTGTCCTCGAATGGCCGCAAAGCAAAGAACGCATTCGAGGGTCCGAAAACTTTGCCCGCATGAATCGCGAATATCCCGCTCATGGACCATGGATATTCACCGTGCATCGACTTGTCGGCAATGACGTTGATGCAGTCACGGATGTTACCGTGACGGACGGAGTTCAAGCAGCCCGAGCCATTTCGTTTTTTACGGTTTTTCGAGGCCAAGTGACCCGAATCGTCGAATATTGGCCCGAACCATTTGCTGCTCCGGTAAATCGGGCGCACCTCGTCGAGCCGTTGGAATGAGCCGGTCGTTTTGAACGGTGAGAATCGCAGAGGTTACATGAACGGCGTTTGTCTTCGTAGCGCACAAGAAGCGGATTTTGAAGCCATCGTGCGTCTGAACGAGGCCGAGGTTCAGCATACGAGTGTGATGGACCTTGAACGACTTCGGCACCTCGATCGTTTGTCCTGTTATCACAAAGTTGCATCCGTGGAGGGTACGATTGCCGCGTTTTTATTGGCGATGCCTCACGATGCTCCTTATGCCAGCGAGAATTTTTTGTGGTTTGTCGCCAGGCATTCGATGTTTGTCTATGTGGATCGTATCGTCGTCGCGTCTTCTTTTGGCGGAAACAAATTGGGGTCACTTCTCTACACGGATCTATTCGCGTATGCACGGGCAAACGGCGTGCCTATGATTACGTGCGAATACAATGTCATTCCGCCCAATGAGCCATCGCGCCGTTTTCACGACAAATTCGGCTTCAAAGAAGTCGGCACACAATGGGTGTCCAATCGGACCAAACTCGTTTCGCTTCAAGTATCGATGACGTAATGCAAGGGACAAACGCGTGGCCTCAGCGTTCGAAAAGCTTGATCAATCCGTCGATGACCGCGCGGACCTTCGTGGGCATCTGTTTCCCATACGGGTGCACGATAAAAACGCTCGGTTCGCCCATTGTATAGTCTCGTAAAACTTGATGCAATCGTTTCGCTTGGATGTCTTCCAACGCGACCGACATAGGCAATCGCGAAAGCCCGATGCCATCGAGTGTTGCTTGACGCAACATGACGATGTTGTCCGTAATCAAACTCCCCGAAATGGCCACCTTGTGGGTTTGTCTGCCCAATCGAAACGTCCATGTCCGGCTCAGCAACGACATGCGCAAACAATCATGTTGCGCCAAGTCTTCAGGCGTTTTCGGTTCTTTGTGCCGAGCCAGATAACTGGGTGACGCACATACGACCATGCGCTCGCGGCCAATACGTCGAGCGACCAAGGTCGAAGGTTCGAGTTTTTCGGCTACACGTACGGCCAAATCGAACCCGTCCGCAACGAGATCCACGTGGTGATCCGAAAGCGAAATATCCAGGATGAGCCGCGGGTGAAGCTCGTGAAGTTCACGCACGAGTCTTGGCAAATGCCAAAGACCCATGCCCACCGGCACACTCATGCGCACCACACCATCCGGTTCCCGAAAAGCACTGTCGAGCGCCTCGCGCGCTTCATCCGCAGCGGCGATCAAGCGTAAACAGCGTTCGTGCAAGTGTGCACCGTCGGGCGTGAGGGACAAACGTCGCGTCGTTCGGTGGAGCAATCGCACGCCAAGGCGCGCTTCCAAGTCTGAAATGCGTGTGCTCACGACAGACTTGGACAAACCCAACATCGTTGCCGCACCCGTGAATGAACCCGCTTGAACGACGCGGGCAAACACGGCCATCGAAACCACATCATCGAGCATCGCGTTCATGATTGTTCGCCTAGGCGAACAGTCTTCCCTGAGACACGCTACTAATCAAGTCGAACTTTTTGGACCATGGTAGGCGCGACAGTTTGGACGAAAGGAACCTGACTCTCATGAAAAGCCTGCGTTACGCGTTTGTCGCTGCTTCGTTGCCGCTCGTTTTGTCGCTTGCTGCGTGCGAGGATCCGGCAAAGGACAAACCGAAAGCCACCGTCGAAGCACCGAAAACCGAAGCCAAAGCACCGGGTTCTTCGACTCCTTCAGCGGCGCCTGCACCTGCGCCCGCAGCTGCTGCTCCCGCCAAAATGGAAGCGCTCGATGTCGATCCTGCCACGTCGACGTTTGGCTTCATCGGTTCGAAGGTCACCGGAAAACACGAGGGCAAGTTCGAGAAGTTCACCGGTAAAATTACGCTTGCCGATGGCAAAGCCGAAGGCGGGTCGATGACTTTCGAGGTGGACACGACGTCCGTGAAAACAGATGCCGCTGACCTCGACAAACACCTCAAGGCGCCGGACTTTTTCGACGTCGAGAAATTCCCGAAAGCCACGTTCGTATCGACGGCGATTAAAGCTGGCGGTGAAAATGGTGCAACACACACGGTCACAGGCGATCTGGATTTGCGAGGCACGAAAAAGTCCATCACGTTCCCCGTGACGATTACGATTACGCCGGAGAAAGCATCGGGCAAGGCCGAGTTTTCCATCAATCGCCGGGACTTCGGAATTGTCATCGAAGGTAAGAAGAACGACTTGATTCGGGACGACGTGCTCCTGAAGATTTCGCTCGACGCACCGCGGAAAAAGTAGAAATGATCGCCTCGGGTTTGGCAGGAACGTCTTGCACCACGGGGAAGTCGGACGGATTGCCTGCTGACTCTGGCGCGGTTTGGTCCGCGGACGGTTCGGGCGTGGCGAGTTTCCTGCTGACGCCCGGACATGCTTGATTCTTGCGCGCCTCTTCGGTACGAAGGAGTATCTCGATTCTTCCGAGGTACACGTTGCCGAAACCCCCGCTCCTTTCTACGCTTGTCATCATTGCTGTCGCCGGCTCGCTCGGATGCACCGCTGCCGCTCCCGCGGCGGTCATCGATTGCCAGGCCGCAAGCAACACGGGCACGCCAAACGCCGACACCGCCAATTGCCCGACATTTGACGTTGGCGGCTCGTGTGGCTCGGTCACGAATGCCGACATCACCGAAGCGAGCGGCCTTGCGGCGAGTCGCAAGAATCCAAACGTGCTTTACACACACAACGATAGCGGCGATGGTGCCCGGATTTTCGCCATTTCCACGGCTGGTGAATACCTCGGCGCTTATTACCTTGGAAATGCTCCAGCGACTGATTGGGAAGATGTCGCGATAGGCCCAGGGCCGCAAAACGGCGAAAACTATCTCTATATTGGTGACATTGGAGACAACGACAAGGTTCGTCCGAACATCAATGTCATTCGTATTGCGGAACCTACAGTCACCGTAACGGGGACGCCGAGTGTTACGACGCTTGGTGGTGAAGAAACGTTTACACTTGTCTATCCTGACAAACCTCATGATGCCGAAACATTGTTCGTCGACCCGCTTTCTGGTGACGTATTTGTCGTCGTAAAAGCAGACAGCGGAAAATCGACCGTATTTCGTGCGGCGGCACCCCTGTCGAACGCAAATCCCATGGTGCTGGAGCTCGTTACGACCCTGCAGTTTGGCACGGCACCTCTCGAGGGAGATCCCAATGCGACCGGTGGCGACATGATGCCCGATGGCGCGGGCATTGCCATTCGCACCTACGATTCGGCATATTTCTGGTGGCGTAAATCGGGGCAGAGTGTGGCTGAAGCGCTGGCGTTTTCGCCGTGCGCGTTGCCGCTGCAAAATGAAACGCACGGTGAAGCGTTGACCTTCGCTGCAAACGGACAAGGATATTTCACGCTGAGTGAAGGAACGTCTCAACCTCTTTACTTTTACGCGCGGAAGTGACGGAGAATCGGAGTCATGCAACACGCATCGAATCATCAGTTGCCCATGTTTTGTGAACAATGCGAGCAGACGGCGCATAACACCGGTTGCACGGAAATCGGCGTTTGCGGCAAAGATCCCGACGTGGAATCGCTGCAAAAAATTCTTTTGTATGGCCTCAAAGGAATGGCAGCGTATAAAGCCCACGCTCGACGCCTTGGAAAAACCGACCCAGAAGTTGAAGCATTCATCGAAGAGGCGCTTTTTGCCACGATGACGAATGTGAATTTCGATCAGCATGGGTTGCTCGAGATGGTGCTCGAATGCGGACGCATGAATCTGAAAACGATGAAACTCCTCAATGACGGGCATCTCGAAGTGCTTGGGGAAGCGTCGCCGACGGAAATCACGGAAGGAATTCAAGAGGGTCCGGGGATTGTCGTGACCGGACACGACCTCGTGGATTTATTGCACATTCTCGAGCAATCCGCCGGGCGTGGCGTCAAGGTGTATACCCACGGCGAAATGCTGCCGGGTCACATGTACGCGCGGCTCAAGGCATTTCCGCATTTGGCGGGCCATTATGGTGGAGCTTGGCAAAAGCAGCGCCATGAATTCGAAGAGTTTGGCGGGCCTATTGTTGCCACCACCAATTGCGTCATCATTCCGCGGCACAGCAATACGTACCTCGATCGGCTTTATACGATTCGCGAAACGGGAATTCCCGGCGCGCGTCGTGTACATGGCAATGATTTCACGCCGGTCATCGAACAAGCGTTGGCCATTGGTTCTTTGAAACCCACGCCCTTGCGCAAATCGATGACTGGGCATCATTACACGAAGGTTTTGGAACAAGCTGGTGCCGTCGTCGAAGCCGTCAAATCAGGTAAAATCAATCGTTTCTTCGTCATCGGTGGATGTGACGGCGCCGAACAAGGCCGCAATTATTACACCGAATTCGCGCATCACGCGCCGGAAGAAGCCGTCATTCTTACGCTCGGTTGCGGAAAATACCGCATTCGAGATCATGAATATGGCACCGTGGCCGGTCTTCCGCGATTGCTCGATATGGGGCAATGCAATGATGCTTATGGCGCCATTCAAATTGCTCTGACGCTGGCGGACGCTTTCAAATGCAGCGTCAACGAACTTCCCTTGACCCTCGTTTTGTCGTGGTTCGAGCAAAAAGCTGTGGCGGTCTTGCTTTCGCTCTTGCACCTTGGTGTCAAAGGTATTCGTTTGGGCCCCAAACTTCCGGCGTTCATCAGTCCAAACGTCCTACGCCTCCTCGTGGATCGCTTCCAGATTCAACCCATTGGCGTGGATGGCAAAGCCGACGTGTTTCGATTGATGACGCCGGCACACGCCTGACGTTAATTCGACTTGGATGGATCGCTCGCCACCGCACGTGCGGATCGTTCGAGCGCCGCCAAGGATTCCGCAGTTCCTTCCCGCGGCAAACGAATCTCGAAACGCGCGCCCCCGAGCGGCGAAACCAACGCGTCAATCGTCCCGCCGTGATCCACGACGATTTTTTTGACAATCGTCAGACCTAGCCCCGTTCCATCGTGTTTCGTCGTCACATACGGATCGAAAATATGCTCGCGTACGTCTGGCGCAATTCCCGGCCCGTCGTCATCGACATCGATCACGTGCGCAAACGCGTCCGAACGCACGGAGACTTGAATGGTACCCAAGTTTCCGCGATGGTTTTTCCCTTTGGCATCGCGTAACGCTTGTGCCGCGTTTTGCACGACATTGACCAAAACCCGGTGCAGCATTTCGCGATCGAGCAGCGTGGGCAAAGGTTCGTCCGGAACGACGAATTTCAAGGTTACACGTCCCAGGAGGTTTGACGGTTCGTCATGGCCTTGGGCCGACGCAAAGTGTTCGCGTTGGTCGCGCATGAATTCGACCAGGTTTGCCTGGCCAAGCTCGGCTTGCGGCAATCGAGCAAAACTGGAAAACTCACCCACGAGCCGGCGTAACGTGCCCACTTCTTCTTCGACGACTTCGAGTGTCGTTTGCAAGATTCGACGATACTCAGCGTCATTTCCCGAATACCTTCGATGGCATTCCTGCACCGACAATTGAATGGGCATCAAGGGATTTTTGATTTCGTGGGCCAAGTGGCGGGCGATTTTTTGCCATTCGCCAATGCGTCGCAAAAATTCAATTCGCGCTCGGCTCCGTTCCAATTCTTCGAGCATGCGATTAAACGCGCGTCCAAGGTCCGCCACTTCGTCTTCGCCTTGTACGTCCACACGGACGCTCAAGTCACCCGCAGAAACGGGCCGCATGGCGGCTCCAAGGGCGGCGATTTTTCGCGCCACGGGGCGAGCCACGACAAGGCCCGCACCCATGGCCAACAAGACGAGGACGACGAACAGCAAACCAAACACATTGGTATACGTGCGATCGATATATTCTTCCCGATGATCACGCTCGATTTGATGATATGCTTGGACAAACGATTGCACATTTTCCATCTCGGCAAATCGTGCATTGGGCGTGGCAAACGTTGCGACGAGCGTCAAACCATCGTCGACGTAGGTGGCTTCCATTGACTTTCGCACCGTAAACGTCCGCTCGGTGGCAGGATCGATGGCTTGGGTTCGCTCTTTTTTGCCGAGCGGCTTGCCGTCACC
>JBGAOI010000240.1:0-9774 GCA_044221885.1 Polyangium sp. (in: bacteria)
GAAAGGGAAAACTTCCAAGGTGCAGGTGACGACGACGTGACGCGGACCGACCGAGGATCAATCGTCGCGACAAACTTTTGCGTAGGATGCTCGAATTTCGTCTCGCCTGTCGCCTCACGCGTCACGCGGTAGTCGTCACCGGCGTTTGCCTGCACGCTCTGGATGAACGCGGCCCGAAGGTCGTCGGGCAGTTGCGATTCGTTCGACGTTGATCGATGCGCGCTGCGTGCCGACTCGGGCGAGGTCGAATCGCAAGACGCCGAAATCATGAAAAGGACGGGCAAGAGTGCAGGCTGGATACTTCGCATCCGGGAGACTTTCCGAAGCATGATTGTTCAATCCTATCGTGGTGAAGGGCATACGGAACTGGAAGATCTGGCCACTCTATTTCAGCCAATCTTCGCTTACAAGACCGTGCGCAACAACTCAACGGGGATGTTCAGTCGTTCATGGAGATCATTTTGGAACGGGTGGAATCACCACGGTATTGATCGGTTGGGTGCTCATGCCCGCCGGATAGGCGTAACTCACAGCAAAGTCCCAACCCCACACGGTAAGGCCAAAGGGGGCATCGCTATCGGCCGTGTGCACGCCATTGTCGCAGGAACCTTGAGGCGCCCCACCCGTCACCAAATCCACGCCCGCGTATTCGTATTGCCCCGACGCACCAATCGGTTGCCAATTCGCCACCTCGCCAAGACAATCCAGCTTGACCGGCTTGAATACACCCTCTTTCGTCTTTTGACGGACAAATATGAGGTGACTCGTTTTGTACGTGGAATCCGTCAAGAACAAGTAATGGTTGAGGTACTGTGCCGGCGGAATCGTAATGACATATTCCGGATCGCCTTGATTTGAGCCGGGGAGATTGGTCCACCCGCTCATGTGTCCGGCCAAGGCAAAAGGATGATCCGCATCCTGGCTTTTCACGACAAACGAATCTTTTGACGAAAAGCGGGCGATTTGTCCGCCCACGAGCATCGTAGGTGCACCGGCTGGAGGCGCTGGGTCATACGTCAGATTGGTCCCGTCGATGGCTCCGGTGATGGTCCATAAGACATCTTCATTGTTCCCGGCCTGGCGATCACGATAACGCGCAGCCACGTATTCGCTGCCCAATGCTTTGACTGGCAAAATCTGCTGGTGGCCGCAATCGCACGCGTATTTGCTCGTCGGAATGTTCATACACCCCGAGCCACCCCAGACGCCAATGGGTTTGTCAGAGCTAATCGGGCTTCCGGCGAGTTCCTCGAGCTGGAGAAATTGCAATACCTGACCACGATTGACGAGATACGTTGCTGGTTGCCCCTTGGTCGCAATGGAAACGCCGGGACCGCCAACGATATCGACCCGAGGCAAAATCGTGACTTGCGTATTGTCCTCCTTGCCGACGATCTGCATGAAGGGGCTGGCATTGATGCCCGAAAACAGCGGTTCTTGTTCGTACGCGTCGGCCGCAATGTAATTCGTTCCCCATGCCGGCGTTGGAATCAGCAGCGTCGCGCTCGCAACGAAACTCGGAGCACCGCCGTAGGGGAACATGTCGTACGCGACAACGGGCGCGCTTGATTGAATATGAAATGATTTGGACAAACCCGTCCCGGCCACCGACGTATCCTTTGCAATGGCTGCGGGGCTCGGGCACGCCGGCATGGCTCCCGGCGCTTGAGCCAGGAACAAAACGGCGATTTTTCCCGGATCGAGTTGACCGTTCGGAAGAGGTTCGTACGTCAACGCCGCGCCGCTGCCGGTCGGAATACGCGCAAATTGCGAGGCATCGAGCATTTGCCCATCGTATTCGACCTGCAAGGAAATCGGCGACGACCAGGTATTCGCCAGGAGCGCCGCATAACAAGTGCCGCGCGATTGCGTAATGGCCGAAGGTTGCACCGCATAAAAATCACAACCAATCGTGCTCCCGTTTGCTTCTGCGGCTTTACACGCATCCACACACGTTCCACCAGGTTCGCAACCTTGTCCCTCGGGGCAGGTCTTGACCACGGTATTGTTGCAATCGAGAACTTCGTGCAAGTCTGCGGAACAATGAATCGCACACGACGAACCGCTTCCCGTGCTTCCTACAGTCAACAAAGGATCGCCACCGTCACCACCTTGACCGATTGCGCCTGTGCCCATGCCCCCTTGACCGCCATTGGAAGAACCACCGCCTCCTGTATTGGGGTCCTTCCGATTGCCATCCGCGCTGCATGCCATCGGAAGAGCCGCAAGAGACGCCAAGGCGCCAACAACGAGCGACGCGCCGACGAAATGGTTCGAATTCAACGAGCGATAACGACGAAGAAAAGACATGGGTGACTCCTCGAGCACGCGCGACGCCGGCGCTCGAGCCACGCTATCCGAGCCGGAGCATGAATACAAGTCACTTTGCAAGCCATGCGCGAACTTGAACGCGGGCAAGCGACACCAGACTGGGTCGATTCCCGTGTCATCCCGCGGCCAAGACATCTCAGAAGACCGGATTCATGAAACACCGACGAATCCGCAATGACTTTGACACTACGGAATGGACCCATTCAAAAACATCGCTCGACCCGAAATGTACGGTTTGAACGCCAAGATGGCCCCTTGCGGCCCGCCTTGAACGTCTTGCGTCAATCCTTGCATGAAAAGATCAGGATTCGCCGTCGGAAAGAGGTAGTTTTTGTCCTGATGAACTGCATCGCTCATGAACTTGTGCAGCTCATCCGCACGCGATTGCGCGGCCATCGGTTCGAATACCTTGGGGTCTTTCAAGTTCTGCTTCATATACTCCCCAAGCTGCGTTCGCCATTCTGGAACGAGCAGAATTTTGGAAATGAGCACTTTTTGGTTCATTGCAAAAGGTTGATCCCATGGCCATGAAAGGTTGTCGGTGGCAGTTTTTCCCATGGGAATGAAGTTTCCAAATGCCTCATTCGCATCCCAAACGATGTATTCCCAATAATCCTTCGCCGTGGTGCCTTTGTTTTTGGGATTGTTGTAGAGGTAGTAGTTGTGTCCCGTTCCTGGATACGAATCCCAATTCGTCAAAATGTTGTTGATCGCCAAGAAACGAAGGAAACTGTCCACGTTGAAGACCGGCTCGAGGTTTGTCTTGATGGAAGCCGGGTCGTTGAGCGTCTTGAGCAAATCGATGAGGGCGCTGATGTCCGTGTAATCAGCCGCGGCTTCGTTCGTCTTTTTCTCGAACGTCGTTGCCGAAAACGAAGACAGGTCCGAGCCTGGGCCGTCGGGTTTGTACAAATTTCCGTCGTTGAATTCCGTCGTGAAGCGATCAGTGAGGAATGTCTTGTCGACTTGTTCGATATTCGTGAAAAGCCCCCAATATCGCGGTCCTTGACCGTCACCCAAATCGTAATTGATTCGCGCGTATGCACAACGAGGCGCAGGTACGCCCGCGTTGCGGTACATTTCGAGCGACATGCATTCGCGAAGCATCGTGGGATCCTTGAACCCATTGTTGAAGTTCATCTTTTTGATACCATGGATGTTTTGACCCGCCACAAGCTCATTGATATCGAGTTTGAATGAATTTTTCGGCCCAGGGATATTAAACGAAGAATTGCCCTTGTAGCGAATCGCCACCTGCGTCCATGTTTCGCCATTAAACGTCACTGTGCAGGGGACATACGTGAAGTCGCGCTGATTAAAAGGCAACATCTCGTTCTTGACGCGATCTGCTTCGAGCGCCATCCAGTTCGCAGCGGTGAACGTGATGGTGAATTCATTGATTTTTCCCATATCGTACAACAAATCGTATTCCGGCGGCGTGTCGACCTTCCCGCCCCCAGAACCTCCCGCCCCACCCGCTCCACCAGCGCCCGAAGAAGACGAACTTGTTTGTCCAAACAAGCTCCCCGTGTCATCCGAACAGCCCACGACGAGAGCACATGTTGAAAAAAGTACACCCAACATTTGTTGACGTTTCATGACTTTGTTTCCTCCCGCAAGCGTATTCTTTCCAGCAAATACAGCACTCTGCGGCTTTTGCAAAGGGGCTTTCGACTCACCCACGGAATAGTTGGCCCACGTCAGGCGTTGCGGCACGGTGACCACCATGGTTCTGTCGCGAATCATCATCCGTTGGACCGTCCTTTCTGCACTGGTTTTGGCCGCAATGACCGATGCGTCCACTGCATCCGCCGCGTCCGTCGAGTATTCCGGCATGTGTCAACGCGATGTGACCATTGCGCAATGGACGCCCCAAAAAGGTCCCATTGCGCGCTTCGTCGCCGACACGTTCATTCGCGCCCAGCAAACGGGCATCTGGATTGGATTGGGTCGATCTGGGACATCGTTTTGGTCCGCCGAAGGAGGCTACACGAGCGACGCGTGCGACGATTGCCGCTCGTTTTACCTCGTGGAAACTCGAGCCGACGGAACACGAAAACAACATGCGCTCATCACTTCGCAAGATCAGACGCGTTTGGGTTCGGACCTTACCGCCCAAAAAGCTCACATTTTGACGCGATTGTGGCAACTCGCCGATCAATCGTGGCCCGCCGACAAACTCAAACAAGACTATACGCTCACGCCAGGTCGCCCGGATGCCGAAGATTCACGCGACGAACAGGCGTTTGCCGTGCGGATCGTATCCAAGGACGTTTTCGACCTTCGTTATGATTTTGCGGCAAGCACTTCGATGTGCTGGTGCATGTACGAATGGAACGGAAAAAGCATTCGCTAACCTTTCGCACCCACGGATTGACTGCTGAAACGAGTTTGTCGAATCAATCCGCTGCCGCATCTCGCGCCGTCCGACGAAAAGGAGGGCGAGCGCCATAGGACGCAACTCGCCAAAGCCATTCGAGTGGTCCGTAATGAAATCGCGTGCTCCACCAAGAACTCATGATGGCTTGAACGACAAAAATACCCACGGAAATACCCACGCCCGCAAGCGTACCCACTCGCCCGAAGAGCCCAAAACCATAGCTGTAGAAAAGCGTCGTCGCCATGACCGATTGCATGATGTAATTGGTCAATGGCATGCTGCCAGCGGGCGCAAACATTCGCAAAATCTTGCGCGGCCCGGGTTTTCGAAGCAAAAGCACGATGAGGCCAATGTACGCAATGCACAAAAGCGGTCGATTCAAGTGGAGCAACACATTAAACATGACCTCACCAAACGACACGGTATCCTGAGGTTTGAGCCCCATGTAAAATACGCTCGCTCCAAGGGCACACGCCGCCCCGAGCACGAACGTCCACAATGTGATTTGGCGAATTCGAGGCACATTTTCTTCGACATTCGACAATAGTTTTTCACGGCCAGCGTAGAGCCCCAAAAGTATCGTCGTCATGAGCTGCATGGCAAAAATGGGCTCACCTTGCGCATTCCACGCATTGACGATGTGCATGACCCGCAATTGATAAAGACGTGCCGCCACTTGCTCCCAATACGTGCCCGTTTGAAAAATCCGCATATCCAAATGCGCCCGCGCTGCGACCTCAGCCACCGGAATCGTCGCCGACTCGTGCGTGAAAAGCGGAACGAGGCCCCGGAGCAACGGCACGAAGTACGTCAGGGCGATCATTCCAAAAATCCACCCTTTGGGCGCATTTCGCACCACCAGAAGGACCAATCCAAGCACGGCATAATCATGAAGAACGTCGCCATGCCATAAAAAGACCGTATGCAGCAGGCCAATGACGAACAATATGGCCATACGTCGCACGTAAATGCGCTTGAAGTCTTGGCCTTTCGCTTCGGCTCGTTGGATTTGAATCGTCAAGCCGAGGCCAAAAAGGAATGAAAAAATCGAATTGGCTTTTCCGGCAAATATCAAAAGCGCCAAGAATCCGGCCGCTTTGTTGTACGCTTCTTGAAAAGGTCGCGGCTCGAACGTTTCGTGCCCGTTGGGCAACGAAAACCAACTCATGTTGATGATCGCAATCCCCAATAGCGCAAATCCGCGCAAGACATCGATAACGACGATACGTTCGTTGGACGCAATTGGGCGAAAGGCGGCTTTATCCAAGGATTCCGGCATAGAATTCTTCTGAAGCAGACCCGCTACGTTGCAATATCAAGATCGGTTCAAACCTCGGGCACGCTGGTTCAACATGGCGAAAACCTTTCCAACGTGAGTTCATCCAATTCGCCAAACGTACATCCGGACGACGCCTCGAGAAGCGCCATCAATCGATCATGCCCGTGCATTTCATCATCGCCCGCCTCGCCCATAAGCCGCTCACCATGGTTTTCGTCAATGCCCGGACCCGTCCCGAAAAACCGAATTCGTTGTCCTTCGCGAAACACCGAAAACATGTATGTGTCCGACGCATCATTGCACCAAAATGCATACACGGGCCCGAATTTTTGGGACAAACGCGCGTACGCGTCCACGAGATTCGGCGACTCTTGATCCAATCCAAACCGGCGACCCACGAGCACCGTCTTGCCCTCGACGATCCCCGCCGCGTAACCATCGAAGTAACGACTGCTTGCATCCGAAAACGTGATCGGAGCATCATCGGGAGCCGCCGGAAGGTCGAGCTCCTGAAAAACAAGAGTCCCCACGTCGATGAGCCGCTTGCTTTGCGCCTCTTCTGGCGTTTCGTGGCCCGTCATGAATTGCCGCCGCTCGGGTTCGAGCCATTCGCTCACTTTCGTCACGACATCCGCATCGACAATCAAACACCCAAAATTCCAACCCATCTCATGCCTCTTTTCGGGGCGCCCTCTGTGCCACGAGACAAGCACGCGCGCCAAACAAAAAAACTCGCCGCGTTCGTCCATTCGGCGTATTCTCCAACGATGCGATCGTGGAACGTGTACGGGATCGTTTTGTTATCGACAACCTCGGGATGTGGCGCGTCCACGGAAAACAGCGCTGCTGCTCGAGTAAACGATTCGCAGGTCATCACCATTGGAGCTTCTCCACGAGCCACAACAACAAACGCCTTGGACACGACAAACGAGGTTATCCCAGAAGTTCGTTCAAGTCACCCATTCACGGCACCACAACCTCGTTGCAGGTATACGCAGCGCCAAGATCCCGCCATTGGAGCATTGGCGTGGATCTCCGATTGCCAAATCAAAACGGCATCTCCCATTCATTTTCAATTCAACAGCCCTGTGATTCACGTGGAAAGCGAAGCAACGCTTCAGGCGGTGGCCACTCTCTTGTTTGATGATCCGTCTCTACGAATTGAAATCGGTTCTCATTCAGATGGACGCGGCTCACGGCAATTTAACGAAGTGCTCACGCAACAACGCGCAGATTCGGTCAAAGCCAGTCTCGTCGGCAAAGGAATCGACCCCAATCGCCTCGTCGCGCGTGGTTTTGGAGAAGAAAGACCGATTTCGCATCCGCCGGAAGTGGAGGGGCGACGCACGAATCGACGCATCGAATTCGTCATTCTGCCCGAATGACCCCACCGAAAGGTTTTTGTTTTACCTTACGAAATGCCTTTATCAAGCAACGAAGCCAAAAGCTTGCGAGCGTCATTTTCTGTCGCCACGAACTTCGTCGGAACCGGATCCGTAGCATTGAGCGCGCGGCGCGCACGAACGACCATTTCGCCAATCGTTCGCACAGCGAAACTCGCCCCATACGCAATGACCAACTCTGCCGGATGTTCCGACCACAAGTGTTCCTTCAGTACCGGACGAGCATCGCGCGCTACCCCCGTGAGTTCCCGCAAACTCGCCAACACGAAGTACCGCCCCTTCTCCCGTGACCATTCGTCTTGGCGCTTCATGATGAGCGCCAATTCGTTGCCATGAAGCTCGCCAACAAGCTTGATGACGAGCACTCGAGGCGACTCAGCAGTAACAGAATGCAACCCGACCTTGTAAATCTCGGATGCAACGGGGGATTCACTCGCAGGTGCACTGGCCATGGCAATACGAATCCTATCGCCATACGCGTCGTCATACAATCCCTTAAATTTTGACAGTCTTCCACCAAATACCGAAATAAATAATCCAATGTTTTGCTATGGTCCCTTACGTTGTGGACCGTTCTGCAACAACGAATACTACTACGGCTCCCCTGTCACAACGTTTTTCCATCCCAATGGATGGAAACGTGCACGACGAGGGTTGGGGCGAAAGGTCTTCAGGCTTGGGCAGATTCGAGCGCGTCGACAACGGCGTCTTCGTTCACCACGCTGAGCATTTGACGCGCAATTTCATTGACCAATTGCTGCACACGCTCGGCAATGGCTTTCGGTGCGGCACCCAACGCGGCGTTGAGCTCGCTCATGCCGGCATCGAGCAACAGGGCGGCTTCTTCTTGCGAGCCGGCTTCCTTCAACAGGCGGGCTGCTTTGCTGGCTCGGGCAAGATGGATAGACGCCGCGGTGGTCATGAGGACCTCCAACGTAAGTCCAAAGATCGAGTTGTCAACAGGTGCAAACAACTTTTTTCCACCCGTCCACCGGCGATGACAACCGCAAGGATCCCACAGATCGGAAGCCCGCGTGCAGCGGTCAACCCACTACTTTTTCACACGAGGTACGACGTCCTTGACGTACCACTTTTTGTCCTGACGTTCGATGAAAAAATCCACAGGCGTCGGCCATTGTTTACAGGGCTTTTGTGTATCGCGATGCACGCAATAAAGGGCCACCCGCCGCTCGATATCCGAAACCGGAAATAGCTCGAGCGTATATTCATCCTCACCGCGGCTCGTTTTTTCTGACGCAACGAGGGCCTTGTGCATCTTTTCATGCACCGGTTGCAATCGTTCACGCGCACTTTCAATCGTGGCTTCTTGCGACAGATTCCACTCCCGCATGAGCCAATCTTCCGGCAAGTATTCCAGTTTCGGCGCAAATCCAAAACGTTCGACGAATGCAGCGCCATCGAATTGAAATGTGAAGGTATACGTCCGCTGAACCAGACCAAAACTCCACGGACCACCAAAATTATCATACGTGAAGCTGACCGTATCGTCTTTGACTTCGCTGGCAATACCCTCGCACCAACGGCCATCGGCCGGCCGGTTCAAAAGCACCTTGGGATTGAGCGGATCGCCACTGGGTGCCAATACGCGAATACGCATTGCCCGCCAACATGACGACATCCACGGATGCGTATTGCCAAGAACCAATACCGGCTCGGGATAATTCGGCAATTTGGCGACCCGAGCTGTCATGAGCAAAAACTGTTTGTCAAGGTCACCATGTTCGCCCGTCACGAGAATACGCGTGCGAACCATTCCATCGTGCCATTGGTAATAAACATAAAAACCCGCCCAATACGTTCCGTACGACGCCGTCAGCCCCAAATCTCCCAGATTGTTGATTTGGAGGCGCTCCCGGAATTCTTTTGGATCATCCGCCATTTTGACGATTTCTTCGAGGAGCTGTTCATCATTGAGACGACGGTGACATCCATGCTGAAACAGCGTATCGAGACGCATGCGAATGGCTTCGGCAATCGCTCGATGCGGCCCAGGATCGGTCGTCGTTTTCTCCGCTGCCAACGCTTGCGCTAAAATATGCGGTGCTTGATCGGTCGTAGACGGACATGGCCCGGAAGCCCGACCCGGCTCTTTCTGGGACACAGCGGCAGTGGGAACGGCCGGCACAGGCTCGACCCTTGCCGTCGACGCTGCCGGCGCAGGGTTTGTCGGAGCTGTTGTACCAACAACGGGCGCTTTTGTCGGCAAAACCTCCTCCGCGACGTCCATGGGAGGCAATTTCGGCGGCACGTAATGATGATCGGACGACCCCGCCCCACCACACCCGACAATGGAGGCAAAAAGACTCGCCAACCAAAAGGAACTTCGTCGCTCAACCGTGCACAACATCATCCCGGCATAC